>NZ_JBFADC010000015.1:0-84820 GCF_040641195.1 Glycomyces sp. NPDC021274 | reverse complement strand
CCGGTCCCATTCCGAACCCGGTCGTTACGGCTTCCAGCGCCGATGGTACTGCACTCGAGAGGGTGTGGGAGAGCAGGACACCGCCAAACATTTACATAGAGAAAAGGCCCGACGCATAAGCGTCGGGCCTTTTCCTTTGCCGTATTTCAGGGCTTCACCTTAGTGGTGGAGCCCTTTTGCGTGCCCTCGATTCGAGTGGGCGCGATAGGATTCGGCTGTGGTCGACCTGCCAGTTCGTCGCGTCGGAGTTTTCGGGGGAACATTCGATCCCCCGCATCTCGGGCACCTTGTTGCCGCGAGTGAGGCGGCGTTTCGGTGCGCGCTCGACGAGGTGGTGTTCGTTCCGACGGGTGATCCGTGGCAGAAGCACCATCTGAAGGTGACCGATGCGGCGGTGCGGCTGGCGATGACGCGGTTGGCAGTCGAGTCCGATCCGCTGTTCAGAGTCAGTACCTGCGACATCGAGCGCGCGGGCGCCACGTACGCGGTGGACACCGTTGCCGACGTGCGCAGGGAGTATGACGAGGAAGTAGAGCTGTACTTCGTGATCGGCGCGGATTCGTTGGAGAACCTCCACACCTGGCACCGGGTCGAGGAGCTCAGCAAGGCGGTGAGGTTCATCGCGTTGAACCGTCCGGGGCATTCGCGGCGGGAGGTCGACACCTCGTTCGGGGTGCGGGTCGAGTTCATCGACATGCCGGCGGTGGACCTCTCTTCGACCGAATGCCGCCAGCGGGTGCGTGATGGGCAGCCGATCCGGTACCTCGTGGCCGATCCGGTCGAGGCGTACGTGCGAGAGCACGGGCTGTACCGCGGCTGACCGTTGGGATGCTTCGCACAGCGACTGGCGTGAATCAGGGAAGTCTTCGTCGTACCCCTCGTGTAAGACTAGAACTGCGCCGGTGAGTGCCGGCGGGATTCCCATTGTCAGGAGCGTTCGTGACCGCAAGTGAAACCGCAATGACGCTGGCCTTCGCCGCAGCCCAGGCGGCGGCTGACAAAAAGGCCTTTGCCATCAACCTTCGGGACGTGACTTCGAAGATCGCCCTCACGGACGTCTTCGTGATCGTTTCGGCCTCGAACGAGCGGCAGGTCCACGCGGTCGTCGACGCGGTCGAGGAGAAGCTCATCAAGGAGCACGACACTCGTCCGCTGCGCCGCGAGGGCAAGGGCGGCGAGCAGTGGGTGCTGCTGGACTACAACGACATCGTGGTGCACGTCTTCCACAAGGAGGCCCGCGACTACTACGGTCTCGACGGCCTCTGGAAGGACTGCCCCGAGATCGAGTTCGTCGACCAGACCGACGCTGAGCGGGCCCGTCGTGCCGAGTCCGCCGAGGGTGACGGCGAGGACGGCGAGTGAACAGGCTGCTGGTCGTTCGCCACGGGCAGACGTTGTGGAACGTTGAGGGCCGCATCCAGGGATCGAGTGACATCGACCTGGATGCGACCGGGGTGGCGCAGGCGGCCGAGGCCGCTCCTGAGCTGGCCGCTTACGGGCCGGTGCGGATCATCTCTTCGGACCTGCGGCGGGCGGTCGACACGGCTCGGCCGATCGCCGATCTGACCGGCATCGAGATCGAGCTGGACAAGCGCCTGCGCGAGCGTGCGTACGGCCCCTGGGAGGGCCTGACGCAGCGCGAGATCGCTGAGCAGTTCCCGGAGGAGCACCGGCGTTGGCGCGCTCAGGAGCCGCTGCAGCACCCTGAGATCGAGACGTGGGGCGACTTGCACCGCCGGACCGGTGAGGCCGTGCGTGACATGGTCGAGGCGAAGGACGAGGGGACCGCGATCGTGGTCTGCCACGGGGGTTCGGCGCGGCAGATCGTGGGCAGCGTTCTCGGGTTCGACGAGGCGGCGGCGAGCAGCCTCTCCGGCATGGACAACGCGCACTGGGCCGAGCTGCGGCGGATGCGGTCGGGCAAGTGGCGCCTGTTCGGGTACAACCTGGGCGTTCCGGCTCCGCACACGATCGGGCAGAGCCCGCTTGCGAAAGGCCAGCAAGCGGCCCGTTGACGACCGTTCAGGACCCCTGGAAACCTGGACTGCGTTCGCTTTGGCGTCGTAGGCTTCGGTCGAGGTGCAACCGCGCCGGGCTCGGAGGCGTCAAACCGGCATGGATACGCAGACTTCGCGCGTGCGACGGATCGCGGGCCTGACCGGCCCGCTCGTCGGCGTGCTCATGGTGGCCGTGCTCGCCGCGTGCGGCTCGGGTAGCGGCGGCTCCGACGGCGAGACGTCGACACCCGTGACCTCGGCCGAACCGACCAGCGCCCCCGAATCCACCGAGGAGAGCCCCGTGCCCGAGGAGACCACCCCCTACCTGGACCCGTCGCTCGGCGACTCGTCCAAGCCCGGTTCGTCGATGACGATCAGCGGCACGATCGAGGCCGGCGTCGAATCCGGCTGTCTCGTGCTCGAGTACGAGGGGACCGTGTACGGGATCTTCGGGAACTTCGACTCGTCGGTCGTGTACGCGGGCGCGACGGTCACACTGCAGGGCGCGGTCGACGACGGCATGATGTCGACGTGTCAGCAGGGCACCCCGTTCGTGGTGGAGGATGCCCAACCTTCGGATTAGGTACTGTGGCGGCGTGACCGTCGTCGTCGTTACCGATTCCACTTCGGCTTTGCCTGAGCCGCTGCGCGCTGTGCGCGGCGGCTTGACGGTGCTCGGCATCCCGGTGCTGATCGACGGCGTCGAGTACCGCGAAGGCGAGGACATCAGTGGCGAGGTGATCGTGCGGGCGATCCGGGAGGGCCGCGAGGTGACCACCTCGGGGCTGCCGCCGGAGGAGCTGCGGGCGACGTACACGCGGCTGCTGGACGAAGGCGCGAGCGGGATCGTCTCGGTGCACCTCTCTGGGCGGCTCTCGGGGACGGTGGCCGCTGCGGAGGCCGCGGCGGCCGGGTTCGGCGGCCGGGTCGCGGTGGTCGACTCGCTCGGCGCGGGCATGGGGGTCGGGTACCCGGCGCTCGCCGCGGCCGACGCCGCGGAGCAGGGCGCTGCGCTGCTGGTGGCCGCTGCGGCGGCGCAGGCGGCGATCGGGCGGACCTCCACCTATTTCTATCTGGACACATTGGAGTACCTGCGGCGCGGCGGCCGGATCAGTGCGGCGCGGGCGATCGTGGGGACGGCGCTGTCGGTGAGGCCGATCCTCGGGGTCGAGGACGGGCGCATCGACGTGGTGGAGAAGGTGCGGACGCCCACACGCGGCCTGCAGAGACTGGCGGCGCTCGCGGTGGCCGACGCCGGTGATGCCGAGGTCGAGATGACGGTGCACCACCTGGGCGCGGAGCGCCGGGCCGAGGCGTTGGCGGGTTGGCTCGCCGAGCGGTTCGAGGGCCGACTGCGGCGCATGGACGTGACGGAAGTCGGTGCGGCGGTGGGCGCTCACTGCGGGCCGGGGCTGGTCGGCGTGATCACGAGGCGCATTCCCTGAGCGGGAGCTCGATCGACGAAGCAGCTGACCCTTAATCAGTGGGTTCGGGGTTCGAGCGGCGGATGAGGCGCGGCCCCGCGGTTGGGCGTGTCAGCCCGCGCTCGCGCCGCGAGCGGGCGTATAGGGCATGCCCCTTCCCACCCGCATCCGCCTCCGACCAACCGAAAAAGACCACACTCCCACCCGGGTACGACAGTCTTCCGGGGCGGCGGAATCCGCATTATGACTTGAGGAGCGGGCTCCGTCCACACTTCTTGGGGTTATCCACAGGGTCGATTCGGGTTATCCACAGGCCGAAAAGTTGGGAATCACGGCCGTGCCCTTCGGTCGTTGAGCCAGGTATGGAACGCGAACTGCCACCCGATTCCGCCGCTCTCGCCGCGAGGCTCCGGATGCGGCTCAACGACCCCGCGAGCGAACCGGAAGTCTGCAAGGAGACCGTCGACGCCGACTCCGGGGAAGCCGAACCGGAACCGGTCCTCAAATCCGCGCCCGCCAGACGCTTCGACCAGCGGCTCGAGCGTCTCCAGCACCGTCTCGGACTTTCACATCACAACCGCTGGGTCCTGGTCACGGTCGCACTGCTGGTCGCGGCCGTCGGCCTCTCGGTGACCCTCTTGTCCTGGCCCGATGCCGAGCCCGTTGCGACGGCACCGGCCGTGGCCGTCGAAGCCAGTGCGGCCGAACCGGAGACGATCATCGTCTCGGTCGCCGGGGCGGTCAACGAACCGGGGATCGTGGAGCTCGAGGCCGGAGCGCGCGTCGCCGATGCCATCGAGGCGGCGGGCGGGCTGACCGAAGGCGCGGACCCCGGATTCCTCAACCTAGCAAGAGTCGTCGCGGACGGCGATCTCGTCGCGGTTCCCGACGCCGCCGCCACGGGAGCCGCGCCGGTGCCCGGAGACGGCACCGGTGGCGCGAGCGCCGGCGACCTCGTGAACATCAATTTCGCCAGCGCTGCGGAACTGGACGCGCTCAACGGCATCGGCCCGGTCCTCGCCGAGCGCATCATCGAGTACCGCGAGACCAATGGCAGCTTCCAGTCGCTCGACGAGTTGTCCGAGGTCTCCGGCATCGGCTCGGCACTGCTGGAACAGCTGCGCGACCAGGTGACGCTATGAGGCGGCGTTGCGGGATGCGGCCGGGCCGGTGTGAACTCGGGGCTGGCCGAGGAGGGTGCGGTAGGTCGGGCCGCTCGGGAAGGGCTGCGCTTTGAGCTATGAGTTCGCGCTGCGGCCCGCGCCTTCCGAGGTGGTGCGGCGTGATTGGCGGCTGCCGCTCGTCGCCGCCGGTGTGTGGGCGGCGGCGCTTGCCGGCCTGTACGGCACCGTGGTCAGCGGGATACTCACCGCGGCCGGTTGCGCAGTCCTGGTGGTGTTGGGGCGCAAGTGGAAGCGCGGGTTCGCCGCGGGCGTCGCGACCGTCGCATTCGGCGGGGTGCTCAGCGCGGGTGTCACGACGGTGCATGTCGCCGTGCGAGACCATGCCGGGCTCGCGGCGCTCACCGGATCTGAAGCACACGGCGAGGCCGAGCTGGTGCTGCACACCGCGCCGAAGCCGTCGACCCGCCGCCCGGAGCTCGTCACGGCGTCCGCGCGACTGCATTCCTTCGACACTGATGGCGTTGCGCTCGAGGGACATTGGCAGGTGCTGCTCGTCGCCTCAGGCGAGGAGTGGCTTGCGATGAACGCGGGGCAGCGGCTGACCGTGCCGGCCGTCCTCCGCGAAGCCGATGCGGGTCGGCTGACGGCTGCGATCGTCAGTGCCCGCGGGCCTCCTGAACCCGTTGGGGCGCTGTCGCTTCCGCACCAGGTAGCCGCGCATGTGCGGGAGCGGTTGGCGACCGCCGTCGAGACGGTGCCGCAACCCGAAGCGGGCCTGATCCCCGCGCTCGCGGTCGGCGACACCTCGAAGATGGACCCGGCATTGGCTGCCGACTTCCGCGCGACCGGGCTGGTGCATCTCGTGGTGGTCTCCGGATACCACTTGAGTCTGGTGGTCGGAGCGGTCCTGGCGGTGGCGCTGGCGTGCAGGGCCGGTCCGCGCGGGCGGGTGGTCGCCGGGGCGGTCGCGATCGCGGCGATCGTGGTGGTGGCCGGGCCGCAGCCGAGCGTGCTGCGTGCTGCGGTGATGGCGGGGATGACCTTGCTGGCGCTGGCCGCCGGGAGGCCCCGGGCGGCGATGCCCGGGTTGGCGACGGCGGTCCTCGTGGTGGTCCTGGCCGACCCGGACATGGCGGCGCAGGCGGGGTTCGCGCTGTCGGTCGGGGCATGCGTCGGATTGCTGTTCCTGGCGTTCCGCTGGGCACGGCCGCTCGAGCACCGCGGCTGGCCGCAGCCGGTGGCGCTGGCCGTCACGATTCCGCTGGCGACGCAGGTGGCGGTCACGCCGCTGCTGATCGGACTCGGCAGCGGGGTGAGCCTGGTGTCGGTTCCGGTGAACGTGCTGGCGGCCTTGGTCGCCGCGCCGGTGGTGGTGCTTTCGGTGGGTGCCGCCGCTCTGGCGGCCGTGTGGCTTCCGGCGGGCGCCTTGGCGGCTCAGCTGGCGGCCGTTCCGGCCCGGTGGCTGATCTGGTTGGCGCGCAACGGGGCGGACATCCCCGGTGCGCTGGTGCCGGTCCCGGGAGGCGTGTGGTGGGGGCTCGGGTCGGCCGCAGCGCTGGCGGCACTGGTGGTGCTGCTGCAGATACGGCGGCTGCGGGTCCCGGTGCTCGCGGTGCTCGTGGCGGCGGGCCTGGGGACGGTGCCGGCGTGCTTGATGACCGGTGGCCCGCCTTCGGGGTGGGTGGTGACCATGTGCGATGTCGGGCAGGGGGATGCGCTGGTGCTGCCTGCGGGGGACGCGGTGGTGGTGGTCGATGTCGGGCCGGAGCCTGCGGCGGTGGACGCGTGCCTGGACGAGTTGGAGGTGGACAGGATCGCGCTGCTCGTGTTGTCGCACTTCCATATCGATCACACGGCCGGGATCGCCGGGGCGATGGAGGGCCGTGAGGTCGACGCGATCCTGGCGCCGCCGCCGGGGGAGGCGCAGTACGGGTACGAGCTGGTGGAGGAGCGGGCCGGTGCGGTGCCGGTCCTGGAGGCGGTGCCGGGGGAGGTGTTCGAGTTCGGGGCGACGCGGCTTGAGGTGCTGGGGCCGCCGGCGGAGTTGTTGAACGGGACGCGGTCGGATCCGAACAACAACTCGGTGGCGGTGCGGGCGGAGGTGGCCGGGACGAGTGTGCTGCTGACCGGTGACGTTGAGCTGGAAGGCCAACGCGCGCTGCTCGGGAGCGGGGCGGTGCTGGGGGTGGACGTGCTGAAGGTGCCGCATCACGGGTCGTCGTTCCAGGTGCGGGAGTTCCTGGAGGCGGCCGACCCGGCGGTGGCGCTGGTCGGCGTGGGGGCGGGGAACGAATACGGCCACCCGGACCCGGGGCCGCTCAGGGTGCTCGAGGAGGGCGGGGCGCTGGTGTTCCGCACCGACGAATCGGGTCGGATCACGGTGGTGCGCAACAGTAATGCGTTCGAGGTGACGACGGCGAACTGAGGTGGTTGCGGACGGCGGGTGGGCGCCGGGCAGGCTGGGTCGGTGCGGGGTGCGGGGTGCGGGGTGCGGGGTGCGGGGTGCGGGGTGCGGGGTGCGGGGTTGCATTCGCCTGGGCGGCTGCGAAAGGTCTCCTTTCGGGTGAATGGGTGGCGGATGCCGCGATGGGGACCGGCATCGTGGGGCAGTACACAGGGGTTGTGCGGTAGACGATGGCCCGGTCGAAACCCTGGGGTCCGCGGGCGGCATGGGAGGATGGACCGGTGGCTGCACTCGAACCCATCCGCCTGATCCAAGGCGACGACGAATTCCTCGCCGAGCGGGCCGCCGCCGACTTCGTGAAGGCGGTGCGCGCCGAGCTCCCCGAAGGGGAGACCGCGCCCGCCGTCAACCGCATCAACGGCGGCGACCTCACCGCGGGCGCCTTCGCGGAGCTGACGAGTCCGACCCTGTTCGGCGGCGCGGTCGTCGGCATCATCGAGTCCGGCCAGGACGTCGACAAGGACCTCGCCGCCGCAGTGCTCGCGTTCGCCAAGCAGCCGGCCCCGGACATCTACCTCGCGGTGTGCCACAACGGCGGCAACAAGGGCAAGGGCCTCGCCGAAGGCCTGAAGAAGCTCAACGTCGAGGTCGTGCGCGTCTCCAAGATCAAGCGCCTGCCCGACCGGGTGGCCTTCGTGCGCGGCGAGCTGCGCGACGCGGGGGCCTCGCCGCGTTCGGCTTCGGCGGAGATCGCCGACACCATCATCCAGGCGGTCGGCTCCGACCTGCGCGAGCTCGCTTCGGCGTGCGCGCAGCTCGTGGCGGACACCGACGGCAAGATCACGCAGGAGAGCGTCGCCCAGTACTACTCCGGGCGGGCCGAGGTCTCGGGGTTCACCGTCGCCGACGCGACGATCGCAGGGGACGCGGCCGAGGCCCTGGGTGCGCTGCGCTGGGCCATGCAGGTAGGGGTCGACGCGGTGCCGATCGCCGACGCGCTGGCGATGGCCGTGCGCAACCTCTCGCGTGTGGCCGCCGAGCGCGGCGGGGCGGCGCAGCTGGCCGGTCAGCTCGGGATGGCGCCGTGGCAGATCGAGAAGGCCCGCAAGCAGGCCCGGAACTGGACGGCGGATGCCCTCGCCGAGGCGATGCGGGTGTGCGCGCGCCTGAACGGCGAGGTCAAGGGCGGGGCCGACGACCGGGGGTGGGCGCTCGAGCACGCGATCCTCGAGATCACCCGTCTGAGTGCCGCAGGGAAGGGCAGTCGTGTCTGAGTACCGTCACGGACGAGTGTCCAGGCCGCGCCGGCCCTGGTATGCGCGGGCGCTGCACCTGAAGCACCTGTACCTGTCGAACGTCTGGTGCGTGCTGTTCTTCGAGGGCTCGATCGCGCTGGCGGTGCTGATGGCGCTGACCGAGCTGGTGCCGTGGTGGGTGGTGCTGCTGCTGCCGTTGGCGGTGGCGGGCATGGTGAAGCTCAACGACTTCATCGCGGGGACCCTCGAACGCCACGGCTGAGCGGGCGGTCGAGCGGGGCCGCTGAGCAGGGGGTCGCCGAGCGGGGTCCTTGCGGTGCGGGCACGCCGACCGTGCTCGGGGCCTGGTGGGTTGGGCCCCCGGTTTTCAATGGTGCCCGGCGGGTGTGACAGGGCCCCGGGGCACGGTGTTCGAGACGTGACACCGCCCGAGTGCGCCCGACGCTCTGGGGGAACGCCGAAGGCCCAGAGGCGTGCGCCCCTGGGCCTTCTGAAGCTTTGTCGCTGCTCGTTCGCTCGCTTAGGCGGCGGCGGAGAGCTTGTTGAAGGACGCGGCCAGCTTGGACTTGCGCTGGGCGGCCTGGTTCTTGTGGATGACACCCTTGGTGGCAGCCTTGTCCAGCTCGCGGCTGGCGGCGCGCAGGTGGGTCTCAGCGGCGGCGACGTCGCCGGTGGCAGACGCCTCACGGAACTTCCGGACGGACGTCTTCAGCGACGACTTCACTGCCTTGTTGCGCATCCGGCGCTTCTCGTTCGTCAGAATGCGCTTTTCTTTGGACTTGATGTTCGCCACGCGTGAAGCCTCAGTTTCGTGATTGCTTGGTTCCTTAATTGATCGCGCCAGAGGCAGAGGGCACTCCGAGCGCCTGTCAACGTTACCAGGAGCCGAGCATCGCACACGCCCTGGGAGCATGACCGCGGACCAGATTACACGAGGTGGAAGGCGCCGCCCGAATCCCCGTGCCCGGCTGTTACCCGCGATACCCGATCGCGGGAAGCGGCGCCTTTCGCGCCGGGCCGGCACGCCGCTCGGCGTGGTGCTCAGACCGTGGCGCCGCGAGCTCTGAGCGCGGGGGCGACCACCTCATCGACGATGCTCTCCACCGTTTCGGCGGTGACCGTGCCGAAGATGATGAACTCGTTGCGCACCAAGTCGATCGGGAGCCGCCGCAGGCGCTCGGTGAGGTGGCCCCATTCGAGCTCGCCCCGGTCGACCGCGCGTGTCCACACGGCCCGCTCCAGCAGGCTGGTGAGCTCGCTCACGAGGTTGGTGACGAGGATGCTGCGGAGTTCGGGGTTGGCACCGACGTCGGCGAGCATGCCGAGCATCGCGGTCTGGCCGATCTGGCGCATGCGCCGGTGCGCCAATGTGACCAACGCGACGATGTCGCCGCGCAGGGTTCCGGTGTCGGGCACCGTCTCGGCCTGGGGGAGGCGGCTCGAGACGCACGCGATCAGGATCTCCACCTTGCTCGACCAGCGCCGGTACACGACCGGCTTGCTGGTGCCGGCTCGTTTCGCGACGCCTTCCATCGTGAATGCCGCATAGCCGGCCTCGCGGAACTCCTCGAACGCGGCGTCGAGGATCGCCTGCTCGAGCTCCTCGCCGCGACGTCGGGATGCCACTTTGCGTTCCAATCGAACCCCCTCTGGATACGGACCGTTTCTTATGTTAGCTTGAGGGCATCAAGATACGGACCGTATCTTGCGGATGATTGGAAACCATCATGGAAACCACCCCCCAGCCCACGTCGATCGGCCGGGTGATCGCGATCAGCGCCGGCCTCGCACTCATCGTCGGTATCCTCACCCTCGCCTTCGCCTGGCCCTCAGCCGGTATGGGACCCAATGAAGTCCCGATCGCGGTCATCGGCCCCGACGAGGCCGCCGACCAGGTCCAGTCCCAGCTCGACGAGGCCCAGCCCGACGGCTTCGACGTCACCGCCGTCGCCGACCCGGCCGAGGCCGAGACCCTCATCAAGGAGCGCGAGGTCTACGCGGCCCTCGCGATCACCCCCGAGTCCGTGGACCTCTACACCGCCTCGGCCGCCTCGCCCACCGTGGCGCGGCTCGTCACCGGCATCGCCGAGCAGATGGCGGCGCACATGGGCGAGGCCGGCGGGCAGCCCGGCAGCGTCCAGGTCAACAGCCAGGACATCGTGCCGCTGCCCGCCGACGACCCGAACGGCGCCGGGCTCGCCGCCTCGGCCTTCCCGATGGCCATGGGCGGCATCGTGATCGCCGCGCTCATCTCGTTCAACGTGCGCGGCTCGGGACGCCAGGCCGCGGCCGCGGTCCTCGCGCCGCTCGCCGTGGGCGCGGGCGTCGCCGCGATCCTCATGTACGTGCTCGAATCGGTCGACGGCGACTACGTGGCCATCTCGGGGGCGCTGGCGCTCACGATGGCCGCGACCGCGTGGGGCCTCCTCGGTCTGGCGAAGCTCCTGGGCCGCGCCGGTTTCGTGCTGGGCGCGGTCATCGTGATGCTCGTGGGCAACCCGCTGTCGGGCATGGCCGGCGCGCCGGAGCTGCTGCCCGCGCCGTGGGGCGCATTCGGTCAGTTCCTGTCGCCGGGCGCCGGCGGCACGCTGGTGCGCTCGACCGCGTACTTCGACGGCAACGGCGGCGAGGCCGTGGTCTGGACGCTCGCCGCGTGGATCGTCGCCGGTGTGCTGCTCTTCACCATCGGCGCAGTCCGCGCCAAGGTCAAGGGCGTGAACGAGGGAGTGAAGGAACCCGTTCCGGCGGAAGCGTAACGGTTCGGGACGATACGGCCGCCTCCGCGACGACGCGGGGGCGGCCTTTCGGCGGCCCCGATGCGGCGGCGTGGTGAGCGGGAGCCTTTTCTCCCTGGGTGGGCGGGGGTTCCCGCGCGGGTAAGGCAGAATTGGCTAGCCACCCCGCTCGAGCCGCGCCAGACCACGGCTCGCCAGCGTCGCCGATAAGGAAGGCCACCGTGACCAACGCGCCAGGCTCGACCGCTCCGGAGTCGATCCGGAACTTCTGCATCATCGCGCACATCGACCACGGCAAGTCCACGCTGGCCGACCGCATGCTGCAGATCACCGAGGTCGTCGACGCCCGCCAGATGCGCGCGCAGTACCTCGACCGGATGGACATCGAGCGGGAACGCGGCATCACCGTGAAGTCCCAGGCCGTCCGCATGCCCTGGACCGCCCGCTCCGGCGAGGCCGAGGGCCAGGGCTTCGTGCTCAACATGATCGACACCCCCGGGCACGTCGACTTCACGTACGAGGTCTCGCGGTCCCTCGCGGCCTGCGAAGGCGCGATCCTCCTCGTGGACGCCGCGCAGGGCATCGAGGCGCAGACCCTCGCGAACCTCTACCTCGCGATGAGCAACGACCTCACGATCATCCCGGTGCTCAACAAGATCGACCTCCCCTCGGCCGACCCCGACCGGTACGCCGAAGAGCTCGCCCACCTCATCGGCTGCGAGCCCGAGGACGTCTTCCGCGTCTCCGGCAAGACCGGCGCCGGCGTGGCCGAGCTGCTGGACGAGGTCGTCAAGCAGATCCCGGCCCCCACCGGCGACGCCGACGCGCCGCCCCGCGCGATGATCTTCGACTCCGTCTACGACGTCTACCGCGGCGTGATCACCTACATCCGCGTCATCGACGGCAAGCTCAGCGCCCGCGACAAGATCCGCATGATGTCGACCCGCGCCGACCACGAGCTCCTCGAGATCGGCGTCATCAGCCCCGAACCGGTGGTCGCCAAGGCCCTCGGCGTCGGCGAGGTCGGCTACCTCATCACCGGCGTGAAGGACGTGCGCCAGTCGAAAGTGGGCGACACCGTCACCCTCGACAAGCGCCCGGCCACGCAGGCCCTGCCCGGCTACACCGAGGCGAAGCCGATGGTCTACTCGGGGCTCTACCCGATCGACGGCTCCGACTACGGCAACCTCCGCGAAGCCCTCGACAAGCTGCAGCTCAACGACGCCGCGCTCCAGTACGAGCCCGAGACCTCCGCCGCGCTCGGCTTCGGCTTCCGCGTCGGCTTCCTCGGCCTGCTGCACCTGGAGATCATCCAGGAGCGCCTCGAACGCGAGTTCAACCTCGACCTGATCTCGACCGCGCCCAACGTGGTCTACCAGGTCGTGAAGGAGGACGGCGAAGAAGTCGAGGTCACCAACCCCTCCGAGTTCCCCGAGGGCAAGATCCACTCGATCACCGAGCCGATCGCCAAAGCCACCATCCTCGCCCCGAAGGAGTACATCGGGACCGTGATGGAGCTGTGCCAGACCAAGCGCGGCATCCAGACCGGCATGGACTACCTCTCGACCGACCGGGTCGAGATCCGGTACACCCTGCCGCTGGCCGAGATCGTCTTCGACTTCTTCGACCAGCTCAAGTCCCGCACCAAGGGCTACGCCTCCCTCGACTACGACATCGACGGCGCCCAGGAGTCCGACCTGGTCAAGGTCGACATCCTGCTCCAGGGCGAACGGGTGGACGCCTTCGCGGCGATCGTCCACAAGGACCAGGCCTACGCGTACGGCGTGCGCCTCTCCGAGCGGCTCAAGAAGCTCATACCGCGCCAGCAGTTCGAGGTGCCCATCCAGGCCGCGATCGGCTCCCGCATCATCGCCCGCGAGACCATCCGCGCCCTGCGCAAGGACGTGCTCGCCAAGTGCTACGGCGGCGACATCTCCCGCAAGCGCAAGCTCCTCGAGAAGCAGAAGGAGGGCAAGAAGCGGATGAAGAACATCGGCCGCGTCGAGGTCCCCCAGGAGGCGTTCATCGCCGCACTGCGGACCGACGAGGACTAGACGACAGCGAAAGGGGCGGAGCCGTACGGTTCCGCCCCTTTCCCTTGCGCTGCTTACAAATGCGCTGTGCTACATGTTCGGATGACCAGGGGGCGTCTGCGGCGGCGGCGGGGGCTGCTGCGGGTAGCCGGGCGGCGGTCCCTGCTGCGGCGGCTTCGGCATGTTGCCGGGCCGCGACTTCAGGTACTGCTCCACCTCAGGCTGCATGACCAGGTAGAACGCCGCGCCGATGGCACCGAGCTTCGCCAGGGCGAGCAGCGCCCCGAGCGCCGCGTACCAGCCCAGGCCCCAACCGCCGACGAAACCGCCGAGCGCGAAGAACCCCAGGACGCCCAGCCCGATGTACAGCGGCGTGCGCGGGTCCGCCGCGCCGAAGGCGCCGAGCTTGTCCCTGGTGATGAAGTAGGCGACCGCGACCGCCAGCGCGCCGACGATCATGCCGAAGACGGCGCCGCCGACGATGAACCCCGTCCCGTACCACCACGGCGCGGTGGCCGAGGCGATGAGGGAGAACAGGAACACGAGCACCGTGGCGGCGGCGTACACCCACAGCAATTGCGTCAGCTGATTGACCTTCCTGGGGCGGGAAGGGTTTTCCTTGATGCCCCATTCGGCGGCGAAATCGCCCTGTCCTTGGGGCGCACCCCCGTGATACGGCGGCGGTCCGCCGGGGCCGCCACCTGGGGCGGCGCCGTACGGATTCGATTCGGGCGGTTGCGGCGGATAGGTCATGATCGCTGCTCCGGGCAAAGAGAAGGGCGTGCTTTCACTGCTCACTGTAGCCTTTCCCCGCCCGTTCCGGGGTACGGAGTTTCCACGCATTCCAGTGGCGGATATGGCAATACCGTGCAATTGAGAACGCTATTCGAAAGGACCCGAAACGATCACGGTGACGCGAGAGGGCGGCCCCGGGATCGCCGGGACCGCCTTCCGCGGGACAGCGCTCGTGACCGTCAGCGCTAGTTCAGGTTGTCGTCGGCGTTCTCGTCCGAGCCGGCGAACGGGCTGGTGTTCGTCGTCATGTTGCCCGTGTCGACCGGGCGGTCGTACGTCTGGTGGAGGACCGGCTCGCGGTCGGCGATCGTGTAGGACCGACGCGTGTACACGGTCGCGTCCTGCACCGTCACCTGCGGGACCACCTTGAAGTCCACGTCCATCTGGTCGGGCGTGATCACGGTCTCGACGTAGCCGCGCTGGGCGTTGCGGAACTTGATGTGCGGGTTGATCCGCAGCGCCGCGTTGTCCTCCGGCACCGAGTCGACGCCGTTGCCGCCCGAGGTGATCGAGGTGGCCACCAGCTCCACGCCGACCGAATCGCCGCCGAGGTCGGGGAACCCGGCCTTGATCTCGCCGGCCCAGTGCGTGTGCACGTCACCGGTGAGCACCACCGGGTTGCGCACCCCGGCCTCGATCCAGCCGTCGATGATGCGCTGCCGCGAGGCCGCGTACCCGTCCCAGCCGTCCATGCTGGTGCGCAGGATGTCGGCGGCGGCGCTGGCGTCGCGCTGCGTGAAGAACACCTGCTGGCCCAGGATGTCCCAGCGCGCCCGCGAGGCGTGGAAGCCCTCGATGAGCCACTCCTCCTGCGCCTCACCGGTGATGGTGCGCGACTCGTCCCACGCGTCGGCGCAGTTGCTCTGCGTGCCGTCGCCGCAGGCCTGGTCGTCCCGGTACTGGCGGGTGTCCATCATGTGGAAGTTCGCGAGGCGGCCCCAGCGGACGCGCCGGTACAGCTGCATGTCGATGCCCTCGGGGACCGAGGAGCGGCGCAGCGGCATGTTCTCCCAGTACGCCTGGAACGCGGCGGCCCGCCGGGCCAGGAAGGCCTCGGGAGTCGGCGTGTCGGAGTTGTTCTCCGGCACCTCGTCGGCCCAGTTGTTCTCGGTCTCGTGGTCGTCCCAGACGACGAGCCACGGCGCGGCCGCGTGGGCCAGCTGCAGGTCCGGGTCGGCCTTGTACTGGGCGTGGCGCTGGCGGTAGGTCGCGAGCGAGACCGTCTCCGGCCCTTCGTGGTCGCGCACGTTCCCGTCGGGGGAGTTGTAGACCTTGGCCTTGTACTCGTACTGGTAGTCGCCCAGGTGCAGGATCAGGTCGGGGCGGGACTCGGCCATGTGGCGGTAGGCGGTGAAGTACCCGTGCTCGTACTGGGAGCAGGAGGCGAAGGCCATCCGCAGCTCCTCGGGCATCGAGTTGCGCGGCGGGGCGGTCACGGTGCGCCCGACCGGGGAGGTCCACCTGCCGGTCTTGAACCGGTAGTAGTACTCGTGGCCGGCGCGCAGGTCGTCGACCTCGACGTGGACGCTGTAGCCGATCTCGGCGGCGGTCTGGACCTCGCCGCGGGCGACGCGGTGGCGGAAGCGCTCGTCGCGGGCGACCTCCCACTTGACGTCGAAGGTCGCGTTCGGCATGCCGCCCATGCCGTCCTCGGCGAGCGGGTTCACTGCCAGGCGGGTCCAGAGGACCACGCCGTCGGGCTCCGGGTCGCCGGAGGCGACGCCGAGGGTGAACGGGTCGGCGTCGAGCGTGGGGTGCGTGTTCGATTGTGCCCAGCCGGCGGCGGGGACCGCTACGGCGGCACCGGCGGCGGAGGAGGCGAGCAGGATTCGGCGCGACAGGCGCATATGGACCTCGCTTCGGGGGAGTTGCGCGGGTTTGTGACCCGTACAGCCCAACAAGTGAGCGTGGATGCGCCGAGACTTCTGATGGTCGCGGCGGTGAACCGGCGCCGAACAGTGCCGCGCCGGTGGCGCTACTCGGGCGCGGCGAAGGTGACGATCACGGCGGTGGAGTCGGCGACCTCCACGACCTGCGCCTCGCCGTCGACCTCCGCGTCAGGCTCGGCCCACTCCTCTTCCCCTGCGGTCCAGACCATCCCGTTGAACGAGACTGTGGCGATCCGGTGGTCGTAGGCCCGCGCGACCGCCCAGGCGGCCCGGTTCCAGCCCTCGGCCGCGCCTCCGGCCTCGATCACCAGCCGCGTGTCCTCCACATCGGACACCTCGGTGCCCCACTGGTACTCGTACGCATCGGCGAGCGCGGCCGGGTCCGCCACCGGCTCGTCGGCGCTCCCCGAGATGCACACCAGCCCGGCCTCCTCGCCGCCCGCGAACGCGTCCGCGATCACCTCGGCGTCGCTCTCCCACTGCTCGTACAGCTCCGGGTAGGCGCTGATCTGCACGGCCTGCGCCGCTTCGGCGAGCCGCATGTCCTGCCAGCCGTCGGTGCGCTGGAGCTTCTCGTAGAACTTGAACGAGGCGTAGACCGGGTCCATGAGCTCCTCCTCGGAGCCCCAGCCCATGCTCGGGCGCTGCTGGAACAGCCCCAGCGAGTCGTCGTGCCCGTAATTGACGTTGATCAGCTCGGACTCCTGCATGGCCGTGGTGATCGCCACCGCCACGGCGTGCTCGTCCATGCCGTCGCGCATGCCCACCGCCGCGATGGTGGCGGCGTTCGAGGCCTGCTCGGCGGTCAGGTGCACCTCGCCGCCGCTGCCCACGTAGCAGCCGGTCTTGCTGGGGCGCAAGGCGTCCCGCGCATCGTCGGTGCAGGCCGCAAGGGTCGCGAGCAGGAACAGGGAGGTCAAGGCGGGGAGAACGCGCAACAGTCACTCCGATCAGGTCGGTCGGCGGCTGATCAGCCTACCCAAGAAGGGGGACGCTTCTCAATGAACGAACGGATGCCTTCCCTGCCCTCTTCGGAGAAGAAGTACTCGCCCGTCACGGCAGCCGCCCTGCGCAGCTCCCCGCGCAGATCCGGTGTGGCGGTGAGCACCTTGATCCCGGCCTGGGCGGCGGGCCCGCCGAGCTTGAGGCGCTCGACCAGTTCGGCGGCGACCGCGTCGAGATGCTCCTCCTCGACCGCGGTCGAGACCAGGCCCCACATGTCGGCGTCCTCGGCGGTGAACACGTCCGCATCCTCGACGACGAGACCGCCCCCGACGAGGAACAGCTCCCGCATCCGCGCCGGTGTGATCCGACGCGCCACCACAGGGCCGATCACGGCCGGGACGACCCCCAGCCGGACCTCGCTGAACGCCATCTCGGCGTAGGACTCCGCCACGGTGAAGTCGGCGGCGGCGATGAGCCCGAGCCCGCCGCCGCGCGCGGCCCCGCGCACGACCGCCACCACCGGCTTCGGGGCCTCCACGATGTCGGCCAGCGCCTCGGCCAGGTGCGCCGCAGGCAGCGCCGCCAGGCTGTGGGCCGCGGCGGACTCCTTGAGGTCGGCGCCGGCGCAGAACACCGGTCCGGCGTGGTCGATCACGATCACCCGCACGTCGCGGTCGGCGACGGCTCGGGCGAGCGCACTGCGCAGCTCGGCGATGAGGCGGGTCGAAAGGGCGTTGCGCCGTTCGGGCGCATTGAGGGTAATGGTCGCCACTGCCTGTTCGGCGCGGTAGGCGATCGGTGCATCGTTGCTGTCCACGCCAGTACCGTAGTGGGCGTGTCCACCGCCTCGCCAGTAGCCGACCCGAATTCGCCCGCCGCGTCCATCGCCGCGGCCGCCGCCGACCCCGCGACCGGCGGGGCCGGGTTCGGGTTCTACGTGCACGTCCCGTTCTGCGTCTCCCGCTGCGGCTACTGCGACTTCAACACCTACACGGCCGCTGAACTTGGCGCCGGAGTCTCGCGGGACACGTACGCGTCGATCGTCCGCGCCGAGATCCGCGACGCCGCGGCAAGGTTCGAGCACCGCCCCAAGGTGGACACCGTGTTCTTCGGCGGCGGCACCCCCACACTGCTCTCGGCCGCCGACCTCGCCTCGATCCTCGCCGAGATCGACGACTCGTTCGGCCTCGCCGCGGGCTACGAGGCCACCACCGAGGCCAACCCCGAGTCCGTGGACGCCGACTACCTCGCCGAACTCCACGACGGCGGCTTCACCCGCCTCTCGGTCGGCATGCAGTCCACGGCCTCGCACGTGCTCAAGATCCTCGACCGCGAGCACTCGCCGCAGAAGGCCCTCGACGCCGTCGCGTACGCCCACAAAGCCGGGTTCGAGCACGTGAGCCTCGACCTGATCTACGGCACGCCCGGCGAGACCGCCGCCGACTTCGCGGCGAGCCTGCACGCGGCCGTGGACGCCGGGGTCGACCACGTCTCGGCGTACGCGCTCATCGTCGAGGACGGCACCGCGCTGGCCCGGCGCATCCGCTCCGGCCAGGTGCCGCAGCCCTCCGACGACGTGGCCGCCGACCGCTACCTCGCCGCCGAGGCCGTGCTCTCCGAGGCGGGCTTCCACTGGTACGAGGTCTCCAACTGGGCCCGGACCGAAGCGGCGCAGTGCCGCCACAACCTCCTGTACTGGGAGGGCGGCCACTGGTGGGGCGCCGGGCCGGGAGCGCACTCGCACCTGCCGGGCGTGCGCTGGTGGAACCACAAGCACCCCTCGACGTACGGCGCGGCGCTTGCCCAGGGTCTCCCTGTGGCCGGGCACGAGCTGCTCACCGAGGACGACCGGTACCTCGAGCGCCTCCTGCTGCGCACGCGCCTGGCGAGCGGCCTGCCGCTGGCGCTGCTGCGCCCGGCGGGTCTGGCCGCGGCCGAGCGCGCGGCCGGCGACGGGCTCGCCGTCATTGCGGACGACCGCCTCAAACTCACACTGCGCGGTCGTCTCCTCGCTGACGCGGTCGTGAGAGACCTCACCTCCTGACGGCGTTCGGGCCGGTCACCGTTAGATTCGTGAAGGCGAACCGTATTCGCCTACCGTGCCGCCCCGCGCGTCCTCCCCTCGAGGCCGCGGCGCCCCCCAGGCGATGTCCGCGCACGGACCCCCATACGAACCACCCGGAGTCCGCCACCCATGCGCACTGCAACGCCCAATCTCGGCCGCAGAAGCCTGCTCGTCGCCTCCGCCGCGGGACTCGCGGCCGTCGCCGCCTGCAGCGAAGAGGAACCGCCCCCGGTCGAGGACGAAGGCGGCCAGGCCGCCGAGGAGGCGCCCACCTCCGAGTCCCCCTCGCCCGAGCCCCGCGAGATCACCATCACGCACGTCGGCGACACCATGCCCGGCTCCTACCCGAACCAGATGGCCTCCGATGAGGGCGCGAGCTTCTTCGCAGGCGTCACCGCCGCCCTCACCGGCGACGTCGTGATCGCCAACCTCGAAGGCGCCCTCTCCACCCTCGAGTTCGACAAGTGCGGCGGCGGCGAGTGCACCTACTTCCGCCTCCCCGCCGAGTACGCCCAGGTCTTCGCCGACGCCGGCTTCGACGTCCTCAACCAGGCCAACAACCACGGCTGGGACGCCGGACCCGACGGCGCCACCGAGACCCAGGACGCCATCCGCGAGGCCGGCATGGAGGTCTGCGGCATCAAGGACGAGGTGTGCCTGGTCGAGACCGAGAGCGGCCTCACCGTCGGCCTCGTCGGCTTCGCGCCGTACACGTTCTACACCGACAACCGCGACCTCGACGCCGTCGCCGCACTCGTCGCCTCCGCCAAGGAGCAGGCCGACATCGTCATCGCCACCGCCCACCTCGGCGCGGAGGGCACCGACCACCGGCACGTGCCCGAAGGCGTGGAGACCTACCTCGGCGAGGACCGCGGCGACACCCGCGCCTTCGCGCACACCTGCATCGACAACGGCGCCGACCTCGTCGTCGGCCACGGCCCCCACGTCCTGCGCGGCATGGAGGTCTACAACGGCAAGCTCATCTGCTACTCGCTGGGCAACTTCGGCGGCGGCCAGAACCTGTTCGCCACCGAGGGCCCCCTCGGCCGCTCGGCCGTGCTCTCCGTCACCATGCGCGAGGACGGCACGATCGTTGCCGCCAAGGTGACCGCGACCCGCATGGACGACGACGGGTACCCCCAGCTGGACGCCGACAACGGCGCGTTCGAGGACCTCAACGAACTCGCCGAGGACTTCGGGGACGCCGCGGCCACCGTCGCAGACGACGGCGCGCTCGTGCTCCCCTCGGCCTGACCGCACACGTAGACTGGCACTCCCGGTCCGGGAGTGCCAGACTTGAGTCCGGCAGACTGAACCCCGGTTCGGTCCGCGGCAACTGACGCAAGACCCAGAACGGTTCCAAGACACAGGTTTTCAAGGCAGAGGGGACGTGGCGGCGATGGACGATCGCAAACTCGAAGTGCTGCGCGCCATCGTCGAGGACTACGTGGCCACCCAGGAACCCGTCGGCTCCAAGGCCGTCTCCCAGCGCCACGCCCTCGGCGTCTCGGCCGCGACCGTGCGCAACGACATGGCCTACCTCGAAGAGGCCGGGTACATCCAGCAGCCCCACACCTCCGCCGGGCGCATCCCCACCGCCAAGGGCTACCGCCTCTTCGTCGACCGCCTCGGCAAGATCAAGCCGCTCTCGGCCGCCGAGCGCCGCGCCGTGCACCGCTTCCTCTCCGAGGCCATCGACCTCGACGACGTCGTGACCCGCACCGTGCGCCTGCTCGCCCAGCTCACCCACCAGGTCGCGGTCGTCCAGTACCCGAGCCTCAACCGCTCCTCGGTGCGCCACCTCGAACTCGTCTCGCTCACCCCGACCCGGCTCATGGTCGTCATGATCACCGACACCGGCCGCGTCGAGCAGCGCTACGTCGAGATGCCCGCCGAACTCGGCGAGAGCGAGATCCTCGAACTGCGCCGCTTCGCCAACGAGCAGCTCCAAGGCAAGGCCCTGGCCGACGTGCCGCGCCTCACCGCGGACCTCGCCGGCCAGGTCCGCCCCGAACTGCGCGACACCGCCGCCGAACTGGCGCGGGTCCTCAAAGAGACCGTGGTCGCGCGCACCGAGGAACGCGTCGCCGTCGCCGGCGCGGCGAACCTCACCCGCGGCAACTTCTTCGCCGGGTCGATGCGCCCCATCCTCGAAGCGCTCGAAGAGGAGGTCGTGCTCATGCAGCTGCTGGGCCGCGCCGACTCCAACGCGCTCCTGACGGTGCGCATCGGCGACGAGAACGAGATCGACGACTTCCGCGAGACCACCGTGGTCACCGCCGGATACGGACCGGGTTCGGTGGTCGGCCACATGGGCGTCCTCGGACCCACCCGCATGGACTACCCGGGCACGATCGCGGCCGTCCGCGCCGTCGCCCGGTACGTGTCCGAGATTTTGGAACAGAACCGCTGACAGGACAGAGCGCACGTGGCTAAGGACTACTACGGCATTCTCGGCGTCGACCGGAACGCCACCGACGACGAACTCAAGAAGGCGTACCGGAAGCTGGCGCGCAAGTACCACCCCGACGTCAGCGACGAGCCGGATGCGCAAGAGCGCCTTCAGGAGATCAACGCCGCCTTCGAGGTCCTCATGGACCCGCAGAAGCGCGCGATCGTCGACGCCGGCGGGGACCCGTTCTCCCGCACCGGAGGCGGCGGCTCCGGCGCCCCGTTCATGGGCTTCGAGGACATCATGGACGCCTTCTTCGGCGGCTCCATGGGCGGCTTCGGCCGCCGCGGGCCGCGTTCGCGCACCCGGCCGGGCAACGACGCGCTGCTGCGCCTCGACCTCGATCTCGAAGAGGTCGCGTTCGGCACCGAGTCGACCCTCACCGTGGACACCGCGATCCTCTGCGACGCCTGCAGCGGCTCCTGCACCGAAGGCGACGCCGAACCGCAGACGTGCACGACCTGCAGCGGCGCCGGCGAGGTCCAGGTCGTGCAGCGGACCATCCTCGGCCAGGTGCGCACCGCGCGCCCCTGCTCGGCCTGCTCGGGCTACGGCTCGATCATCGCCGACCCGTGCCGCAAGTGCGGCGGCGAAGGCCGCGTCCGCTCGCGCCGGCGCATCACCGTGAAGGTCCCGGCCGGCGTCGAGGACGGCATGCGCATCCGCCTCTCCGGCGAAGGCGAGGTCGGCCCCGGCGGCGGCCCCGCCGGCGACCTCTACGTCGAGGTTCACGAGAAGCCCCACGAGGTCTTCACCCGCGAAGGCTCGGACCTGCGCTGCCGCGTCCGCGTCCCCATGACGCAGGCCGCCCTTGGCACCAAGCTCAACATCCACACCCTCGACGACCAGGTCGAGGTCGAGGTCGTCCCCGGCACGCAGCCCGGCACGATCAAGAAGGTCCGCGGCCACGGCGTCCCGCGCCTGCGCGGCGGCGGCACCCGCGGCGACCTCTACGTCGAACTCGACGTCCGCACCCCCACCAAGATCGACGCCGAGCAGGAAGAACTCCTCAAGAAGCTCGCCAGCCTCCGCGACGAGGAGATCAAAGAGGTCAAAGGCGGCAGCGGGTTTTTTAGCCGTATGCGTGACGCATTCAATGGTCACGCGTAGCGGGATCCATTGAACGGGAAGCGCAGTAATGGTCACGCGTAGCGGGATCCATTGAACGGGAAGCGCAGTAATGGTCACGCGTAGTGGGATCCGTTGGACCGGATGCGCAGTAATGGTCACGCGTAGCGGCGTAGCCGAACGGCGCCGCACCCGCACAGTTCACGCCTTCCGGGCCCGCCTCCCCACCGCGCTCCAAGCGCCGGGGAGGCGGGCCCGCTACACTCCGGCCCGTGATCAGCCTCAACCCCGGCGCCCTCCTGGCCCTCGCCCTCCTGCTGGCCGCGGGTCTCCTCGTCCTCGTCATCACCCTGCGGCGCCGCTCTCGGCGCGGCCCGCGCCGACCCCGCATCAACGCCTCAGCGCCCGCGGGCGGCCCGCAGGTCGGCGAACGCTGGATGACCGACGTGCCCTTCGAAGACGAGCCCCACCGCTCCAAGCAGCGCCCCTGCCTCGTCATCGGCTACTCCGGCCGCGGCTACTGGGTCCTCAAATGCACCACCAAGCCGCCCCGCGAAGCCGAATGGCGCGTCCACGTGCCCGCCGACCGCTGGAACCCGGACGCCGACCGGGACGGCTACGTCGACCTCGTCCCGTACCACCTCCCCAAGACCCGCCTCGCGCACTCGTTCGGCCGCATCGCCGACCGGGGCCTCTACGCCGACATCACCGGCCGCCTCCGATGGGAACGCGCCGTCGACTTCATCGGCTGACCCCGGACTAAGCTGTCCCGGTCACCGACCCGCGAAGGAGCCACGTGAGCGACCCGGTCTTCCTCGTCGACGCCGTCCCCGCCACCGGCGGCTTCGTGCTCGACGGCCCCGAAGGGCACCACGCCGCCGACGTGCAGCGCCTCCAACCCGGAGAGACGCTGCTGCTCACCGACGGCGGCGGCCAGGTCGCCTCCGCGCGCGTCACGCACGCCGAACGCGGGTCCCTCCGCGTCGACATCCTCGAACGCCGCACCGTCCCGGCCCCCGACCCGAAGCTCACCGTCGTCCAGGCCCTGCCCAAAGGCGACCGCGGCGAACGCGCCGTCCAGATGCTCACCGAGATCGGCGTCGACGAGGTCATCCCGTGGGCCGCCTCGCGCTCCATCGTCCAGTGGAAGGGCCCGCGCGGCGACAAGGCCCGCGCGAAGTGGACCGCGACCGCCCGCGAAGCCTCCAAGCAGGCCCGCCGCCCCCACCTCGCGCACGTCGCCGAGCTCCACACCACCAAGCAGCTCCTCGCGCGCCTGCGCAGCGCGAGCCGGGTCCTCGTCCTCCACGAGGAGGCCGACCTGCCGCTCTCGCAGGTCGCGCTCCCCGAGGCCGGAGAGATCGCGGTCGTCATCGGCCCCGAAGGCTCCATCAGCCCCGACGAACTGGCCGCCCTCAAGGAGTTCGGCGAGCCGATCCGCCTCGGCGACACCGTCCTGCGCACCTCCACCGCCGGCCCCGCCGCACTCGCGGTGCTCCAGGCCCGCCTCGGCCGCTGGTGACTAGGATGCCCACCATGACCGACGCCGACTGCATCTTCTGCAAGATCGTGGCCGGGGACATCCCGTCCACGAAAGTCCTCGAGACCGACCGCGTGCTCGCCTTCCGGGACCTGTACCCGAAGGCGCCCACGCACGTGCTCGTCATCCCGAAGGACCACTACGCGAACGTCGCCGAGCTCGCGGCCGCCGACCCGGCGCTCGCCGGCGAGGTGCTGCAGGCGTCCGCCGAGGTCGCCTCCGCTGAGGGCGTCGCCGAGTCCGGCTGGCGCCTGTTCGCCAACACCGGGTCGGACGGCGGCCAGGACGTCTTCCACGTCCACTTCCACGTCGCGGGCGGAAAACCGCTCGGACGGATGCTTTCGGCCTGAAATCACACCGCCTCTGCGTTTACTCGTTGTCGCCTGTCGCAGGCGGCAACTACCATTGAGGCATGTAGAGCAGCGGCCAGGCGCCGCTGGCGGACTCATTTTGGAAGCAGGTGGCGAACAGCCCTCAGTGGGCGAAGCCTATGACCGACAGCTCTGACAACCGCAAGAACACCTCGACGATCACGTCCACGATCACCGTCGGCGACCAGAGCTCGCTCATGGCACTGCTGGGCCGCGCCGACGAGAACCTCCGCTACATCGAACGCCGCAACCCCGGCGTCGACCTCCACGTGCGCGGAGACACCATCACGCTCACCGGACTCAACGGGGCCCTGCACACGGCCGAACGACTCGTGAAGGAGCTGCTCGCCTTGGTCGAGAACGGTGAGAGCGTCGACCCGGACATGATCCGGCGCACCGAGAACATGCTCAAGTCCGCACCCGGCGAGCGGCCCGTCGACGTCCTCTCGCAGAACATCGTCTCCAAGCGCGGCAAGGCGATCCGTCCCAAGACGATCGGCCAGAAGCAGTATGTGGAGGCGATCGACGCCAACACGATCGTCTTCGGCATCGGCCCCGCCGGCACGGGCAAGACCTACCTCGCCATGGCCAAGGCCGTGCAGGCGCTGCAGGCGAAGGAAATCACCCGGATCATCTTGACCCGCCCCGCCGTCGAGGCCGGCGAGAAGCTCGGCTTCCTGCCGGGCACGCTCTTCGAGAAGATCGACCCGTACCTGCGCCCGCTCTACGACGCGCTCCACGACATGATCGACCCCACCTCGATCCCGAAGCTCATGGAAGCGGGCACGATCGAGGTCGCGCCTCTGGCTTTTATGAGAGGCCGGGCGATGCCCCTGTTTACTAACGTCTTGACTCCTGAAGGTTGGCGACCGATCGGTGATCTCGAAGTCGGCGATCTCGTCGTCGGCTCGAACGGTGAACCGACCCCGGTGCTCGGTGTCTTCCCTCAAGGGAAGAAGGAAATCTTCCGTGTCATGACCCAGGACGGTGCGTTCACGCTGGCCACGGCCGAGCACCTCTGGGCGGTCAAGACCGCCTCGGACAAGCGCCGCGGCAAGCCGCACCGGATCCTGGAAACCCAGGAGATGATCGACGACCTCCGGGTTCACCACCAGCGCAAGTACGAGCTGCCGCTCGTCAGCAAGCCGGTCGAATTTCCTGAGCGGGAAGTCCCGATGGACGCCTACGCCCTCGGCCTCCTGCTCGGCGACGGGTGCCTCACCGGCTCCACCACGCCGTCGTTCAGTACCGCTGACTCGGATCTGGCGCTCGCACTCGAAGCCGCACTTCCCGGGATCGAGGTTCGGCACAAGTCCGGTCCCGATTACGTGCTCAATCGTGTCGCCGAACCCGGTGATGTCATCACCATCGCCAATCCGGTGACCGCGGTGTTGCGCGAACTCGAGCTGATCGGCACGAAGTCGCACAATAAATTCATCCCGGAGGACTACCGCTTCAACACGCCTGCGATTCGACTGGCCCTGCTCCAGGGCCTGCTGGACTCCGATGGTGGACCGGTCACCCAGAAGGACCGCACCTGCCGGATCCAGTACACGACTACCTCCATCATCCTGCACGACCACGTGATCGAGCTGGTGCAGTCGCTGGGAGGCATCGCTTACAGCCGTCGCAGGCCCGCCGCTGGGCGAAAGCCGGGTCGCGCCAACGGCCGCGAAGTCGGGTACCGCCAGGATGCGCACGTCATCGACATCCGCCTGCCCGAGGGGATCGAGCCGTTCCGGCTCGAGCGCAAGGCCGCGAAGTACCGCGAATGCGGCGGCGGGGGCCGTCCTGCGCGCTTCATCGACTCGATCGAGTACGCGGGCGAGGAGGAAGCGGTGTGCATCCAGGTCGGTGCCGCCGACTCGCTCTACGTCACCGAGGACTACCTGGTCACGCACAACACCTTGAACGACTCGTTCATCATTCTCGACGAGGCGCAGAACACCACGCCCGAGCAGATGAAGATGTTCCTGACGCGGCTCGGGTTCGGGTCGAAGATCGTCGTCACCGGCGACATCACCCAGGTCGACCTGCCGAACAACGCCACCTCCGGGCTGCGCGTCGTCCGCGACATCCTCGAAGGCGTCGAGGACGTGCACTTCGCCACCCTCCGGGCCGAAGATGTCGTCAGGCACCAGCTGGTCAGCGATATCGTGAACGCCTACGAGAAGTGGGACGCCCGCACGGGCGACCCGAAGAAGGGGCAACGAGGAAACCGTGGGCATCGAGATCATCAATGAGTCCGGGCGAGAAGTCGACGAGTCGGGCATCCGTGCCGTCTCCGACTTCGCCCTCCACGAGATGGGCGTGAACCCGCTCGCCGAACTCTCGATCCTCGTCGTCGACATCGAGCACATGACCGAGCTCAACAAGCGCTGGATGGGCGGCACGGGCCCCACTGACGTGCTCTCGTTCCCGATGGACGACGCGATGCCCGGCCGCCCCGACTCCTCCGAGCCGGGCACGCCGATCCTCGGCGACCTCGTGCTCTCGCCCGAGGTGGCCGAGGCCCAGGCCAAGGAGGCCGGGCACACCACCGCCGACGAGATGCACATGCTCACCGTCCACGGCGTGCTCCACATCCTCGGCTACGACCACGCCGAACCCGAGCAGGCCAAAGAGATGTTCGGCCTGCAGAACCGGCTGCTCGACGCATGGCGGGCGAAACGCGACGCCGCAGCGGAGAGTTAGGCCCGCATGATCCCGTACACGCTCCTGGCCGCGGCGGTCGCGCTGACCGCCGTAGCCGGGGCCGCGGCCATGGTCGACTCCGCCCTCACGGCGGTCTCGCCCGCGCGCGCCGCAGAGCTCGCCGAGCAGCGCCGGCGCGGCGCCGAATCCCTCGTGAAGCTCATCGGGGACCTCCCGCACCACCTGAACCTGCTCATCCTGCTGCGCCTGGCCTGCGAGGCCGCCGCGATCGCGATAGTCGCCGTCGTGGCCTTCGACTCCTGGCACGACTCGTGGCTGGCCGTCGGCATCTCGGCCGCGATCATGACCGTGGTGTCGTTCGTCGCCATCGGGGTCGGCCCCCGCACGCTGGGGCGCCAGCACGCCTACCCGATCGCGCTCGCCGTCGCCGGGCCCGTGGCCCTGCTGGGCACCGCCCTAGGCCCGTTCGCGAAGCTGCTCATCCTCCTCGGCAACGCGGTGACGCCCGGCAAGGGCTTCCGCGAGGGGCCGTTCGCGACCTCGGAGATCGAGATCCGCGAGCTGGTCGACGCCGCCGAGGCCCAGGGCACCGTGGACCACGAGGAGCGCGACATGATCGCCTCCGTGTTCGCCTTGGGCGACACCGTGGCCCGCGAGGTCATGGTCCCGCGCACCGCGATGGTCTGGGTGCCCGCCGACATGCACGCGGACGAGGCCGAGCAGGTCGCGCTCCGCTCGGGCTTCTCGCGCATCCCGGTCGTGGGGGAGGACCTCGACGACGTGCGCGGCGTGGTCTACCTGAAGGACCTCGTGCGCCTCGACGACCGGGTGAACCCGCACGTCAGCGAGGTGATGCGCGCGGTCTCGTTCGTGCCCGACTCGAAGCCCGTGGACGACCTGCTGCGGGAGATGCAGACCGCCCGCATCCACATCGCCGCGGTCGTGGACGAGTACGGCGGCACTGCGGGGCTCATCACCATCGAGGACATCCTCGAGGAGATCGTCGGCGAGATCACCGACGAGTACGACAACGAGCTGCCGCCGGTCGCCTGGATCGACGACCGGACCGCACGCGTCACCGCCCGGCTCTCCGTGCAGGACTTGGAGGAGCTGTTCGGTGTCGACCTGCCCGAACTCGACGTGGACACCGTCGCCGGGCTGCTCGCCGCCGCGCTCGGCAAGGTCCCGCTCGCGGGCGACCGCGCCCGGCTGGGCGGGCTCGAACTGACCGCTGAGGGTACCGTTGGCCGCCGCAACCGCATCGAGACGGTGCGCGTCGCGCGCCTGCCCGACCACGGCGACGCCCCCGTGGCCGCCGCGAACGATGAGAGGCACAAAATCAATGTCTGACCTGCACGTCGACGCCCTCGACGCCGAGGACGCGAAACTGGCCACGCTGGCCCGCGGGGCCGCGGGCCGGGTCCAGCAGACCACCGGCGCGGCCGTGCGCGACGGCATCGGCCGCACCTACGCCTCGGCGGCCGTCGACCTCCCCTCACTGCAGCTCACGGCCCTCCAGGCGGCCGTGGCCCAGGCCTTCGCGGCCGGGGCCGACAAGCTTGAGGCCGCGGTGCTCTTCGGCACCGCGTCCGACGAGGACGGCCTCCAGGCCGCCCGGGAGATCAGTGCCGACCTCACCGTTTGGTCGGTCATTCGCAAAGAGGTGACCCGTCTTGCCTAGCAATGACTTCCGCGCAGGCTTCGCCTGCTTCGTGGGCCGCCCGAACGCGGGCAAGTCCACCCTGACGAACGCGATCATGGGCCAGAAGATCGCGATCACCTCGAAGCGGCCGCAGACCACCCGCCACGTGGTCCGCGCGATCCTGCACCGCCCGGACTCCCAGCTCATCCTGGTCGACACGCCCGGCCTGCACCGCCCGCGCACGCTCCTGGGCGAGCGGCTGAACGATCTCGTCCGCCAGACCTGGTCCGAAGTGGACGTCATCGGCCTGTGCCTGCCGGCCAACGAGAAGCCGGGCCCCGGCGACAAGTTCATCGCCGGCGAGATCGCCAACCTCAGCGCCAAGGTCGTCGCGGTCGTCACCAAGATCGACCTGGTCTCCAAGGACGCGCTCGTTCGGCACCTGACGAACGTGGCCGCACTGGCGGACTTCGCGGACATCGTGCCGGTCTCGGCGAAGACTGGCGAGAACCTCGAGGAGCTCGTCAAGGTCCTTTCGGACAAACTGCCCGAATCCCCGCAGCTCTACCCGGACGGGATGATCACCGAGGAGCCGGAGCGGGTCATGATGGCCGAGCTCATCCGCGAGGCCGCCCTCGAAGGCGTCCGCGACGAGCTCCCGCACTCCCTCGCCGTCGTCATCGAGGACGTCGAGGACGAGGACTCCGACGGCGGCCCGCGCAAGAAGATCTGGGCCGAGATCTACGTCGAGCGCGACAGCCAGAAGGGCATCATCATCGGCAAGGGCGGCGAGCGCCTCAAGCGCGTCGGCACCAAGGCCCGCAAGGGCATCGCCCAGCTCATCGACAGCCGCGTCTACCTCGACCTCCACGTCCGCGTCGCCAAGGACTGGCAGCGCGACCCGAAGATGCTCGAGCGCCTCGGCTTCTGATCCTTTGCTTTAGCGGCCCGGCCCTCCGATTTGCGGGAGGCCGGGCCGTTCGCTTTCCCCATTTCAGCGAAACGCCAGGTGAATGCGCGGTGACTGCGCTCACGGACCCCGCTGTGGCAGAGGCTGAATGGAGTCATGTACTCTTTAACTACCGACGCGGGATAGAGCAGCTCGGTAGCTCGCCAGGCTCATAACCTGGAGGTCGGTGGTTCAAATCCGCCTCCCGCTACAAAGAAAGTCCAGCTGAGAGCCGGTTTCCTCGAAAGAGGGGACCGGCTCTTCTGGTTCTCGCTTGTCGTTCGCTTGTTGTGACTCCCCAGGATGCCTCGGTTCTCGCGGGCACGGAATATCTATCATCTATGACTTAGGCCACTTTTGTTGCGCTGGCCATCGATATCAGGGCGCGACGATCGTCAACTCCCTCAACAAGCTATTCAGCTGCAACGCGTTTGGCGCTAGCAGAGTTCGAAGAATCGCTCTGCCTGCTTCCTGATCTGGGCGAGTCGTTTGGAGATCGGGCTGTGGTTGGCGTAGCCGAGATACTCGGCGACCTCATGCTGGCGGAGGCCGCTGCTCAGGAGCATCACAATCTGGCGTTGCTCGCGATCGAGGAGTGCCAGGAAATCGCTGGTCACGAGGTTTCCGGAGAGGTCGCTTTCCGGCGCCTGCACTGGAGTGGAGTCTGTGAGCTCCACGAACCGGACCCGGACCTTACGTCGCTTGCTGTAGAGCTTGCGCTCGAAGTCCTCCTTCTCGTACGACCATCGGTCAGAGAAGTCATCTTCGACCCGGTGGGAGCGCACCGCGTCGATGACGCTGCGGAGCCCGCCAGCCTCATCGGCTGCATCCACGACGGCTGCGACTACCTCGGCTGCCTCCTCCTCTCCACTCCATATTGTTCCGCCCATGCGTGGGTTGCCGGCCACAGCTTCGTCGAGAAATCCGCCATCGGCCAGAGGGACCGGGCCTGCTGTCCTGCCCTTGTCAACCTCGGGGAAGGTGCCCAGGATGTCCTGGATGATGTCCGTGACCGCGGGGACCCAGAAATCGAGGTTGTGCGCCAAGATTCTGATCGGATCTGCATTGGTGAAGGCATCCAGCCGGGACCCGGAGATGAGATGTGGCCAGACGGTTCGAGCCCAGGCTTCGGCAAGACGTCGTCCGAAATCTGGGGAGAGGTGTCGGTCGATATCGCTCCAGTCGGCCAAGAACGGCCAAACGCTGGACTTCACTCGGGGCAAGCGCGCTCGAGAGAGGGCAGTTTTGGAGAGTAGGTGGTACAAGGGGGCGTACTCGAAGTATCGTGACTGGCTGCGCGGCACGAAGGTGAAGTTGATGTCTCCGAGGTCGGCTAGCTTCGCGATGGGGGCAGGCAGCTCATCCTCGCTGAAGAATCGGCGTCGGAACTGACCTGCCTCCCAGATCATGTTCCACATACTGACTGCATTCTTGAGCTCTCTTGATTTTGACCCAGAACTCATTGGGATGGTTATGAATTGAGGTGGTTCGGGTTTGAGCGGTCGGATCATGCCCTCGTACATCATGCCGGCGGAGAAGTTGCGGAGCGCGGGGAACTCCTCTGGAGAGTCTTCGGTCGGCGCGACGAACAGGTGATCTTGCTGCCAAGCGAAGATCTCGGCGGAGGTGGGTCGCTGAGCTTTATCCATGCGCTTGGTCCGATCTTCCAGGGCCTTCCGACTGTTGTCGAGACTCTCGTGGTGGCGGCGGTGCTTCAAGTTCGGCAGAGGGAAGGTTCAGTTCAGAATTGGCCGACGGCCGGAGGGTTCCTCGACCCAGGGGATGACCGCTTGGTGGGAGAAGCGCTGAGGTGAATCTAGCTAGGGCGTGAAGGATTTCTGCGCGCTGTTCCGGCCGTGTGTCTCGCAGGGCCAAAGCCGCGACGAAGGCGCACACGAGGGCAGGGATGGTGAGGAGCAGCCCAATCGATAGGCCAAGTGTCGTCGTCATCTTGCTATCGTCCCCCCAGTTTCACATCTCTTGCGTGACAACTTGTCACGCTTGAATGCGGAAACCTGAGTCTGGCCAGTCATCCGAAGTACCTCGCGGCAAGCTCTCGGATCTGTTCCAGGCGTTTGGAGATCGGGCTGTGGTTGGCGTAGCCAAGAAGCTCGGCGATCTCATGCTGCCGGAACCCGCTTGAAAGCATCACGATGACCTGGCGCTGCTTCTCATCCAGAAGTGCCAGAAAGTCGCTGGTGACGACGTGGCCTGAGAGATCGCTGCCTGGCCCCTGAACAGGCACGGTGTCCGTGAGTTCAACGAAGCGGACCTGGACTCGGCTCCGTTTGTGATACAGCTTTCGCTCGAAGTCCTCGCGCGCATATGACCACTTGGCAGAGAAGTCATCCTCAACCCGGTTGGATCGCACGGCATCGATGATGCTCCGCAGACGACCAGTTTTGTCGGCTGCCTGCACTGTTGCAGCAACCATCAACTTGGCTTCTTCCTCGCCCAGCCACACCGATCCGCCCACACGCGGACTCACGGCGACAGCATCCTCGAGAACGGTCCCATCGTCAAGGAACACGGGTTTGACCCCGACTGTCGGGTCGGATTCTGGGTGCTCGCTCAACGCTTCGAGAATGCTCGGGGTGACTGGAGGCACCCAAAAGTCGAGGTTATGAGCGAGCAGCTTGATCGGATCGTTCCCGGTGAAAGCCGACAGGCGAGAACCTGACACCAGGTGAGGCCAAACGGTCCACGCCCATGCACTCGCAAGCCGCCGTTCGAAATCGACCGGCAGGTACCTGTCGACGTCGCTCATGTACGGCGCGATCGGCCACACGCCTTGGTGCAGGAGCGGGAGGCCAGCGCGTTGGAGGACTGCCTTCGGCAAGAGATGGAACAGCGGTGCGTACTCGGAGTACCGCGACCGGGTGTGCGGAACGAAGATCGCATTCACATCCCCAAGATCCTGAACCTTCGCTACCGCCTCGGGAAGCTCATCTCGAGCAAAGAACCGCCCGCGGAACTGGGCCGCCTCCCAGAGCATGTTCCACTTCCCGACCTCGAACTGGAACTGCGCGGTGGAAGACTCCATGGGAAGCACCACATATTCCGGAGCTTCGGGGTGCAGAGCGCGGGCCGTCATGCGATACATGAACCCGATGGACACGCTGCGGAGGGCGGGGAACTCCTCTGGGATTGCGCGCCGTTCAGGAAGCAGGTCGGCCTCCCGGTCCTGCGATTCGAGCTCAGCATGTGCAAGATCCCGAGGCATTCCAGATACGTGGTCTGTCTGACGTGGTTTCGCGGTCATACCTGCATCACGACAGTTCGCCACAGCTTCGTTCCGGTACACCTTGAAGTGTGACCACTGACATAGTCAGAAAAGCTGAGGCTCGCTCGGGCGAGGGCATCTGCGGCAAGGCGACTACCGTCCCTACATCCTCGCGCTCCTCAGGCGGACCTCAACGCCGTGCGCTCGCCTGACCGGCGTTGAGGTGCTAGAATGGTGTCAATCGACCCCCTCCCAAGCCTCTCTCTGATGCTCAAATGGGAGGGGCCTCTTGCTTTCTGGGGTATCCCGTGAAACCAAGCCTGGCTGTGGAAGAGCAAGTCGCCCTGCTGATGGAGCGTGGACTCACCGTCAGCGACAAGGCCGTGTGCGCAGCATTTCTTGCTGCGAACAACTATTACCGGTTTTCGGGTTTTGCGCGCCACTTCCAACGAGCGCCTGGCGAGGGTGAGAACTCGTTCCGTGCCGGTACCACTTTTGGGGAGATCCGGGCGATATACGAGGCGGACGAGGATTTTCGTGCTGAGCTTGGCCGTCCCCTAACGCGAATCGAACTGCTGCTTCGAGCACACACTGCTCACGTCATAGCCGAACAATACGGACCGTGTGGCCAGTACCTCGAGGAAGACTTCTACACCGATTTCTCTGGCAGAGAACCGACCGTTGACAGGTGCATTCGCGACATCCAGCGAAGTAGAGAGCGCCACATCCTGCATTTCATGCCTGATCAAGACAATCCGGACTTCAGTGACTTGCCTGTCTGGTCCGCGATCGAAGCCTGGTCATTCGGAACCGTGTCCAAGTGCATCGAACGAGGCGCGAGAGGCGCGCTGCAGGAAGCCGTCGCGGCTAGCCTCGGCATTACGAAGACCGGCTTTGCCAATCGCGTGCGCTCGTTCGTCTACCTCCGCAACCGCTGCGCGCACCACGGCCGCTTGTGGCATCACTCGATCATGGATGCTGGCCCCACTCCGGCTAAGGTTCGTACGAGCGCCAGGAAGCTTGTCGGTCAGTTTGACTCACGTTCGGTGCTTGATGTCATCGCTTCCCTTGACGACATGTTGGCCACCAACACGAATGAAGAGCCCATGCTCCCGAAGCTCGCAGCGCAACACCCTCAAGTCTCCGAGTTCTGGCAGGGCCTGGCGCGGCCGAGGGACTCGCAGTCGTTACCGACGCCCGCGTTGCAGAGGCCCCAAGAGCAATCGAAGAACTCGCTGTCCGTCCGTCCGACGCGCAGCATCTGAATGCAGAGCACCAACGATGCTCGCGATGCTGATCACCAGCATGTACAAGACCACGGCTGCTGCTGCGACAACTCCGCCGGCCTGGAGAGTTAGGGCCATCATTGCAGACCTCGAACGGAGTACATCGCCCTGACCGAGGGGAGCTCGGCTACTTGGTGTTCCTGAATCCAGGTCAGGAAGCCGGCTTCTTCACTGTGCAGCATTCCTTCGGCCACCATCGCCCGGGAGACACCTATCTCGGCCGCAAGGATCTCGAGGGTGGCAATCCGCGCTGGTCGTCCAGCACGCCGAATCTGGAACGGCACGTGCGCCAGGACGGTGCGTACATCCTCTGAAAGGTGCTCGGTTTGCGCCGCTTCTACGAAGCACCGCCACGGGCTCTTCGCCCATGAGAACCGTTCCTCTGCATCCGGATCACCTTCCTCTTGCATGATTTCGACCAGTTCTTGAGCCCAAGAATCGGCGGAGACGTGGACCTCCAAGCGAGCATGCGAAGGAAGGCGAGCGAACTCCGATCTCTCTACGACCACGTTTCCCCGACGGACATCGAGTCGCTCGTTGTACACGAGGCCATCGAGCGCCAAGCGGACGCCGACCTCTGTCAGATCCCCTTCTGAGGCGAGCCGCTCGATTGTTGTCGACATCTGCGGGAACTGGCTCGAGGTGACAATCTGGTTGAGGAGCTGATGGGAAGGTCGCATCGTGGTCGCGTTCCACCACGCCTCTTCATCAAGTTGCATCCAGGTCCCAGGCAACTCGAGCATTTCGATCGGGCGAGCCATCTTCCCCAGCCGCCAGCGATGGCTTCCAGCTGCCGTTGCTGCGCAGTCGTAGAGCCCGAACTCTGCGAGAGTGAAGGCAAGGTCCCGGATCGTTTCGGGCATCCTCAGGCCGGCACGCTCAACAGCGTAGGTAAAAGCAGCTTGCGCGGTGTCGCGGGCGGTCCTCAGTGCTGTGACGTCAGAAGACTCAGTAGTCCAGACCAGTGGCGCCTGCAGGGCGTCTCGGTAGACGTCTTCATCGATGAGTTCCTCGATGGCGCCATCCCTTTGGAGCACGTGGGCTGCCACAACGCCCATGTCGATGTAATTGGCTTCATCCGGGAGCAGCCGCGCCCAGCCCAGCTCGAACCATTCCCTGCGGGTGATGGCGGGAGATTCGAGGCCGGCTCGAGCTTCGGAATACGGAATGTTGAGAGCGCGCTGGAGACGGCGCACGTCACGGGTTTGAGCACGGTTGGACTTGGACACGCTGAACTCCTCTATGCCCCACGCGCGAAGGAAGAGACGAAGTTCAAGGAGCGCGAGTCGGAGACGTCTTGGTCAAGACCACATACCCGCGTGGGAGGTATGGCTCGACGCTGGCTGGCGCAACAGCCGCATTTGGAGGGTACCACGAAGCGGCGCGTGCTTCGAAACGGTGCGGTGGCCAAGACTCTCACCAGTCCAAATCGAAGAACGCCGCGGCCTGCTGTCGGATTTGGGCTAGCCGCTTGGCGATCGGGCTGTGGTTGGCGTAGCCGAGAACCTCTGCGACCTCGTGCTGGCGATACCCGCTGCTGAGCAGGATGATGATCTGCCGCTGCTTCGCGTCCAGGAGCGCAAGGAAGTCGCTGGTCACCAGCTTCCCCACGATCTCGCTCTCAGGGCCCTGGACTGGGATCGTGTCGGTCAGTTCGATGAAGCGAACCTGGACCTTGTTCCGCTTGCGGTAGAGCTGCCGCTCGAAGTCTTCACGCGCGTATGACCAGTCGCTGGAGAAATCCTCTTCCACTCGATGCGCACGGACGGCCGCCAGCACGTCTCTGAGTCGCCCCGTGCGGTCGGCGGTGTCCACCATCAAGGCCACCATCTCAGCGGCTTCGGCCTCACCCATCCAGACAAGTCCGCCCGCGCGGGGATTTCCTACAACGGCTCCCTCGAGGAATTCGCCGTTCTCCAGGCGCACTGGGCCAGTCGATCTGCCTTTGTCGACTTCCGGGTAGCACTGGAGCATCTCCTGTACCGCCGTGGTCACCGGTGGAACCCAGAAGTCGAGGTTGTGGGCGAGCAGCCGGATCGAGTCGGTTTTCTTGTACGCTGACGGACGCGATCCCGAGTCGAGGTGCGGCCACACCACCCAGGCCCAGGCTTTGGCCAGGCGCTGTGCGAAGTCACCCGGAAGCAAACGGTCTGCACGTCCCAATTCGCCCATGTGCGGCCATGAGGCTCGCTTCAGCAACGGCAGCTTGAATTTGTCGAGCACAGCTTTCGGGAGCAGGTGATACAGGGGCGCGTATTCAAAGTACCGCGATTCGCTGCGCGGCACGAACATGACGTTGAGGTCGCCCAAGTCGGCAACTTTAGCCATCTGCTGGGGGAGTTCTTCTTCGGCGAAGAGGCGACGCCTGAACTGGCCTGCCTCCCAGGCCGCATTCCACACCCCGATTTGGTCCCGCATTTCCAGCGAACCCGGATCCATATCGATCGCAACGAACTCGAGCTGCTCGGGATCGAGAGGCCGGATCATCGCGTCGTACATCCAGGCCGCGGAGAAGTTGGTGAGGGAAGGATGCTCGTCGGGGCTTACCTCATCAGCCGACAGGAAGAAGTTGGCCCGCTCCCAAGCTCCGTCTTCGGAAGCTTCCGGTTCCCTGGCGGACTCGTCTCTGTCGCTCAGCGCAGTGTGTTGTGCTCTCATACCTACCCCACGACAGTTTGAACGAACATCGTTCCATTAGAGCCGGAAAAGCCTGGTGATGGAAGTCATGGTGAATCTCGGAAACAGCTCAACGTTCCGCTTAGACCTGGTTTCAAGTTCAGTGGTAGCTCCACCCGTTACGCTGCTGGGTCGTCTTCGACGGGTCGGCCCGGCGGGGACGGTTCCATGGGTGCGGCATGTGGATGTCCCTTGTGCGGTGCGGGCGATGACAGTCAACTCTGGGCCGGGCGACCCGGGCCCTCGGACCCCCGGCTGCCGTTCGGCCTGGGGGTTCTGCACGCCTGGCGTGAACCGTACGCTCAATCGATGACCTCGCCCTCACCCCCGGCGGCGGCCGCCTCGCCTTCCGAGGAGTCTCGCCCTGACTGGATCTGGATCGCCGCACTCGCCGTCGCCGGGATCATCTGGCTCGTCCTCGTTCTGTACTTCGCCTTCACCGAATTCCTTCCCGATCCCCTCACCGAGAACGCAGGCTTTACCAAGCGGGAGGTTGCCGCACAGGACCTCGCGATCGCGCGGATGAAGGCGCAAGCGCTGCGCAACGCCTTCGCCGTCACCGGCGGCCTCGCCGTACTCGTGGCCTTGGCCGTGACCATCCGCCGCCAGATCCACCACGAACGCGCCACCGCCAAGTCCCAGGCCGATGAGCGGCGCCGGCAAGAACACCTCGAAGATGAGGCGCGCCAACGCCGAGAAGAAGAGCGACGCCGCCAAGCCCACATCGAGGAGGACGCCCTGCAGCGGCGGATCACCGACTCCCGGGTCCGCGCGGTCGAGCAGCTCGGCTCAGACAACCCTGCCGTGCGCATCGGCGGCCTCCACAACCTCGAACGCATCGGACAGCTCCATCCCGAACTCCGACAGGTCGTGCTTGATGAGGTCTGCGCCTACCTCCGTCGCGCCTACACCCCACCGGCAACGACACCGCCCGCACCACTCTCGGCACGGCAGTTCGAGCCCATTGGCCCCCCACCCGCCGAGCTCGGGGCGAGCGACGACGAGGGAGAAGTCCGTCAGACCGCCCAGGAGATCCTGCAACGCCACCTCACCCCTGACAGCCCAGGCCTGTACTGGGAAGAGCACACACGACTGAACCTGCGAGGGGCCAACCTCGACACCGTCGACTTCCGCAGGTGCTACCTCAATCAGGTCGACTTCACAGGTGCCACGTTCCGCGCCAGCACGGCCTTCGAGAACGCGACCTTCAACGGCACCGCGACCTTCAAGGGCGCGACCTTCAGCCGCACCGGGCGCTTCGCGGGCGCAACTTTCACCAGCGACGCGACCTTCGAGACTGCGACCTTCCGCGGCGGCGCGACCTTCGAGACTGCGACCTTCAGGCGCAGCGCAACCTTCGAGAAGGTGACCTTCAAGCGCAGCGCGACCTTCAAAGGCGCGACTCTCAGCGGCACCGCAATCTTCAAGGGCGCGACCCTCAGCGGAAGCACCGCCTTTGAGAACGCGACCTTCGGCAGCAGGGCAGTCTTCGAGAACACAACCTTCACCGGTGACGCGGTCTTCGAGAACGCGACCTTCAGGCGCAGCGCGCGCTTCAGGCGCGCAAGCTTCAACAGCAGCGCGCGCTTCAGAGGCACGACCTTCAGCGGCATGGCACAGTTCTTTGGCGCGACCTTCAACGGTGAAGCGCACTTCAGGCGGGTGACTTTCAAGAAGATCGCAGTCTTTGAGAACGTGACCTTCACCAGCAGGGCAGTCTTCGAGAACACAACCTTCACCGGTGACGCGGTCTTCGAGAACGCGGCCATCACCACCGTGGCGGCCTTCGCAGGCGCAACCTTCAGCGGAAGCGCGCGCTTCAGGCGAGCAACCTTCACCAGCCAGGCGGTCTTCGAGAACGTGACCTTTGAAGGCGACGCACACTTCAGAGACGCGACCTTCACCAGCGACGCGCACTTCGTGAGCGTGACCTTCACCGGCAACGCGGCCTTCGGGGACACAACCTTCACCGGCAACGCAGGCTTTAGAGGTGCAACCTTCACCAGCGACGCGGTCTTCAGCCGCGCGACCTTCAACAGCAACGCGCACTTCATGGGCGCGACCTTCCGCAAAGGCGGGTACTTCATAGGCGCGACCTTCACCAGCATTGCGAACTTCGAAGGCGCTGCCTTCAGCAACGACGCGCGCTTCGAGGACACGCAGTTTCTAAGTGTGCTCTATGCGAGCCAGTCGCCCCTAATTGAGGCGTTGCGAAGGTGCGGGGTTCGGCTGCGGCTCGGTCTTGGGCACGGCCTGCCCCACGGGTGGAGTCTTGTTCCAGACCCGGCCAGGCCCGGATGGGGACGCCTCGAGGCGGTGCCGGCTGCGGGGTGACGGGAACGAGAAACGGGCTCTAACTGGCTTGCTGCTAATTGAGGCACCGGGAGGGGTCCGGTCAAGATCCCAGCCGAAGCTAGACCTGTAGCGGTACATCGCGACAGCCTCCGCGATCGCGGCCTGGGAGGTCTCTGCCTCTTTTCGTCTACTTCTTGGCCACGGGGCGGCGGTGATGGTCGTCGTGGGCCTCGTGGCGGGCGTCTGGGACGCGATGAGAACTGAGCCGCCTCACACCGTCGGGTCAGTCCTGAACGAGTACGAGACGGAGTACGCGGCGTTGCGCGAGCGACTCACCGACGTAGCCGCGACAGTGCGTCAGAGAAGGTCGACGGTCCTCATCGTCGATGGCACCCTGGTCGCGGTCTGGTGCCGCTGGGGTGGCAGTGACGAGTTCCGGTGGAATGCAACTTCGACCGGAAGGAGCTGACCCACCACGGATAGGCCTAAGCCGATATCGTAGGTGCATGAACCCCCCCACCTCTGACTGGTTGCCTGTAGCAGCAACTCTTGTCGCCGCACTGATTCAGGGGCTCGCGGCGCTGGGTGCTGCTTTTATCATGGTGAAGAGGTCAACGTCGCGCGATGCCGAGCTACCAAATCCTGTCGGGAGTGTCAGTCCTAGATCGCACGTCGCTTCGCGCTGGGCCCTTATTGGCGCGGGCATTTCGACAATTATCGGGGTTTGGATCGTAATCCTCAATCCCACCTATCTCGCATTTGCAGTAGTTACGTGCTCCGCAATGACAGTGAACGGGGCTATCTACTGGATAGCATGGAGACGGGACCGAAAAGAGCGATCAAGCTCTACCGCCGAACGCATTGATTCACAGCGCGGCGTGCCATTGCGAGAAAAGCTGCCTGAGGGACTTTGGAAATGGCTTGATGAGCAGGCAGCGGTAATCGGCAATCAAATGTATGACTGGGACGGCCTCCCGGACTTGAAAAGGGTCTACACAGAACAAGAACTCCAGGTAGGAGCGGATCGCGATAAGACTGCGAGTATGGAGAAGGACACTGAACTCGAATCCGGACCATTCACAACGGACGTGGTCTATTCAAAGGCGCGCCCGATCCAAGAAATCCTCCTGGATAAAGAAATCCACCACATCATGGTTACAGGTGAAGCTGGCGTCGGAAAGTCGAGCCTCCTTCATCGGCTTGAAGGAATGGCTAGAAAGACATGGCTGGACCACGATGTCAGCACCACCAAAGAATCAGATCCGGATGTCGTTCGACTTGTCCCAGTTCGGATCGCAGCAAGCCGCCTCGTTGGGAGTGACGGGGTACTAGAAGCGTTCGGCGTCGATGGAGAAAGGTGGCTTGCTCGTGCGCCGGCGGAAGGTGTGAAGTGGTTGGTGATGGTAGATGCGATCGATGAAGTTACCGATCCCGAACATCGGAAGCACGTGGAGGCAATCCTGCTTGAGGCGATCGATGAGGCGGAGAAAGCTGGCGGGCACGTTAGATACCTGATTACTAGTCGAGGGATCAACGACGAACTGTGGCGCAGCTTGGCGTTTCGCGATGTCACCGAATTTAAGCTTGAACCCTTCTCTCGAGCTCAGCTTCGTACTTTTCTAAATCGGCAGCAGAGCGGGAAAGTCAAAGCAACCAGGGACAACGATGGGAAGTCTTCGCATGTAAGCAGTCGAGTTGACCAGTTCATATCGCGAATTGAAATGACGCCTGGTCTATTGTCTCTCGTATGTTTGCCATTGCTTGCTCGGGTTTCCTCGGACCTGTACTTCGCGGAAGAGGGAATGACTCCTCTCCCCGCTCGAAGAGTGGACATCTATTCTGATGCAGTCGCTCACTGGATCAACCAGTTTTCGAAGCGTATTCAGAGTGCTCACGATGTTGGGGCTGATGGCGCTGTATTTTCCGGGAGAATCAATGATTACATTGTCGGCAATGTGCCGGGAGCGAAGATTCTCAATCTCCTTGAGGAGGTGGCAGCTAAATACCTCGAAGCTGACCGGACAAACCTACTGGATGTGCTGTGCGAACATCTTGATATCCCGACGCGGCCCAAATCCGGTCCGGAGTACCGTGGGGCTAGGATTTTGCTTGAGGCAACCGGCCTCGCAAAGGACGTCTGGACGGGTGACCCGAAGTGGATTCACCACTCCTTTGCTGAATTCCTGCACTCCCGGTCTCGAGCAGAATCACTTGGCCTCGAAGCGGCTGCGTGGGACGAGAGAATTCGAGATGCGAACCGTCGTGTCGGAACGATTTTCGCGTTCTCTCGGTTGAATATGGCGGACAGAACTACACTTCTAGAGGAACTGATTAGTGGTTCTGGAACTTCAGTAACCGCGGCCTGGATTGTGGCGGAAGGCCTACATGACGGTATGCGCGATCGAGTTATCGAAGCACTCTTCGCGAATCTTCCCGGAAAGAGCCTCGCCACTGAATGGTGGGATGTCCTTGAGCTTCTAGCGGCAGTTCCCCTCACTAGAAAGTACCTTGCGGCATTTGCGGCAGATAGTGAATCACACGCATATCGTCGCGTCAATGCCGCCATTCTAATTGCGAACCACGATGCCGAGCAAGGACGAGAGGTTCTCGGCTTTCTTGCCGGTAATAGGTCGGGGCTGGAGGGGCTTGAAAGAATCGACGCCATTACAGCTCTCGGCGACCTCGATCGAAGCCAAGCTTCGGCTCTTTTGCGAGATATGGCGAGCAGGCCGAACTCCGATGAATCCCGTCGGGCGGCTTGTAGGAGTCTTCTTGAGCTTGATCAGGAGTTGGGCCTGAAAGCATCGACGGCTCTTGCGTTGGATTCAAGAACTTCCATGTATCATCGGAATGACATAATCCGCGAGGTTGGGCTTTGCAGTCCATTGCAGGCCGTTGAGATCGCGGAAAAGCTGATTCGAAACTCGATGATTCATAGTACCTATCGTGCCAATTGCCTATACGCCATCGAGGATGACGAGTTCTTCAGGAGAGCAGCTGCTTCCGTATTCGACGAGCACTCTATGCATGACGGAGATAAGGTGAAAATAGCTGCCGCGGTGCTGCGAAAGTCACCTGGTGATTCTCAAGCGAGCTCGATACTTCGTATCGTCTCTACCGGTATTCATTCGGAGGAACTTGCCAAGATCGACGCGGTATGGTCACTAGGCGAGTATGATCCAATTGCCTGCGACGCCACTATGCAAGACTTCGTGCATGGTCGAGAGTTCAGTAGGATGGCGCGGGTTTATGCGGCAAAGCTGTATGCGGGTGTTGCTACACGCAGGTATAACTGGAGGACGATTGACATTCACCGGTTGGAGCCTCTTCGCCAGTTGCTCAAGTCTGCTGAAGCTGATGACTACGTCCGTCTTGAAGTAGCGAGAGTGTTGCTTGGGCTCAAGGATGAGGAGGGCCTTCGCCTATGGCGCGCACTCGAATCTGACCGAGGAACCGGATTGCTTGCGCGGGTTAGAATGCTTGGTCTTCTTGGCGAGGCGTTTTCGAGTTTCTCGAAGCCTGAACTGATGGGACTCATTGAGAACGACGAGTATGACGATATGGTGAGAACAGTTGCGGCACACACGTTGGCAGAGTGGGGCGAAGCAGAAGGTGTAGATTCCCTTGAGCTGTTCGCGTCAAATCCCAAGCTTACCGATTCGGCAAGGAGCACTGCGATTTTCGGACTTCGGCTTTGCTCGGTCGACCGGGTTATCAAGCTCGCCGAGGATGTCTCGCTTCCGCACATATTTAGATTGCCATTCTTCTCAGTTTTGGGAATTGATTATGAATTTTGCCAGCAGCTCTTGATGTCGACAGCCCTTGATGAAGAGGTGTCGTTGACGCTGAGAAAGGCTGCGGCCAGATTGACAGTTGAAAGGTTCCGGTTTGAGTACATCGAAGATATTTCGGAACTGCAATCAAATGTCGACCTAGTTGTGGTGGCGGAGCTTATTGAAGCGCTCTCATGTCAGGTAAATAGTTCAAATGCTGCGTCTATTATCCAGGCGCATCTCCTGAGCTCGATCTTGGTGAGGAAACTACCTGGTAGGACGCCACGGGATGTACTTGGAAATCTTGCACTACGTAAAGATGTTCAATTTCTGACATCGGCCATAATAGGCCAGTTTGACACTGAGGCCTCCGTTGAGAGACTGATCGAAATGAGCAAGGAATGCTCTGAACCCAACTCGCGGCACGGTGTCTTGGCTCGCCTCGGGGTTATCGAGAGCCATCAATGGCTATTCAAACAGGCAACTTCCGGTGGGGACATTGGGGAGCGTATCGCGGCTGCTGAACAGTTGGGGGCGGTAGACGCAGCCACCGGGGTCTCGATTTTGTCATCGATAGTGTCTTCTACCTCAGTCGCTGCTTCTGCAAGGATGCGGGCCGCCAGTGCTCTAGCGGAGATTGATCGGCCCGAGGGCATTTCGTTGCTTGACGGCCTATTTGATGAGGCAGGTTGGAGCTGTTGCGAACAACTTGAGCTGCACGGAAGGCGGGCGCTACTTGGCTGGACTGCGAGCTTCGCGAGCCTTTCCGAGACGCTTCGTTCCTCGACAAGTCCCCAGCATTGTCGCGTCACCGCCGCGGATTGGTTGACTATGACGGGAGATCCATCGGCGTTGGAGTTTCTTCAGGGCCTGGCTGGAGACTGTGATCAAGAGGCTCGTGTTCGCTCTATGGCTGAGGAAGCTCTTGCGCGGCATTTTCCTGACCGGGTCTCGAGCTAATCATTTTGCCGCGGGAGCTTGTCCTGCTTGGCCTAGGTTGCATAGGCCGATCTCTGGCGTTCCCCGGATTCCGGCATCGACACTAGAAATCTGGGAGGCTTCATGATCCTCGCGGGTGTCGAAATGGGCCCTGGCGATTAGCAAGGCGGAGGAGAGTTGTGGGGTCAGTAGTTGGAGATCGCGCAATGCGCCAAGCAAGTCGTTAGCTACAGCCGGGTGCAGCGCAGTCAGTTGTGGATCTATCCCGGTGAGGTACGAGGTAGGGCCGAGGCGGTCGGAGAGCGCATGGTGGATGGCCTCTCGTTCCGATTCCGGGAGTGCTTGATAGAGATCGCGGGCGATGGTGTGTCTGAGTTGTTGTTCGACGGTGTCGGCGAGGCCGGTGGGTACACGGGGTGCGTCGGGGTTGTCGATGGCGAGGGCGGCACTGGCTGCGGCCCACCAGGCATGGTGTCCGGAGCGGCCGGTCTCGATGTAAGGACCGAACGGATGGGCAGAATCGTCGGTCTGGACCTGCTGATGGTCGCGGTGGGCTGCGGCGAGGGCGATGGCGGTGCGCCAGCGCTCGTACGAGATCTCGTCGTCGAGCGGGGCGTCGCCGAAGGCGGCGGTCCAGACAGGCCGGTCGGTGGCGGCTTCGTCTGCGAGGTGGCCGACGCGGGTGGTGATCGCGTCGGCGGTGTGGTCGAGGAACTCGCGGAGCTCAGCCGGGACCGCGTCGCTGTCATGGAGCGACGTAGGCGCGCTGGCCCAGGGGAGCGGGTGAGGTGCGTTCTCGATGGCTTGGGTGCGTTGGTGCCAGTTGAGTTGGTGGCCAGCTTCGAGCGCGAGGTCGGCGAGTGTGCGGTCGTGGGCGAGACCGTCGACGAGTTCGGCGGCGTCGCCGCCGGCTGCTTCCCAGGCTTTCGTCGTCCAGGCAAGGGCGGGCCAGGCCTGTCCGGTGTGGGTCGGATCGAGTTCGAGCAGGCGGGTCTGGCGCTCGATGCGCCAGGCGAGGTTCGGTGCGACCTGGTCGAGGCCGTCGAAGTCGCGCTGTGCGGTCGCCCGAAGTAGGGCGTCGGCCGAGTACTGGCCGTTCTCCTCGGCGCGGCGGAGCGCGCCGACCACGGCGGGCCAGGCCTGCTCGGCGGCAACGGCTTCGGCTGGCTCTGCGCCGAGGATGCTGGCGAGTTCGGTCCTGTAGCGGTCGGCGGGTGGCTCGGTGGCGACCAGGTGCGCGGCGCTGACTGGCGTGTTGACAGGGGCCGGGGTGAGCGCGGTGTCGGTGTCGAGGCTCGCGTCGGGGTAGTAGGGGCGCAGAAGTTCCCGGTAGCGGTCGAGGTCGGCTTCGGTCGGCTGTGCTCCTGCGGGCGGCGGGGTGTGGCCATCCATGTGAGTGTTGATGCGGGCGACGAGGACGGCGGTGACGGAGTCGGCGTCGTCAACGGGGCCGCGGGTGATGGCGAGGGTGAGGATCTGCTCGGGGTTCCATCCGGCGGCTTCGGCTTTGGCGAGGGTGCCGGCGAGTGCGCCGATGCCGTTGGCCTTGATGTCGGCCAGGTCAGCGTCGTGGAGGAGGGCACCACCGACGCGGTCGATGAGGGCTTCGTAGTGGTGTTCGGCGGCGCGTTCGGTCGCGGTGCGGTACATCGGCACCAGTGTCGCCAGGGAGGCGGCGAGTTCGCGTTGGTGTTCGCGCTCCATGGTGGCGGTGCGGTTGTCGGGTTCTTTGGCGAGGATCTGTTCGGCGATTTCGCGGGCGGCAGTGGCGTCGGGGTCCCATTTGGGGCGGTCGAGGCGGTGGTCAGGATCGGCGGGGATCTCGGTGTGGGTGACGGCGTAGAGCGTGGTGGTTTCGGCGGCGCGGGTGGCGGCGACGTAGAGGGCGTCGCGGGTCAGGTCGGTGGTCAGGAGCGGGTGGGCGGTGTCGACGGTCATGCCCTGGCAGCGATGGACGGTGGCGGCGTAGGCGAGTTCGACGTGCTCGGCGACGTAGGCGGCGGGCAGGATCGTGGTGCCGCGAGTGTCGCGGGACTTGACCTTGAGCGAGCCGTCGGCGTAGGTGCGTGTGACGGTCCAGGTCTGTCCGTTGCGGATGAAGTCCTTGCCGCCGTTGTACTTGAGTTGGTAGTTGTTGTCGCGGGTGACGACCCAGTCCCCGCGCCCGGCGGTCGAGCCGTTGTGGAGCCCAACCCCATCGGCCTTGACCTCGCCGGCGGCAATGCGGTCGATGCGGGCGCGGTCGGACAGTTCGGTGACGATCGTGTTGGAGTAGGCCATCATCAGGCTGGTCTTCCCAGTCGCGATGTCCTTCTTCCAACCGGAGTAGACGGCTTCGAGCATGGCGTCGCGGCTGCCGCCGCGCAGGTGCCCGCGCTCGGTGAAGTAGTCGAGCCCAGCCGTGTCGCCTTCGCGGAGTTTCAACGACGCCTGGGCGAAGGCGGGGTCTTGGAACCGGTGGAGGTCCCGCAGTTCAGTGGCCCCGGCTTCGGCGGCGATGAGCCGCAGTGCTCCGCCGGAGGCGACCGCGCCGAGCTGGCAGTCGTCACCAAGGAGCCGGATCTGGGCCCCGGTGACTTCGGCGAGCGCGGTGAGCCGGTCGAGGTTGAACGTCCCGGCCATCGACGCCTCGTCGACCAGGAGCACGTCGCCGGGTTTGAGGTCGTGAACGGGTCCGAGTATCTCGGGGTCGTTCGCGATGCGGCGCAGGGAGTCGGCCAGTTCGGGACCCGAGAGGAGGTTACCGGGGCAAACCGACCACAGGATCTTGTCGACGGTCGAGCAGGATATGCCGAGATCGGCTTCGAGGACCTTCGCTGCCTGCGCGGAGGGCGCGAGCCCGACCAGGCGTCGGCCTTCAGCGGCGAGGACCTCCTTGTATGCGCGCATCGCGGTGGTCTTGCCCGAACCGGCCGGTCCGATCCCGACCGCGAGGAGCCGGTCGTCGGCGGCGAACGCGGTCACCAGTTCCCGCTGCCCCTTGTCAAGGACCCGTTCTGAGCGGGTCTCGAAGGCCGCGATCCGTTCGGCGACCGCGACTGCGCGGGTCGAGTAGACAGTGGGTGTCTGGGCGGCTTTGACCAGGCGCGCTTCGGCATCGAGGACGGCTTGCGAGGTGTAGCGGGCCGACTCGTGCCGGACGAAGACGGATACGCCGTCGGCGCGACGCAGCATTGCCGGGGCCTCGACCGGCGGTGCGACGGCCAGGTTGATCGAGCGGTCTTCGCCGATCGCATGGGAGACGACGGTGTCGGCGGCGGCGCGTTGTGCGTCGGGGTTGGTGAAGGTGAAGTCGGCGCGGAGTTGACGCATGGTCTCGGCATGGACATTCCACCGGGTCCAGGTCGCGCGTTCGGCCGACACTTCCTGGAGCACTCGCGCCGCGACCTGCTCAACCTCCTCTGGAGCGAGAGCAGCGACCGCATCGGGGCGCGGGGTGGCGGGCACGGTGGCGACGACCTTGTCGATCACGGTTGGTCCGAACCGGCCCACCGCTTGCGCGGTCCAGTCCCGCCGTGCGTCCGCTAGGGACCGGAGCCGGTCTTTGCCTTCGCGGGTCTCCAAGGTGGCCTGCTGGGCGAGTTCGCGTGCGGTGTTCGGGTCGGGTTCGCGGCCGTGCCGGGTCCGGAAGTCAGCGCGGAGTTCTGTGTAGCGGGCCTCGATGACGCTGCGCCGGGCCGAGAAGTGCTTGAGCACGGAGGGGTCGATACCGTCGATCTCCCGTACGGGTCGTCCGTTGCGGGCCGGTCCGGGCCGTTCGGTGAAGGTGACGCCGAGGCGGGCAGTGAGCTCGGCTTCGACGGTCGAGTTGTAGGTCTCCGACGCGGCGACGCCGATCGCGTACAGCGCCGAGCCGTCCAGGGACCGCCATTTCCCGTCGGCGCCTTCGACCTTGTTCGCCACCGCCAGGTGAGTGTGGAGATCGGGATCGCCCGAGCGCGAGTCGTAGTGGTCGAACGCGGTCGCCACCAACCCGGTGGTCTCGATCTGCGCCGCCCCGCCGACCCCGGCCCGCGTGAACGCCGCATGCTCCTCCAACATGGCGACGACTGTGGTGACAGCAGCGTCGTGCGCGGCCTTGACCTCCGTGCGGACTCGCTCGTCGGGGTGGAGCGCCCACAGCACCGACACCGATTTGACCGGTGTGAACACCAGGTCGTACCCGGCGACTCCGGCCCGTTGGCGGTGCGATTCCTCCCGCTTGACCTTCGCCACCTCCGCTGCGGTCGGCTCGCGGCCGGTCTCGGAAGCGATGTCGCCCAAGCGCTTCGCCACCCGCTCGTCGAACGGGTCGAGGGTCTTGTAGGCGGGGAACTTCTGCCCGAGCTTTCCGGCCCGCTCCGCCGCAGCGTGCACGCGGCCCCGCTCGGTCTCCGACAAGCCTGGGATCAAATGCGTCTCGAGGTAGGCGTCTTGGCGTGCTTCGGCATCGGGGTGGAGTCCTTCGCCGAACAGGTTCCGCATCTGCGCCTCGTCGACGTGCTGACCGGGTTTGAGGCCGAGTGCGGCGACGCCTGAACCGGTCCACCGGCCCGGTGGGTTCCCGCCTTGCGTGTAGTAGTCCGCCGCCGACTGCCCGGCCTGGCGTTGGGCGTCACCGCCGGCGACTTGGCGGGTGAGGTAGGTGTAGCCGTCGCCGACCGTCAGCTTGTGGACCGTCATCACCGCACACCACCCCCGACCGCAATTAACGCGACAATTCTCGATCGTCAAAGGTAGCGGTTCTCTCGCGCTGCTCAAATACCAGTTGGTCCTGATTCACGAAACGTGCAAGAGGTGTGTCCTTCGATTCAAAATTATTGATCGAATCGTGTGTCAGTCCTGGTAGATATCCTGGAGTGCCAGTGGATGCCTAATCTCGTCCTCGGTTTTCATCGAGAGTTCCGAGTGGTGCCGATGGGTCATGAAATTGCGAGAATCGGAAGTTGCAGGTCGCGCCGGATCACGTTTATGGTCGCTGGCATGAACGATTTCGAGAGAACACCACAACCGAGTAAACGCGCCCTCGCTGCGCGCCGCGCTGGCGAGATCCGCCGGCGCCGTATCGCCCAGGTCCGCGAGCGTGAGACACGCATCGAGGGGACCGTGATCGACATCCTCGCCGCCAAACTCGCGGTCGAGGAGGGACGGTTTGCGATCGCTGTGGGCGTCCAGGAACTGCAGCAGCTGGGGGAGACTCAGGAGAGCATCGGGCAGATGTGCGAGCTGACCATCGGTGAGGTTCGCGCTGCCCTTGCCACCGCCCGCACTCAGAACGGTGCGGCGGCGTAGGTCGATTCAGTGCTCTACATCGTCGTCGAGGTCGGGCAGTTCCGGCTGGACGTACCCGGTGTCGCCAGTGGCATGGCGGCGGACGGCAGCTCGCAGGGACGTGGCGGTGACAGTGGTCGGAAGCGCGCCGCGCAGCTCGGCCACATTGTCAGCGGTAGTGAGGGTCTGCCAGATCGAACGGTAGCGCTCGGTCTCGGCTTCCCGGAGTTGAGCGCGGGCCGCTTGAAAGGCCGCCTCGGCGGCCTGGAGTGTCGTGAGAGCGTCGGTGAGGGTGTCGGGCTCGGACACGGGAAACCTCCCTTCGAGATGACGAAGGCCCCGCCCGCTGTGAGGCGGGCGGGGCCAGTGCGACGTCTGCCTAGGCGTTGGCGCGGCCGGCAGTCAGAGCCGAGAGGACGTGCGGGGGGATGCCGACCTGGAGCGCTTCGAAGAGCATCTGCGCAAGCCGGTAATGCGGGCTGTACTTGAGCGCCTGTTCGAAGGCTTCGAGGGCGAGGACGCCGTTGCCCGACCGGTAGGCGCACCACCCGGCAGCGGTCAGCGCGGGCACGGCAAGATCGTCTTCGAGATGCCGTGCGACCCACAGCCACAGGTCCGTGTTCCTGTTCGGGTCGATGTCGCTGGCGATCAGTGCGTGATCGCGAACGTCCAAGTCGCCTATCGCCAAACCGAGGAGTGCGATGTCGGCCGGGGAGTCGGGGAGGTCAGCCGCGCCGATCCAGGAGTCGACCGCGGCAAGGTCCATCTGTCGCTGTTCAGCCCACGACAGTTCAGCTTCGGCGGTGACAGCATCGTCGACGGCGGTGGCCACCAGCGCCCGGCGGGCCGGGTCGGCGGGGGCGAGGAGCGCGGAGATCGCGGCGCGGTCGGGGTGGCGGGCCATGCCTGCGGCGGCCAGGGCGGTGCCGATGGCGGTGGTCTCGGCGATGGGGAGTCCTTCCGCAGGGCAGCAGGAGTCGGCGCAGGTCGGGTTGTAGTAGCGGCCGTCGGTGACCCGGATCGTGTCGATGACGGTGATGTCATCGGCGCGGAAGTCCAGGGCGGTGCGGTCGAGGCAGGCCGTGGCGAGCTCAGGCTCGCCGTAGGCGATCAGGACCGCGCCCTCGCAGTCGTTGACGGCGGCCTGGGCGGTGAGGTTGGGGAGGCGGTCGAGGTGGTCGATGCTGCCGGGCAGGTCGACGCGGAAGGTGCAGGCAAGCTGACCGTCCTTGAGGCAGACGATGACGAGGCTGTGCTCGGGTTCGAACCCGAGGAGGTAGGGGACGGCGCTGACGAGGTCGGCCGGTCCATTGAGGGCGAGCTTGGTCTGGGTGGTCATGGCGGTGCTCCAAGAGGCGAAAAGAAAGCGGCGAACGAGAAAGGAAAGCGGGGCGGCCTGCTAGCCGCCCCGCGAAGGGAGTTAGGCCGCGACCGGCTGCTGCGCGGGCTTGGCGTTCGTGCCGGCCCACGGGTCCTCGACGGTGACCGGTCGGGTCTCGCCGTCGGCGGTGCGGACCTCGGCGTTCGCCACGCGCTCCTTGCGGGCAGGGGCGACGGTCCCGAACCTGAGCGACGCGGCGACATTCTCGGCGGTGACCTTCAGATGGGCGAAGCCGTTGCTCTCTTGGGCGTAGAGGGAGCGGGCGGTGACGATGACGGTGTCGTAGCGCTTGAAGCTCGCGAGGACGTTGTCGGCCAGGGCGCCCCAGCAGGTGATGTCGAAGAACTGTGTCTTGCCCTCGACCCACTTGCCGGAGGCGTCGCGGTAGGTGGGCTTGTGGGCGAGCTCGAAGCGGACGCCCTGGTTGCCGTTCGGGGTCGCGAAGACCTCGGGGTCGCGGCGGACGATCTGGCCTTCGACGGCGAAGTGGAACTCCATGATGTGACTCCTTGTCGGGATCGGTGCTGGCGCGGCGACCGGGGCTCTCCCCCGGGTGTTGTGCCGCTGTGGTGAGGCCGCGTCCACGCGGCGAAGACGATCGGCACGTCAAGGGGGTCCAGCACTTTGTTCGCAGCGACGAAGGAGCGCTCTGCGAAGAAAGTGCGCAGGCGCCCTTGCGAGCGACGAAGGAGCGGTGACGGACGGCCGTCGCGTAGCGTCCTCACACCACAGCAGGCACACCCGGGCAGACGAACCCGACCGCGTCAGCGATCCGGCAAGGAGCACACGAGTTCTACAACGCTGAGGCTGGCGGGTGCGAGCTCGGGGACCTCCGGCTCACGGCTCGCTGGATACGCTGAAGCCCCCAACCCCCGATGAATGCCTCACCGGGCTTCGCGGTCGAGAGGAAACAGGTCGAGATGCCGAGGTACGGAGCTGACTACCTTCGCCGCTTGGACTCCGCGGTCGCGGAATTCCAAACCGCCTTCGATGCCTGGATGACAACCCAGGTCGAGATCGGATTCCAACCGCCATACGGATACTTCCCGACGGTGCAGATCAAGGAGGGCCAGAACCTTGGAGAGGAGCGCCGACTCGCTCTCGACGTGGCAGAGAAGGCGGGAAGTGCGTCGAGAGCAGTGCGAGTGACGGGAGCCTACATTCAGGTGGCGGGGTTCAGTGCGCCGCTCGATCCGATCGCGAACTGGTCCTTGATGTCTTCGCCGAAGGCGCTCTTCGCTCCGCAGGACATCCGCAGCACGGCAGCTTCGGCCCGAGGACGCCTCCGCGGGATGGTCGAAGACGCCGAGGCTGCGGTGGATTCTGATCTTCCGGCTTTCGCTCCCTCGTCGTTCCATCCGGTGGTCTGGGGTGCTGCCGCACCGTACTGGACGACCCACAAGTACCGGGTTGCGGTGCGTGAAGCCGCGGAAGGGCTGACCGAGTTCTGGCGCAAGGAACTCGGCCGTGGAGGTGTCAACGGCACCACCTTCTGGGAGCAGACGCTCGCGTCGCGAAAGACCCAGCGGCCCAAGGACGCGGCGGACTGGCCGCGTCTGGTCTGGCCCGGGGAGGCGAACGACCAGACGGTCAAGAGCATGCGTAACGGCCTGCCGCCGCTCGCCGCGTCGCTGAAAGGACTCGCCGAAGGATTGAACCTGACCGTGCGGAACCCGACCTCGCACTCCGGCGATGAACTCAGTGAGCAAGAAGCGATGGAACGGCTTGCGGCCTACAGCTTCCTCGCCCACCTGCTCGACCAATGCGACATTCAGCGGCCCCCAAGCTCCGACGCGGAGCCGGTTGACGAGCCTCGACCGTAGGGCCACACCTCGGCTGCGGCGCGGTGGCCGCCGCGCCGGGCGGCGGCGACGTGCAGACGGCACGGGGAGACGGTCCCGACCCCCAGCGGCGCTGCTGGTTCGGTCTGAGCCCGAGCCACTTGCAGGAGGTCACGGCGATGCGGGCGTCGAGCCGCGGTGTCGGCTGGTGTTCGAGCCAGATGATGACGGTCCCGGTCCTGCTCGCTTTCGACCCCGCTCGCGCGACCTGGCGGGTGGTAAGCCCCTTGGTCGAGGTGGTGACGATTGGGATGCCTTCGCATAGCGCGCCGAGCGCGGCGAGGCGTTGATCGATGCCGGTGACGTCGATGAGGGCCAGTTGGTCGAGGTCGACCCGGGCCGCGGTGGCCGCGAGGGGGTAGAGCCGCGGTTGGTCGACGACCGCGCACCACAGCCCTTTCGCCGTCGCGACGGCGAGCAGGCCGAAGAGCAGGCTGGTCGCGCCGCGCCGGGTGACGTCGATCCCGATCTGCCCGGACAGGCCCCCTTCGGGCAGGAGGGGCGCGAGAGCGTCGGTGACCGGGAGAACGGCGCGCCGCGGCGGCAGCCCGCCGATGACCGGCGCCGCCCCGGCGCGCAGCTCGGAGCCCAGCCGCATTGCCAGGGCTACGGCCAACTCCGCAGGCGGTCGTCTTGCCACCGTTCGGCCATTGCCGCCTCCCCGATTATCGAACATTTGTTCCCTTGGGCTGAGGACCTCATATTGGCGATGATCAGGGCGTCTGCATCGTGGACAGTGTCCCTCAAGCGACGCCACGCCTCCATCGACCGTAGGCCGCGGCTCCCAGGCGCGGCAAATCCGTGGCTCTTTTGGATGTTTTAGGCCAAATAGTCCAGGCATGAGTCAGGTTAATGCTCAATGGCGGCAATCATTATGAGGACGACTCCAATAATGATCACTCCAACCGCTGCCATCGCGTGGATGCGGGCTTTCCTGAGTTGTTCGCGAACCTGCCAAGCATGGGCGAATTCCAGGAGACGCTTCTGTAGGTTTCGAGCAAGTCTGGCATTACTCTCTTGTTCGGCAAGAGCCCGCTGAAGCGCCAAATCCTGACTCGAGTCTTCATTCGACGCAATTAGCTTGGAAATACTGATCACGGCGTGTTCATAGTAACGGCGCTTCTCAACGAGATCATGAACCGAGTTTCCAAAGGGCCCGTAGAATGTCTCGGGTGACGCATCCAGAAGGGTGCGAAGTGTTTTGAGTCCGTCGTCATTTACGGAGGACAGCGTGGTGATAGGTGGACTTAGTGCTTCGGCTGTGCGCCAAATAGCGTATGCGACACCGCTAATACCGAGCACGAGCCCAATGGTTGCCCAAATGAGATCGGTCGTGTTGCTCACACCATTCAACGCGCCCAGTGGGAAAGCCGCGAGCAGCGATGCCCCAACCGCACCGAGCGCCGCGATCATCCACTTGGCTGTGCTTCGCATTTCAGAGATCGCATCGAGGGGAGACTGCGCCTGACCTGCGACGCCGGTATCACTCACTCAGCCTCGCCGATGCTCAGTGCGCTGAGCCTCCTGCATCACGCGCACGATTGGTTCAACGGTTGTGTCCGGAAGTTGAGAAGAAGGTTGCCAACTGCCATCGGTAAAGATCATGACCTTTCCGCCAATGAGCCGGGCGTCCCCGCTTTGAACTTCTTCGCTCGCGCTTGGTTGGTTGTTCTCAGTATTCATTCCCTCAAGGTAGCAACAAAGTCGCAGGTGGGATGCCAAATACTGCAATCACGCCAACCTGCGGGTTATCGGTCCTTCCGATGAGCAGGCTTTTCTCGGAAGGGTGGCGTCCGTGTCGCACAGGTTGGTCTTCGCTGCTCGGCCCACCGCATCGGAGTCGATGCGCACACGGTATTTCCGCCACCGAGGAGACCGGCTGCCGGAATATACTGGCGCACAGCCGGGTCCGGATTTCAACCCCACCGGTCGATGGAGTTCCGGCCGCGCGAGCTGAGCCTAATCCGTGGTGATGCCGTTGCGGTGCAACCGGACACGACGGCATGTCGCCTCGATCGAGCGGCGATGAGGCGTATTGGTGGCCGATGCCGCGCCGTATCGGTGCGGCACCGGTCACCGGGGGCTTAGGCCGTGACGAGATCGTCGGTCTCGGCCTCGACGTCCGCATTGTGGTCCGAGGCCGCGTCGGCGACGTCTTCGGCGTCGGCGGCGACGTAGACCGCAGCGTCCGGACCCGGGCCCTCGTCGTCGTTCTCGTCGCCTTTTTCCGCTTCGTCTCCCTCTGCTTCGCCGGCAAGGCGGGCTGTGATCGACTCGTGCAGCTGCGCTTCGACCTCGGCCAGCTCGTACCCTCCGGCGACCAGGAGGTCGAGGTAGGACAGCGCGTGCTCCAGGTCGCCCCAGTAGCCGCGGGCGAGGCCGATCAGGTTCTTCTCTGCGTGGACGAGCCAGCGGGCGACGGTGGCGCGGGTGAGGCGGTCGAGCCCTGCGTTTTGGGGCAGTTCCCGGATCGGGCAGCCGCAGAGGGCATCGGCGAGATCGGCGTACTCGTCGTGGGGCAGATTCATGCTGGTGCTCGCAAGCTCGGCGAGCGCGAGTCGGAACAGTGGCTTCGCGCCTTTCGCGGTGCCGTACTTGGCGAGCAGGAAATCAGTCCGCACCCCGGTCGCGGCCTCCCACGCCTCTCGCCGAGCTTCGATCTCGGCGTCGCGGGCCTCGCGCTCGGCCCGGTGTCCCGCCGAGGACCCCGGAGCCGGGCGCAGCCCGACCGCGGCGGGGTCGGGGCAGTAGTACTCGGCCTTGGCGCCATAGTCGCGGTTGATGTAGGCCGCGAACCCCGGCTCGCTCTTGACCCACTCCGGGTCCACGGGCTCGCCTTCGGCGTCGACGAGGTGGTGCAGGGGCACAGCGGTGCCGCCCTCGGTGAGGAACTTCGGGCGCGGCGTCACCTTGACGCCGGCGAGGACCAGTTCGGCCTTGAGGCGGTCGAGAGTGTCCTTCGTCTGCTGGCGGTGGCGTTCCTCGGCGATGAGGTGCTGGACGCTCCAGTGCCCGCCGGCCTTCTTCATGATCCGCTCGATCACCTTGGGATCGTGCGCGAACTCCGTCAGGGCAGCGGCCGAAACCAGGTCCACCTCCCCGGTGTGGGCGGCCTGCTGGACCTGCTCGGGGAGCTGGTGGAGGGTCAGGGACTGCTGAACGCGGTCGAGGTCCCGGCCGGTAGCCCGGGCGATACGCTCGGGCTCCCATTCCAGGAGGGTGAGCTGCTGGTAGGTCTGGGCCTCTTCGAGGACAGTGAGGTCATCGCGGTGCAGGTTCTCCACCAGCATGGTCACGAGCTGGTCGGCCGCACCAGGGTCGTCGACGACCACGCACGGCACGGTCTCCAATCCGACCTGGAGTGCTGCGGCGTGGCGGCGGTGCCCGGCGACGATCGTGTGGTTGCCGTCCTCGTCGGCGGGGAGGACGACGAGTGGTTCGATGATGCCGAGGTACTCGACGGTCTGGGCGAGTGCGTCGATGCCGCGCAGTTCGGAGTGCGCGTTCTTCTGGTGCGGGACGAGGTTCGCGGGCGGGATCTGGGTGAGCTCCACGGGAGCCTCCAATCGGATCAGCCGCCGACGTGATGTTGAAGTCGGCGGCGCTTGCTGAAGGCCCGGGCCCAGCCGCGAAGCGGCTACCCTGGACCGGCCCAGCAAGCGCCGCCGCGCAGGTTAGGACTCGGTATGTTGGAGTCCAAGAACCGACACCAGGTAGAGCGCCGCTTGGAGGGCGAGACCGGTGAACACGCGACGGCCCTCACGATTGAGGGCATGCGCGGTGTCGTTGCGGAGGTTCAGCCCTACCCCGGGTTGGCGTGCGATGAAGTCGATCGAGTCGAGCCAGTCCTGGTCGAGCTCATCGCGTCCGGCCAGGGAGGTCAACAGCTCCTCCAGCCCGTCGTGCTTCGCGTTGTGCGGTTCGGGGCCGGAGACCAGGGGAGGTTGGTAGTCCGTCAGCTCCAGGTGATCCGCGACTTCACGAGCCGCCCCTTCGATCAGGAGCGTCGCTCGGGCTTGAGTATCGTCGATGCGGTCCGCATCGCCGCTCCAGAACGTCATGAGCGCCCGGGCGAGACGCTGACGATTCGCGGGCTGGACAAGGAACTTGGGCAGCGTAGCGAGCGTCGCCTCCTCGGTCGGGTTGAACCGCTCACCAATGAATTCGAGCGCCGCCGCCGGCACCAGCGCGCCGATCACCATCGCAAGGGCACGGGCATCGGCGATTCCCTCGGCGCCGAGGTGGTCGATCGGGACCGAGCGGAGCGGGAGGTTCCTTTCGCCGAGCTTGAGCAGCTCGATCAGGAGGAGGCCGTCGAGATCCACTTCGTCACCCTCCCTGGGCGGGGGAAGCGGTGGTGGACCGTCGACGACCATCGCGAGCGCCTCGGCCAGGGAGGTCGCCTTCTCTAGGCGTCCGATGATCGCCGCGATCTCGTAGTTCACGATGTCGACCACCTCTCTCGGCACTTCCATTCGGTCATAGTGGAGCTCCATCTTCGGTGCCACGGTGGTGATCGCGTAGGTGACGGTCCGAACTAGCGGGTCGCGCGCCAGGCCGTGCTCGTGGCAGAACTTGTTGAGCCTCAGGTAGATCCCCATCGCGTCGTTGGGGTGGGCGGTGGTGGCGGTCTCGATCATCGACGTGACGAACCGGCGTGCAGCGTCGAGCTGGTCTTCTTCAGGCAGGCCCGGGTGGCTGATGAGCGCTTCGACGGCGACCTGGTGCGAGATCTCTCCGGTGCAGAGCCGTTCGGCCTTGCGGAGGAGGACCAGGACGTCATTTCGCGGCATGATCTTCGGGAAGATCCTCAGCACGTCGAGCATGCAGAGCGGAAAGCCGATCTCCTCGGCGTACTTGTCGGTGATGTAGGTGGGGGCGAGCGCCATCACGAACTCGGTGATCCCACCGCCGCCGCGTTTGTGGCCTGAGATCAGGGCGACCAGCATCGCCGAAGTGAGCATGTCGGTCGCCGGTGCCAGGAAGTACAGGGCAGACGGCCCCGGCAGATCGGCACTCGGACCAATCGCGGCTCGATGCTTCGCAGAGAGGAGGTAGGACTCGATCACCTTGCCGGCGAGTATATTGAGCCCCCGGTCCATGCCGTTGGTGCTGAAACGAATGAGAAACACCAGGTGGAGTAGGACCGCTCGGGCTTCGGCCTCCTCGCATACCTGGCTCCAGCGGGCGAGTACGTCGGCGACATCGGGGCCGTGCGACTCGATGGTGGAGGGCTCGCCGTCGGCCGGAGCCGGGAAGGGGACGAACTCCAACACCCCGCGGTCCCGCGGCATGAGGTTGCGGAGCAGATGAAGACCTGCTTGCTCCGCCTGATCGAGAACGAGGCCCGGAGGGACCGCAAAACCGTTCAGCGCCTTGGCGGGAGCGAAGTACGGGGAGGCGACTGCCTGATCGATGGCCCCCGTGATCACCCTCAGCGACTCGGAGGATGCCTGGAAATCGGACATGAGAGTGACGATACTGCCACGATTGGCAACTGCGCCAATGACTAATTCCGAACGGGTGATGTCGGCAGAGAATCTCGTGAAGAGGCTGCTGAGGAGGTCGTAGACGAGCGTCCAGGTCGGGTTCTCGAAGTCCGGGATGCCTTCGGTGATGCGGTCGCGCAGGAGGTGGCGCTCGGGTGCGGTGGTGTCGTCGGTTTCGATCTTGAGGTGCAGGTACTGCATGGTCGCCACGGCTGCGGTGGGCCTGGCCGCGTTGACGTGTGCGGCGACCAGGCGGGCCGCGATCCGTGCATCGCACACGCTGGTGCTCGACTGGAGCCGGATCGCTTCGTCCGCTGTCCATTCGGGTTCGGCGCGGATGATCGCCCTCCGGCAGTCCGGGCACATGCCGACTGGGAGCAGCCCGAGCGCTACTAGTCGGCGAAGATGCTCGCTTTCGCGCTAATCGCGGGGCTGGTCGAGATCCCGGCACATGGCGGAAGTCGTGACCATTCACGACGCGACCCCCGCACCGAGGGAGTCGAGAAGGGCCGGGGCGGGCGCGAGGGTGCAGGTGACGCGTTCGCCGTGGTGGAGTCCGCGGCATTCGACCCCGTCGAGGGTCCGGGTGGGATCGGCGAGCTTGCGGCGCATCACGGACTCGTGGTCGTCGATCCGCGACCCCTCCAGGGCCTCATGGTGCTTGCTGAGGTCGGTGAGTTCAGGGAAGTCCGGGAGCCGGGCGGATCGCCACATCCTGAAGTACAACCCGGAGGCCGGGGACGTGATCGGGGTGATGAGGGAGACCTCGTGGAGGGCGCAGCAGACCTCAGCGGCCGTCCCTGGGCGGGTGTCGGTTCCGGCGGCGACGCGGTGGAGGAGTTCGCGGCAGTGCGAGCGGTAGACCGGTTCGTACTCCATGCGCTCGTGGGTGGGTGTGAGGAGGTGGAAGGAGTGGTAGAGCTGGTCGCTTGCTTCTGGGCGGCGCTTGCGGGCGGTGGCGATCTCTTCTTCGGCGATGTCCATTCGCTCGAAGATCCCGGTCAGGCCGAGGTCGTCCATGAAGGCGGCGGCGAACTCGGCCGGACCGGCGGTCTGCTCCATAAGTGTGTTGAAAGTGGTGTGTGGTGTCATGGCGTTGCGCCTTCCAGCGTCGGGCGCGGTGCCGGGGGCTGCCGCGCGGTGCGGCGCCATTACCCGGCGGGGAAGGGGCGAGGAACGCAGTTCCAGGGCGCAGCCCGGTCGCCCCGGCCGTCGGGTAGCGTCCGCACCCGCGAGCGGCAGACACCCAGGGTTCTGCTGGCTGGGGGAACGGCATGGAGTTGAGCGAGCAGGAGGCTGTGCACGCTGCTCCGGGGAGTTCGGGCAACTGGAGGGACCCGCCGGATGACGTGGTTGCTATGGCCGATGTGGACGCCGTGGTCGACATGCCTGATGCGCCACTCTGATACCGAGATCAGCCTCAGGCGGTGCGACCAGCATGCAGTCGGGCCCGGCCCGGGCGTGGTGCAGGGGCCGCCGCATGGGGCTGTTCCGTCATCGGCCTTGGCGCTGGGCTACCAGGAGTGCGCTGAGGATTCGAGCAGGGCCAGATACTCGGGGTCGATGTCGCCGATGGCGGCAAGCTCCTTGGCGCGGGTGAGGCATTCGAGCCGGAAGGTCTGGTCGGGGCAGGCGGCGGCTTGGGCCGTGGCGAGGAAGCAGACTTCGACCGGGTCGATGCCGGCGCGGGGGAGGCCGTGGGAGCGGATCTGCTCGGTGAACCACTGCGTGAAGTCCTCGAGCGTGCGTCGGGCGAGGAAGGCGTGGCTGCGCGCGAGGTCGTCGGCGGTGAGGTCGTCTCCTGCCATGTGGCGCCGGTGGGCGTCCTCGCACTCGCCCCGGCCGTCGAGCCCGGTCTCCTCCAGCGCCAGGAGGGCGGCGGCGATGTTCCACGGCGGGGCTTCGGCTTCAGCGCGGTCGGTGTCGCTGGGGCCGGTGTTGAAGGCGGCGGCGAGGAGTTGGAACGAAAGCTCCTCGAAGGCACGGCTCTGCTCTCCACACCATTGCCGTATGCCAGAAAAGTCCCGCTTAGCCATTTTCGACATAGACCGTCACCATTTCAGGGAATGAGGATCACGAATCAATCTTCTCGAGTCCGCAATCTTACGGACCGTCTCCGACCGAAGGGGATTCCCGCGCGTGCGACCTCCTCGGGCTGCCGCTCATCGGCATGCTCAAGCGGTACCTCCGCAACTCGGCTACCGACTGCGCAGCGGTGCACCCCGGATGCCCGCAGCACCCCAACGCAGGATGCGCGGTGCTGATGCCTCAGCCCTTGCCGACCTCCCCGAGGCTTAGGAGGTTCGCGAACTCGGCCTACGTCGTATCGGGGGACTCGAGGAGGTTGCGGAGGATGACGGTTGCGGCTCCGACGGCGGCGGCCTGGGTGACGTCGGGTGCGAGTTCGACCTGGACGGTGTGGACGTGTCGCATGAAGATCGCCTCGTCGAGCACGGTTTGGAGGGCGTCTCGGTAGACCGGCCCAATGTCGGTGAACGCCCGCCCGGCGAGGATGACGCGGCCGATGTCGAACAGGTTCACGAGGGTGACGGTGGCGACGGCCAGGCGCTGTGTAGAGGTGGCGATGAGCTCGGTTGCGGCTCGGTCGCCGTGGAGTGCGGCGCGGCCGATCGACAGGAATGCGGTGAGCGGGTCGGCGGCGCGTTCGATGCGGTCGGCGAGTTCGGGGTCCGCGAGTGCCTGCTCCACGATGGCGGTCGGACCGGCCACCCGGTCGAGGCAGCCGCGGTTGCCGCAATCGCATGGAGCTCCGAGGGCGTTGACGGAGATGTGGCCGAGTTCGAGGCCGTTCGAGGTCACCCCTCGGTAGGGGTGCCCGTCGAGAATGATGCCCGCTCCGATCCCGCCGGACATGTAGACGACGGCGAAGCTTGAGGCCGAGTCACTGAGCGTCTGGATGCCGATGCCCGCCGCGGTGGCGTCGTTCTCAATGGACACGGGGAGCCCGGTGGCCTCGGACAGGGTTCTGGCGAGGGGGTGGCCCTGCCATTCGGGGGTCGGCTGCGGTGTGAGCAGAATGCCGGCTTCACGGTCTTGCGGTCCGTAGGTGGCCAAGCCGATCCCGAGCACGCGTTCGCGCGGTACCGCGGCGTCCTGCAGCAGGAGGCGTACCGTCTCGGCGATGTCGGCGATCGCGTCCGCAGGGGATCGCATGCCGGGTGCGGGCAGTTCCCGTTGCGCCAGAACCGTGCCGGCGACGTCCACCACCACGCCGGTGCCCGTGTACGCGTCGAATTGGATGCCGACCATGTAGCAGGAATCGGTTCTGATACCGAGGAGTCTCCGGGGCGTGCCCTGCGAGGGGACGGTGCCGACCTCGTGGACCAGGCGGAGGCCGATGAGCTTGCGGACGGCGTGCGTCATGGTCGCCGCGGTGAGGCCCGTGGCCTCGGCCAGTTCGACGCGGCTCACGGAGCCGCGTGCGCGGATGAGGTCCAGGACCGCGGCCAGGGTCGGCATGCGCGTGTTTGCCCCGAACGAGCGCAAGGCGGCCTCCTGCTGGGTGAATGCTCGGCAGCCGGTGAGCGGCTGGGGTCACTGTACTGGATCGGTCGAGCACTCGTGTTCTGGCGATTCTGCGCGCGTGGCCGGGCGCGCCGTCGAGGTCTCGCCGAGATTAATGCTTGACACCGTAAATTTAGCGGTTTAATAATTACCACCGATGCTCGAGCGCACATCATCGGTTCCGCGGGACGAAGGAGCCCGGGCCGATAGCCGGCATGTCCCACGACGCCGAGACGCTCACCCCTGATGAGGAGTCGAACCACGGTGAACTATTCCAACCCCTGGCGCAGCGGCGACCCCCGGGACGCGGTCCGCGTGAATGTACCGGCGCCGACCTTGCGACCGGCGGTGCGTTTCACCGATGGCCTCGCGTTCGGCGGTGACTACAACCCTGAGCAGTGGCCCCGCGAGGCCTGGGACGAGGACGTCCGCCTCATGCGCGAAGCAGGTGTCAACCTCGTGTCGCTCGGGATCTTCGCCTGGGGCACGGTCGAGACCGCCGACGGCGTCCGCGACTGGACCTGGCTGGACGACATCATCGAGCTGTTGCACCGCCACGGGATCGGCATCGACCTCGCCACCCCGACCGCCGCCCCGCCGAGCTGGCTCCTGGCCGCGCACCCCGAGATCGCGCCCGTCCTCGTGGACGGTTTCCGGGAACCGGCGGGCGGACGCCTCGCCTGGTGCGCGGCCTCGCCGGTCTTCCGTCGCTACGCGCTGCGCCATGTCGAGGCCCTCGCCGAACGCTACGGCCGCCACCCGGCAGTGCGCCTGTGGCACATCGGGAACGAGTTCGGCGGCGGCAACGCCCGCTGCTACTGCGACCTCTCGGCCGAGGCCTTCCGCGACTGGCTGCGCCAGCGGCACGGCACCCTCGAAGCGGTCAACACCGCCTGGGGCACTAACCAATGGGGACACCGCTTCGGCGCCTGGGAGGAGATCCTGCCGCCGCGCGGGCGCCACGGCGCACCGAACCCCGGGTTGTTCCTGGACTACGAGCGCTACTCCTCGGACGCGCTGCTCTCGCAGTACCTGGCCGAGAAGGAGGTCGTCGAGCGGTACTCGGACACGCCGATCACCACCAACCTCATGGTCGGCGCCGGAGCGCAGGTCGTCGACTACGCGACCTGGGCCCCGCACACCGCGATCGCCGCCAACGACCACTACACGCTGGTAGACGACCCGCTGCGAGAGCAGGACCTCGCGTTCGCCGCCGACCGCATGCGCGGCCTGTTCCCCGACCGGCGCCCGTGGCTGCTCATGGAGAGCTCCACCGGATCGCCCAGCTGGCAGCAGCGCAACCGCGCCAAGGACCCCGGCGAGATCGTCCGCCACTCGCTCGGACACGTCGCCCGCGGCTCGGACGGCGCGATGTTCTTCCAATGGCGGGCCTCCCGCGCGGGCGCCGAGCAGTTCCACTCGGCGATGCTCCCGCACAGCGGCACCCGCTCCCGCGTCTGGCGGGAAGTGCGCGAACTCGGGCAGCATCTGAAAGCCCTCGCCGAAGTCCAAGGGACGCAAGTCGAACCGGCCCGAGCCGCCATCGTCGCCGACGACCCGGCCGGGTGGGCGCTCCAGCACGGCCTCAAACCGCACCGAGGCCTGTCCTACGGGCGCGAGCTGCGCGAGTGGCACCGCGCGCTGTGGGAACGGAACATCCTGTGCGACGTCGTCCCGCCGTCGACCGACTTCGACGGCTACGACCTGGTCATCGTCCCGACCCTGCTCACTGTCGCCGAACCGGTGGCCGCGCGCCTGCGCGCCGTCCCCGAACGCGGCGGAACTCTCCTGGTCACCTACCTCTCCGGCGTCTGCGACTCGGACAACCAGGTGATCCCCGGCGGATTCCCCGGCGCGTTCCGAGACGTCCTCGGAGCGTGGACCGACGAGTACTACCCGCTCCAAGCGCATGAGACCGTGGCGTTGGACGACGGTGCGGCCGTGAAGGAATGGACCGAACGCGTGGTCCTGGAGACCGCCGAGACCGTGGTCTCGTACACCTCGAGCTCCCTCGCGGGCGGCCCCGCCGTCACTCGAAACGCGGTCGGCGACGGTTCGGCCTGGTACGTCTCGGTGCACCTTCCCCCCGAGTCGATCGACCGCATCGCGGGGCACCTCATAGAAACCGCCGACCTTGAACCGCCGGTGACCGCCCCGCCGGGCCTGGAAGCGGTCCGCCGCGTCGGCGACGGCCGCTCATACCTGTTCCTGCTCAACCACACCGACGTCGACCAGAAGGTCGTCGCCGAAGGACGCGACCTGCTCACGGGTGCCGACTTTCCCGTGAGCACCGAAATCGAAGCGAACGCCTACGCCGGACCGATGATCGTCGTCCCCGCAGGCGGTGTCCGCGTCCTCCGCGAGCTGTCCCATTCATAGAAGAAAACCGGCCGGGACACTGGACGACTCCAGCGCCCCGGCCGGTTCGCCGTGCCTCTCCATTAGCGCCAGCGCTTGAAACCTTGACTCCACGGGCTTGCCTTCGCGCAGGTCCTTCCGGCTTTCACCCGGACGGCGACGATCGTGAGGCGGATTGACATTCGTTATACTCCCGTCTACGGCAATCGATTGAGCAGCGGATTCCGGAGCCGCAAGGCATCGGCTCGCGGCGCCGAAGAGTACGCAGAATGCGGAGGCCTGGTGAATCAAGGCAAGGTCACCATGAGCGATGTCGCCCGCCTCGCCGGCGTGTCGACCATGACGGTCTCCAACGTCATCACCAAGCGCATCAACGTGAGCGATGAGACGAGGGAACGCGTTCTGGAGGCCATCCGCGCCACCGGCTACCAGATGAACCTCTCCGCCCGTGCCCTGAAGTCGGGACGCAGCCGGGTCATCGGGCTCGCTGTCCCGCAGCTCGGCAACGTCTATTACGGCATGCTCGCCGACCTTTTGATTGACGAAGCGGCACAGCGCGGCTACCGCATCGCGGTCGAGAAGACCAGTGGCGTCGCCGAGGGCGAGGCCACCGCGATCGCCCAATCGCGCGCGCTTCACCTGGACGGACTGCTTCTCGCGGCGGTCGAGTTCGACCCGTCGGTTCCGTCGGTGCCCGCCCAGCGCTACCCGATCGTGCTGCTCGGCGAGCAGGACCTGGGCGGCCGGTTCGACCACATCATGATGCCCAACGAGGCCGGCACCGCCGCGGCCACTGAGCACCTGATCGACCAAGGTTGCCGACGCATCGCGGTCGTCACCGACGGCGAGCTCGACCGGCTCACCATGATCACGCGGCGCTACAACGGCTACCGGACCGCGTTGGAGGACCGCGGCATTGAACCCGAACCGGAACTGCGATTCACCCTGGACGCGTTCTCTTGGGAAGGCGCACGAAGCACCGGACACCGGATCGCCGATGCGGACCTCGACATCGACGGCGTGGTGGTGTTCAGCGACACCGTCGCGATGGGGATCATGCGTGGCCTGCGGGACCGCGGCGTGCGCGTTCCGGAGGACATGCGCCTCATCGGTTTTGACGACATCCCCCCGGCCGCGGTGCTCACACCGTCACTGTCCACCGTCAGTCCCGACCATCGTTGGACTGCCGCGAAGGCCCTTGACCTCATCCTCTCGCGCATCGCCGACCCGACGCTCCCGCCACGCCAGTTCTCCGCCCCGTTCACGGTCGCCATCCGCGAATCCACTGCGTGAGGTGACCGGAACGGCCGGGAGAGTCCCCTCCCGGCCGTCCGATTTGACCTAATGGCGTTGCCAGTCGTTCCGCTAACCGAGGTCTGGGACTTCGTCGCGGGTGATGACGTAGCTGCTGCTGTAGACGTTGCGCAGGTGTGCGACCGAGTTGCTGACGGTCAAATGCTCACCGTGCCAGGTGTTGAAGAGCACCCAGCGGGTGTTGGTGGACTGCATCCGGGCGGGGTCGGGGATGGGTCCGTTCTCGTGCAGTGCGATCGGCATGGTGGTGCCGACGATGCCGCGCATCCGGTTGTACATCGCGTTCAGCGGGTCGTAGTTGCCATTGCCCGCGTAGGTGTCGGCCCCCGAGAAGTCGACGTAGGCGTCACCGGGGTAGAACGCGGCGTCCGGGGCGCCGTTGAAGGGGTGCAGCCAGATCAGGTTGTTCAGGCCCTTGGTGTGGGTGTAGTAGTCGTACATGTAGCGCCACAGGCGGTTGTACTGCTGGCCGCCCTCTTTGCTCCACCAGAACCAGGTGCCGCCGGCCTCGTGGAAGGGCCGCCAGATCGCGGCGACGCCGGCGTCCTCGAGCTGCTGCAGTTCGGCGGCGGCGCCGTCCAGCCGCTCGTGGAACGACCGGTTCTCGGCAGTGCCCGGCGTGAGGACGCGGTTGATGGAGACGGTCTGCAGGCTGCCGTCGTAGCCGTCGGGGTGGGTCGGCGCGCCCATGTGGTAGCCGATCATGGGGATGCCGCCGGCGTTCCACCAGTCGATGGCCCGCTGGGAGAAGTCGGGGGAGTCGCCGCGGTCGAGGCCGCGGATGGCCGGGTGCTCGCCGGTGTTGTTGTAGATGTAGTTCATCTCGTATTCGGGTCCGCCGATCCAGGTGGATTCCTGCTGCCCGGAGATGATGTGGTTGCCGTACTGGCTTTGGATGAAGCACAGCAGGTTCCGGGCCTGCTGCGTGGCGTTGGGGTTGTTCGGCTGCACGGTGCACTGCTGGTTGCCGCCGCCGCTGGACCATCGTTGGTTGGTCTGGCCGTTGCAGTTCCAGAGCTGGGTCGCGGTGCCGTTGGCGGTGGCGGCGCCGACGACGTCGACGCACAGGCCGGACTGCTCCCCGCCGATGCTGCCGTTGCCGTTGAGGTTGAACTGCTGGTTGGCGCCGCCGTTGCAGTTCCAGATCACCAGGCGGGTTCCGGCGGTGGTCTGGTTGTTGTACGCGTCGAGGCAGCGGGTGCCACCCGAGGTGCGCAGTTCACCGGCGGTCGTGAACTCCCATTGCTGGCTCGCCGCGCCCGAGCAGTCCCGGATGACCACGGCAGTGCCGGGAGTGGCACTGCCTCCTGTGGTGTCGAGGCAGCGACCGGATGCGGCGCTGGTCAGTGATGTCGTTGCGGCGGAGGCGGTGCCGGGGGAGAGCGTGAGGCTTGCGGCGATTGCTGCGAGGGAGACGAGGAACGCCAGGGCCAGGCGTCGCCATCGTTGCCGATGAGCTCGAGGCGGGGCGTCGGACAGGACGGTTTGCATGCTGTGCTCCAGTGTCGTGAGAGGCGGCAGGGCGTGAGTTCCGCGAGGGGTGAGGCCCCGTCGGCGGCATCCCTGCTTACTTGAGGCACTAAATTTACTATGTAAATAGATAGATGTCGATAGATTGAGTCTGGAGGATCCTCAACGGACTGATGTTGGTCGCGGCCGGAGTCACTCGTGGAAGGCTGCATCCATGTCGGCCAATACGTCATCGGTAGTGTTCTGGCCGCTGAAGATGGCCTGCACTCCGTCGAAGAGCGCGGGTTGGACGGTGGTGCTCGGCCAGAGCTGGTCGGGCCACGAGGCGACCTTGCCCTCGGTGACGTAACCAGTGACCATTTGGGCGACTGCGCTGTCCTGGGTCAGGTCGCCTGGGAGGGCGGCGGTGTCGCCGTACTTATCGGCGTAGGCGATCTGCGTCTCGGGTTCGGCGAGGTAAGCGAGGAACTCCTTGGCGAGGTCGGTCTTGTCGGTCGCGGCGTTGATGGCGAACGAGGGGCCGATCGTCGCCGACAGGAAGGTGTCGGCCGGGTCGTCGGTGGCGGGGAAGGCTGCATAGGTGAGTTCGAGGCCGTCAGGTCCGCCCGCGGCGATCGTCGCGTTCTCGGCGGCGACGCTGACCGTGGCGAGGGTGTCGCCGCTGCGCACGGCGTCCTGCACTTCCGAATATGGTGTGCCGTTGGGCGACTCGTTGAAGCAGCCGGCGTCGTTCATCTCGACGTACTGCTCCAGCGCGGTCTTCCATGCGGAATCGGCAAAGGTCGCGGTGCCTTCGACTTGGTGCTGCGCGAAGTCGGGGTCCTCGGCGTAGACGAGGGTGGCGGTGAGCGCGTAGGGGATCAGCTGCGTGGTCCAGGTGTCGGAGAGGCCGAGCCCGTAGGCGACCTTGCCGGCCTCGGCCGCGTCGGCGCAGAACTGCAGCACCTCGGTCCAGGTGGTGGGCGCCGTAAGGGCCAGTTCGTCGAGGGCGCCCTGGTTGTAGATGCCGCCGATCGAGGAGAACGTCATCGGGACCGCCACGAGCGCACCGTCGTTGGTAGTGAGCAGGTCGCGGGCGCTCTCGGGGACGGTGGCGGCCCAGTCGGCGTCGGAGACGTCGAGGAGGAAGTCCTTCTCGCCGGCGATCTTGACACTGACGTTGTTGCCGGTGCCGGGGAAGACCTGGATGATGTCCGGTGCGGTGCCGCCGGTGAGCTGGGTGGCGGTGACCTGCTGGTAGTTCTCGGGGGAGTCGCGGACTTCGACCGTGACACCGGGATTGGCCTCTTCGAAAGCGGCGATGACGGACTTCATGGCGTCGCCGCCGTTGGTCGCGACGGTGAGGACGTTCTCGTCGTCGCTCGTACCGCCGGTGGAGCAGCTTGCCAGGGCGGTGGCGGTGAGCGCCGCGGCGACGGTGGCCGCGGCAGTGCGGTGGCGTGTCTTCGTTGACAGCATGGTGCTTGCCTTTCGATGGGTCGGGCGGTATGCGTTCGGGCGGGCGCTCATCCTTTGAGCCCGGAGGCGAAGCCCCGCATGATGAATCGCTGCATCAGGACGTAGGCGATGAGGATCGGGATCACCGAGGTGATCAGGGCGGAGAAGACCATCGGCCAGTCCGCTCCGTAGAGGCTGACGAAGGTGAAGACCGACAACGGCGCGGTCCTACTGTCGCCGCCGGTGAGGTACAGCAGCGGGGTGAAGAAGTCGTTCCAGATCGACAATGCGGTGAGGATGCCGACGGTGCCGGTGACGGGACGCAGCAGCGGAAAGACCACTGACCAGAACATCCGCATCGGCCTGGCTCCGTCGATCGTGGCCGACTCCTCGTACTCCTTCGGCAGGTCCCGGAGGAACACCGAGTAGAGGAAGATCGCGAACGGCATGAATCCGCCGACGTTGATGAGCACCACCGCGAGCGGATTTCCCACCATCCCGAGTTTGGCGAACGCCAGGTACAACGGCAGCATCGCGAGTTGCCCGGGGAAGAGGAAACCGGCGAGGAACAGGTAGAACAGTCCCTTCGTCCAGTGCTGGGTGCGGCGGGTGAGGGTGTAGGCAGCCGTCGAGGCGAGGGCGATGATGAGCGCGACGGAGACGCCGGTGATCCAGGTGCTGTTGATGATGCTCGGGCCCATGGCGGACTCGACCCACGCGTCGCCCAGATTCGAGAAGTCCAGCGGCCAGGTGAAGCCGAGGAAGCCTGGTACGCCCTCGGGGTGGCGAAATGCGACCGCGACGAGGACAAACATCGGCACCATGAACACGAACGCGCCCGCGAGAAGTGCGATCTCGAGGCAGAAGGTGCGCCAGGTGTAGCGGTTCATGCGAGCGCCTTCCGCTGGGTGAGGCGGAACTGGACGAAGCCGATCACGCCGACGAGCAGGGTCAGGATCGCGCCTTGGGCGAGGGCGTCGGGGTATTCGAGGTAGGTGAAGGCCGTCTTGTAGACGACGGTCGCCATGGTCTCGCTGGCGCCGGACGGTCCGCCCTCGCTCATGGAGAAGACCGTGTCGAACTGCTTGAGGTTGCCGATGACGCACAGCAGGAGGTTGACGACGATCGCGCCGTTGATGAGCGGCAGCGTGATCGACCAGGTGCGTCGGGCGGCCCCGGCGCCGTCGATCGCCGCGGCTTCGAGGGCCTCGGCAGGGACTGCCTGCAGTCCGGCCAGGTAGATCACCATGGAGTAGCCCGCGCCCTGCCAGATGATGGCCGCGCAGATTGAGTAGAGGACGATCTCCGGGTCGCCGAGCCAGTTCTGCCGCCATGCGCTCAGCCCGATCGATTCCAGGAACCCGTTGAGCGTGCCGTTCGGGGTGAGCAGGTACTTCCACAGATATCCGGCGACGATGGGGGTCAGCACGACCGGCAGAAAGAACACGAGCCGGAGCAGGTAGCGGCTCTTGACGCGGCTGTTGACGCCGAGCGCGAGCAGCAGGCCGATGAGGTTCTGGCCGATGGTGACCACGAGCGTCAGCACGAAGGTGTTGAGGATCGCTTGGAGGGAGTTCGGGTCGGACAGCACCGTTCGGTAGTTGTCGATCCCGACCGGCGCCCAGGTGCTGCCGAGGCCGTCCCAGTCGGTGAAGGAGAAGAACAACCCCTGGCCATTGGGGATCAGCACGATCGCGAGGTACAGCAGTACGGCGGGCGCGAGGAACCACACCGGCGGCTTGATGCCCGTGGTGCTCGCATGCTTGGCGCCTTTTCTCCTGCTCCCGCTCGGAATCATGGTGGTCGCGGTCGGCGCCGTCCGCGTCGAGGAGGTCATGGCAGGACCCGCCTCGGTGGCGTGAGGTCGGGGGACACGGCAGCTCCTTTGCTGGCTGCACCAGCTCCTGGTGCGACTAAAAACGTTTCAAGTGGCTCGAGTTCCGACGATAGATCTGATCAGGCAGCGCTGTCAATTCTCTGCTTGCAAAAATCAAAAAACGTTTTTAGTATGGAACTCCCGTGTGCGGACCGCCGCCGTGCGCTCGAGAAGATGGGCAACCTGTGAGCCGACAAGACGCCGCCGTGACCGCGACGCACCGTCCCTGGATGCTCCCGCTGGCCGACTCGCCGATGATCGTCCCCGGCGCCGACCACCGGATCGGCCTGACCAGTCGCTATTTGACCCGGAAGGGCGAGCCCTGGTTTCCGGTGTCCGGCGAGCTCCACTTCACCCGGGTGCCGCGGGAGTCGTGGCGGCGCCGGCTCCGCGCCATGCGCAACGGCGGGGTGAACACCGTCGCGACCTACCTCTTCTGGAACCACTACCAGCCCGAGCGCGACGCGCCCCCCTCCTTCGAAGGCGACCGCGACATCAGCGCGTTCGTCGACCTGTGCGCCGAGACCGGCCTCGAGGTCGTGCTGCGGATCGGCCCGTGGTGCCACGGCGAAGTGCGCAACGGCGGCTTCCCCGACTGGGTCCAGGCGGCCGGAGTCCGCCACCGCACCGACGACCCCGCCTACCTCGCGCTCGTCGAGCCCTGGTTCGCCGCGCTGGCCGACCACCTCGCCGCGCACTTCCAACCCGGCGGCCCGGTCATCGGCATCCAGGTCGAGAACGAGCTGTACGACCAGCCCGACCACATCGCGACGTTGAAGCGGATGGCGGTTGCGGCGGGCATGCGGGCTCCACTCTGGATGGCCACGGCCTGGGGCGGGGCGGCACTGCCCGAGGACGAGGTCCTCCCCATGTACGGCGGCTACGCGGACGGGTTCTGGACCGACGCGGACGCCCCCTGGGACGTGACGTTCCGCGAGCACTTCTTCTTCCGCCACGTGTGGGACGACCCGGGCATCGGCGCCGACCTGCGGTCCCTCGCTACCGAGACCGGTCCGGAGTCGCGCTCGCCTTCGACCGTGTTCCCGCCGGTGACCTGCGAACTGGGCGGGGGCATGGCCACGGCCTACCATCGTCGGCCGGTGCTCGACGCCGAGGACATCGCCGCGGTGGCCAACGTCAAGCTGGGCAACGGATCGGCCTGGCAGGGCTACTACATGTTCGCCGGCGGCCGCAATCCCGGCCTCGGCCTGCAGGAATCCCACGCCACGGGCTACCCGAACGACCTGCCGCAGATCGACTACGACTTCCACGCCCCCATCGGCGCGGCAGGGCAGCTCACCCGGACGCACGCCCTGCTGCGCCAGCAGCATGCCTTCCTTGCGGCCGTGGGCGACCGGCTCGTCCAGATGCCCTCCACCCTGCCCGACCGGGTGCCCGCCGACGCCTTCGACACCGAGACGCTGCGGTGGGCGATCCGCTCCGACGGCGAGCGCGGCTTCGTGTTCGTCAACCGCCGCCAGCCGCACGGCGCGCTGGGCCCGAGCGTCCCGGTGGTCTTCTCGATTGCGTTGCCCGGCCGCGAACTCACCTTCCCCGACAAGCCCATCGCGATCCCGGCCGGGACCATCGGGCGGTTCCCCTTCGGCCTCCAGATCGGACGAACCCGCCTCGGCTGGGCGACGGCGAACCTGCTCACGCTCCTGGACCGTCCCGGTGGCGGACGCCTCGCGGTCCTGGCCGCGCTCCCCGGCATCAGCGCGCGGATCGCCCTGGAGGAGATAGTGGTCGAAGCCGATCCCGATCGAGTGTGGACGCATGAGGTCGGTCGGGACGCGATCGTCGTGCTGCCCGCCGACCTCGCCGAGGAGGCCTGGGTGATCGACGGCGTGCTTTACACCAGTGCCGACGAACTGGACGTCGACGACATCGGTGTGCTCACCTGGGTCCGCAATGGCGGTCCCGCCGCCCGATTCGACACAGAGCAATTGCGGTTCCGCACCCTCGTCCCGGAGCCCGGCCCGGCCGCCGCGACCATCGACCTCCATGTCGAGGCGTCTCGTCCGGCGGTCGAACCGCCGTTGAGCTACGGGTCCTCGAACGGCCGGGCCTCTGCTCCTTCGCTCGAGCGCGTGTGCGCGGAAGGCTCTCGCTACGACATCGCCATCTCCGCCCCATTTCAGGACCACGACCTGGAAATTACGATCGACTGGATCGGCGACGTCGCGGTGGCCGAGGCCGACGGTTCCCTGGTGTCCGACCGGTTCTGGGACGGGACGCTGTGGACGCTCCCGATCCCCGCCGGGACCGGGACGGTCACCGTGCACGTCCTGCCGCTGCACCCGCAGGCGCCGATCTGGCTGCACCCCGACGCGCGCGAGCGGCTCAGCAAAGCCGACGGTCAAGGCGTGGTTCGCGCGGCAGCGCGATCCGTCACCGCCCGTCGCCACCTTCCTGGAGCGACGTCATGACCGAGCGACTTCCCTACGCATACGCGCTCAAGGCGGCCGGGCACCTCGACTCCGCCACGGTGCCCACCGCCCGGCCGGTCCTGTCCTGGCGTGTCGCCGGTGAATCCCATCCGCACCCGCAGGGATTCGCGATCCGTCGGGCCGCGACGTTGGATGACCTCCCCTCAGCACCCGTGACCGAAACGAACACTCCCCACGCCCCATGGCCCGGCCCGGATCTGCGACCGGGCGAGATCGCGCACTGGCAAGTCGGGGTGTGCACCGATGCGGGCATCTCCTGGTCGGTCCCCGCGACGGTCGAAGCTCCAGTGTGGGACCTGGCCGACGCGAACGCGATCACCCACCCGGACTGGCTGGCGCCGACGACATGGATACCGCTGCCAGAGCTTCGACGCACTATCTTGATCGCCGCGACCGTTGAACGCGCCCGATTGGCGTTCACCGGCAACGGTGTCGTCGTCCCCCTCATCGACGGCGCATCAGGAGGCAGCGAGCAACTCGAGCCCGGATACGCCCGGCCCGGCGGGCTGAGCCCGGCCACCTCATGGGACGTCACAGACGCCTTGGGCATAGGGACGCATACCCTCACGCTCGCTCTCGGATCCGGCATGGCGTTCCTCCCGGACGAACCCGACCGGTACACCAAGTACCGACGCACCGGCGAGCCCCTGTGGGTGCGTGCGGCACTCCACCTCTACCACCGGGATGGGCGCGTCGAGACCGTGACCACCGGTCCCGACTGGGAAGCGCGACTGAGCTCGACGACAGTCGCGCACTGGTACGGCGGCGAGTCCTACGACGCGTTCGCCGCGGGGGACTGGGAACCCGCTGTCCTCGCACCCGCCCCCGAACATGCGTGGCGTTGGGCGCCACCGGTGCAGGTTACCGAAGTCGTGGCCGCCGAGCCGATCGCCGATGGCATCGACTGCCGCGTCTTCGACCTTGGCGTCAACGCCGCAGGACGGCCCCGCATCACCCTCACCTCCCCCGCCGAAGGGCCTCTGACGATCGCCCCCGCCGAACTCCTGGACGCAGAGAACATCGGCGTCGACCAGTCCACGACCGGGTCGCCCATCTGGGATTTCGCCCGGCTCGGCCCCGAGCAGCTCGAATGGGCGCCCTCGTTCGTCTACCACGGCGCCCGATACCTCGAAGTAGGCGGTGCCCCTGACGACGTCGGGATTGACTTCGAGATCATGCGCACCGCCAACGAACCGGTCCAGACCTTCACGACCTCCCACCGCTTTCTGGACCGCCTCCACGCCGCGGTCGACCGCGCCGTCCAGTCCAATATGTACAGCGTCTTCACCGACTGTCCGCACCGCGAGAAGCTCGGCTGGCTCGAGCAGCTCCATTACTGCTTCGACGCGCTCGCGCGCGGCTACGACGTCAAGGCCCACCTGCAGGACGCGGTGCGCCACATGATCGCCTCGCAGACCGCCACCGGCCTGATTCCCAGCATCGCCCCCGAGCACGTCGTCTTCGACTTCGACGTCCACAAAGGCGACGCGACCGCGTTCCGCGACGATCCGAACTGGGGCCGGGCGATCCTCGAAGTCCCGTGGCGGCTGTTCCGCCACTACGGCGACGCCACCGCGATCGAGGCCGCCTGGCCTGCCGCGGGGCGCTACCTCGACCACCTCGGCGGCCGCTCCCGCGGGCGTCTGCTCGACCATGGCCTGGGGGACTGGGTAGCCCTCGACGACTCGACGCCCGTTGGCATGACCGCCACCTGGGGGTACGCCCGGGCGGCCGAGACCGCGGCGAAGACCGCGGCGGTCCTCGGCGACGAGTCCGCGTGCGAGCAGTACGACCGGCTCGCCCGCGACATCTGGACCGCCTGGCGGGACCGGTACCGCGACGACGCCGGCGTGTGGGGCTCGGGTTCGCAGGCGAGTTGGGCGCTGGCGCTGAACTCCCCGGTCCTCGCCCCCGGCGAGCGCACCGATGCCTATGTGCGCCTGCGGAAGTCGATCGAAGCCGCCGGGGCGTTCACGGTCGGCGAGATCGCCCTGCCCGCCTTGATCGACGCGCTCACCGACCACGGGGACGGCGACCTGCTACTGGCGATCATGCAACGAGAGGACGTCCCCGGCTACGGGCTGCAGCTCGCCACCGGCGCGACCGCCCTGACCGAATCGTGGCAAGGCGCCGACGGCAATGCCGGTGTGCTCTCCCAGAACCACTTCATGCTCGGAGCGATCGACGCCTGGATCCTCGGGCACGTCGCCGGCCTGCGCCAGCACGCCGGCGACATCGGCTGGCAGCACGTCGTCATCGACCCCCTCAACCTCCGCGAGGTCGACTCCGCCAACCTCGCGTTCGAATCTCCCTACGGCCGGTACGAGGTCGCCTGGAGTCGCGACCAGAGCGGCGTCCGGCATCTGCACTACGCCGCGCCGCCCGGCGCCGTCGTCGAGGTACGGGAGTACCCCGGGGGGCCGATCAAGGTCGGGCGGGCGCGCACCGACCACGACAGGACCGGGCGTGGCGCAGAATAGGCTCGGATCGAACTTCCACCAGGTATCGCGGGACGCCCGCGTGCACCACACCGACAGGAGCGCCATGGCCGACCAGGAGTACTCGCGGCCCCGCCCGCGACGCCGCCGCGAAGGGATCACGATCCAGGACGTTGCCAATGTCGCGGGTGTGTCCATCGGCACGGTCTCCCGAGTACTCAACGACCGCAACTGGGTCAGCCCTGCCACCCGCGAGAAGGTCATGGAGGCGGTCCGCAAGACCGGGTTCACCGCCAACGCCCGTGCCAGGGCACTGGTCATGCAGCGCACTAACAGCGTCGCCCTCGTCCTCGGCGCGGCGCCGACGGCCCTGTTCGAGGACCCGAATTACGCCCTGATACTCCAGGAGGCGAGCCGCGCACTCGCCGCGGCCAACCGCTCCCTGGCCTTCCTCACCGCGGCCGACGACGCTGAGCGCGACCGCGTCGCGTCGTTCATCCGCGCCGGCCACGTCGACGGCGTCCTGTTCGTCAGCCCCGCCGAGAGCGGCCATGACTCCCTGCTCGACCTGCTCGAGTCCCGGGCACTGCCGGTCGTCGTCTGCGGCAACCCCTTCGCCGAGCCCCGTCGGATCGCGCTCATACACACCGACGATGCTCCCGGGTGCGAGGCGCTTGGTCGCCACTTCCGCGACCAGGGCTATCAGCGCACCGCCGTGATCGTCGCCTACCCCGGCACCCTCGGTCCGCGCCAGCGCGTCGAGGCCTTCACGCGCGGTCTCGGTCGCGACCTCGTCCACTGCGAACCGACCGCTCGGTATTCGCAGGAAGAAGGGTATGCCGCCATGGCCTCACTCCTCGACGCCGAGCACGAGATCGACAGCGTGTTCGCTACCTCCGACCTCCTCGCCGCCGGCGCCATCGAAGCCGTCCGTGCCCGCGGCCTCGAGGTGCCCGACGACATCGCCATCGCGGGCTTCGACGACTCCGCGATCGCCACCCGCACCACCCCGGCCCTGACCACGGTCCACCAGCCCGTGGCGGCGGTAGCCCAGGCCATGGTCCGCGAAGTGCTGCAGGCCATCGACGGCACCGAGGCCACGACGCGAATGCTCCCGACCGAATTGATCGTCCGCGAATCCGCTTGAGCAGTACGAGACCACCATGGATGCCACGCCCCCGACCCTCGTCGTCGCTGAGTTCACCGGCACGGTCAACCCCCACGCCAGCCCCGACCTGTTCGGCCTCGCGAACGAACCGAGCAAAGACCATGCCGCACTGGTCTATCCGCTTCTGCAAGCGGCGGGATTCCGGTTTCAGCGAGGCACACTGCACGTCAACCGGCTCTTCGACGAGCCCTTCCCCACAGCGTCCCTGGAGGACTGGCACGCGAACACCGGCGGCATCCGCGAGAGCGAGAACTGGGACTGGCGCCCGCTCCACTGGCTCGAGCACGCCAATCGCCACGGCATCCGCACCCAGCTGAACCTGCTCCAGACCCCGACCTGGCTCGCTCACAACGGTGCCCCTAACGGCCTCCCACTGGACTGGGGCGCCTGGCGGGAGATCATTCGCACCGTTATCGGACGCGTAGGCGATCGGACCGATACCGTCGACGTGCTCAACGAGCCGATGACCCCCATCATGATCGACCTCGAAGGCACCGACTACTCAACCCACGAAGCGGCGGCCGCGGATTTGTTCGTCCACACCGCCCACGCCGTTCGGGAGGCCAAACCCAACCTGATCGTCGGTGGACCCGGCGAGGACCGTCGCGGCGGCGAGTTCGGTTCGCTCGGCACGATCCTGCGCGACCCGCGCGTGAGCCCCGCCGACCTCCGGTTCGTCTCCTACCACGCCTACGACCCCCACCCGGGACGCCGCCTCGAACTCGACGCGCTCGACGAACTGTTCGAAGCCACTGGGCGGCAGCGGCTTCCGGTCTACCTCAACGAGTGGAACCACAACTACTTCGGGGACACCACCGCCCCGGAGGTCAAGGGCGAGCGCGCCGTCGCCTTCGCCGCGCGGACGCTCATCGACCTCGCCAACGAGCCGCGGCTGGCCGGCGCCGCCTTCATGTCCGCCCTCCCCGGCAACGTCCCGATAGACCCCGACCAGAACGCCCCCGGACTCGTACTTGCCCAGGCAATCTACGACTGGCACGGCGACCGGGCCGTCCTCTGGCCGCAGGCCCACGCGTTCGCCCTGCTCAGCATCGGCATGGGGCTGGGGGAGGGGCCGTTCCGCACCTGCCCGGTCACCGCCCACGCCGGCACTCCCGCCCTCGCCTTCGTCAACCATGAGGGCAGGTCCGGCGTCGTGATCGTCAACGACGACGCTGAGCCGCTCGTTTGCCGCCTCGAGCTTCCCACCATCACGGCTACCGTGGGCCACCTCTGCACCACTCTGCCAAGTGCTTCCGCACGCGGATTCCAGAGCGACCGAATCGAACTGGCATCGACCCATGGTGGCGCCCGAGCCGTGCTCACCATCGCTCCCTATTCCGCTGCAGGACTGCTCTGTTAGTTGACGGGCGCTCTCGCCGCCTGGTTCAGACGGCGTCGAGGCCGCTCGAAACGAGGCATCGAAGGACTTGACTATAACTATTTGTATCGATAATATCTAATTTGCTGAAAACGTTTTTAGATCAGCTGGTTGACTCGAACTCGGGACTGCGGCCGCACTCCTAGATTCGGCTCGCCGCCCGACGGCGCTTTGCCGTCACTTCCCTCACGTCCTCCATGAAGGAGTCTTCATGTCCATGAATCGAAGAGCGCTGCTGAGCCTGAGCGCGGCCGGAGTGGTCGGGGTCGGTGCGTCCCTCCTCGGCGCGGGGCCGGCGCTCGCCGCCACCGCGCCGTCGACGCCGTTCGCGGTCGGCGTGCGCCAGTACAGCTGGACGCGCGGCACCCGCAGGATCACCGCCCACGTGTACTACCCCGCCGCCGGCACCCCCGGAGGCAACCCGATCGCCAACGCACCGGTCGCCAGCGGGGTCTTCCCCGTCTGCGAGTACACGCACGGCAGCGGCGGGAGCCCGCAGGCCGGCATGGGGCACATCCGCCCGCTGGCCGCCGCCGGGTTCATCGTCCCGGCCCCCGTGTTCACCAGCGCGAGCATCAGCGACGCCTACAACGGCAACCTCTCCAAGGACGTCTCGGAGATCCTCACCCGCACTATCGCCCTGAACAGCGGCAGCGACCCGCTTGCAGGCCACATCAACACGACCGCGATCGGCGTCTCCGGCTACTCCATGGGCGGCATGACCACGCACGGGCTTCTCACCGCCTGGCCCGACTCCCGCATCAAAGCTGCGGTCCCCGTCGCCTGCGTGGACATGGGTAACCCCGGCGGCTCGGTCAATGCCAACGTCCTGTTCATCCACGGCGACCGGGACGCTGTCTGCCCGCTCTCCTCCGCGCGACAGGCCTACTCGGAGCTGCCTTCGCCCAAGGCATTCCTCACCTTCGTGGGTGCGGACCACGGCGGCACCGCCTGGGGCACCACCAGCGCAGTGGCCATGAGGACCTGGGTCGACTGGCTGCGCTGGAGCCTCTACGGCGACACCGCGGCCCGGGACCGCCTCCCGGCCGACGCGTCCGGTTCGGGCGCCCGGTGGGAAGCCTCGCTCGGAGGCACCACTCCCACCGAGCCGGGCACGTACCGGCTCATCGCGCAACACAGCGGGAAGTACGCCGACATCGACGCGCTTTCCACCGCAGCCGGTGCGAGGCTGATCCAGTGGGCGGGCACGGGTCGAACGAACCAGCAGTTCCAGTTCGTCGACGCCGGCGAGGGCCACTTCAAGATCAAGGCCCGCCACTCCGGTCTCGTCCTGCAGATCGCCAGCAACAGCAATGGCGCGGACATCACCCAGCAGGCCGACACCAACGTCCACAGCCAGCACTGGCGCCTGACCGACCACGGCGGGGGCGTCGTCAGCATCATCAACCGCCAATCCGGCCTCGCCATGGACGTCTACGAGCGCTCCACTGCCGACGGCGCGCGGATCTCCCAGTACACCTACAACGGTGGCACCAACCAGCGCTTCACCCGCCAAGCAGTCTGAGTCGTAGCCAGAAGGTTGGAACGATTCACTGCCACTGGATGCGGCGGCGTCGAGCGCTTCCCCACTCCTAGCGCCGACGCTGCCGCATGGAACCGATCGCGAGTGAGCGAGGTTTCCGGGCTTGGCGTCTGTCTTCGTCTGTGACCGTACTGTCGTTAGGCTTGAGTGTATGGACGATGCGGTGGTGGTTCCCGGTGGCGCGTTCGGGCCCGGAGCCGGGATGCTGATGTACGCTCCGCTGGTTGCCGAGCGGCGAGGCGCGACCATTCACCGGCATCATTGGAGTGCGCTGCCGGAGGACGTGCTCGATCCGACGATCGAGGCTTGGGTGCGCGGAGAGATTGCCCCGCTCCTTGATGTCGTTACCGGCCGTCCTCTCCTGATCGGCAAGTCGCTGGGCACGAATGCTGCAGGCGTGGCTGCCGAGCGCGGCCTGCCGGCGATTTGGTTGACGCCGCTGCTGACGCTGCCGTGGGTCGTGGATGCCATCTCGCGCGCTACGGCGCCGGTCCTGCTGATCGGCGGCACCGCTGACCAGTGGTGGGACGGCGCGGTGGCCCGGCGGCTGTCGGCGCACGTGCTGGAAGTCGTGGGCGCCGACCACGGCATGCTGGTCTCCGGACCGGCGATCGACTCGATCTCGGTGCTCGGACAGGTCATCACTGCGATCGACGATTTCCTAGACATCGCCGGTTAACGGTTGTGGTGCAAGAGGTCTGGAGTAGTAACCTCGGTCTCAGTCGATCTCGGCGGACCAAGGCTGCCCCGACTTCAGCGAGTACTTCCGGGTGTCCGGGAGACCGGGTCCGGAAAGCCACACCTCGGTGTCGGCGCGCGAGGTCATCTTGAGCGAGGTGATCTCGCCGTCTGCCCAGGTCAACTCGTTCACCGTGACCGCTCCGCGAGCCCGCAGGCCGCGGACCACTCCTTGCGGCCAGGCACTCGGCAGGGCGGGGAGCAGCTCAATGACCGGTGCGCCCTCCTTGACGCGGTGCGACTGCACGAGCATCTCCGCGATCGCCGCCGTCGCTCCGAAATTCCCGTCGATCTGGAACGGTGGGTGCGAGCACAGCAGCGAGGTATAGACCCCGCCGTCGGCGTGGTCGGCGCTGTCGTCGCGGAAACCCACGGGCGTCAGGAACTCGCCGAGCAGGCGGTGAGCCCGGTCGCCGTCGCCAAGCCGGGCCCACAGCGCGGTCTTCCACGCGAGCGACCAGCCCGTTGCGGCGTCACCGCGCGCCTCGAGACTCTTGCGGGCCGCGTCGAGCAGCTCGGGGGAGTCCGCGAAGGAGTTGCCGGGATGGAGTCCGTAGAGGTGTGCCGTGTGGTGGTGGTGCGGTTCGGCCTCCTCATGTTCGGCGGCCCATTCGAGCAGCCGACCGTCGGAGCCGACTTTCGGTGCGGCCAGGCGCGGCATGGACTCTCTGATGCCCTTGACGAGTTGCAGGTCCTCGCTGTGGAGGGTTTCAGCCACGACGTCGGCGGCTTCCAGGACGAACGCGAAGAGCTCGCGCACGAGGGTCGCGTCCATCGCGGTTGACTCGTCGACCGCCGAGATCCCTTCGGGGGTCAGGAACACGTTCTCGGGGCTGGTGGCGGGGCTGGTCACGAGCGTGCCGTCCTTTCCTTCGGAGAGGCGGTCGAACACAAACCGGGCCGCGCCCAAGGTGATGGGAAGCTTCTCGGCGAGGAACTCCACGTCACGGCTGAAGCGCCAGTGTTCGGCGAGATGCATGGCGAGCCAAGGGCCCGCCATCGGCCAGGCCGCCCAGCGGGCCTTGTCGCCTACCGGGGTGGTCAGCCGCCAGTAGTCGGTGTTGTGGTGACAGCACCAGCCGCCGGCGTCGTAGAGGCGCCGTGCGGTCTCGACGCCGGTGCGAGAGAGATCCTCTATGAGGTCGAACAGCGGCTCGTGGAACTCGGTCATTGCGCAAGTCTCGGCGGCCCAGTAGTTCATTTGCACGTTGATGTTCGTGGTGTAATCGCAGTCCCAGGGCGGATTGACCTGGTCGTTCCAGATGCCCTGGAGGTTCGCGGGCTGTGTACCCGGTTGCGAGGAGGCGGCCAGGAGGTAGCGGCCGAACTGGAACGCCAGCACCGCGAGGTCCTCGTCGGCTTCACCGGCGGCGCGGCGGCGCAAGCGCTCCGGGATGCTCGCGGAGTCCACTGCAGCGGCTCGTGGACCGAGGTCGAGGTGAACCCGGTCCATGACGGCGCGGTGTCCGGCGACGTGCTCGTCGAGGAGTGCCTGCCAGCCCACGTCGGCCGCGACACGAGACTCCCGGCGGGACTGTTCCAGCGCCGGCCTCTCCTCTGCGTCGGAATGGAGCGCCACGTAGAGCTCCACATTGCGACAGCTGGTGAGGTGGCGGCCGCCTTCGGCAGGCGCAGCCTCGCCGTCATATCGCAGTTGCGCATTGAGGCCGAGCCTGCGTACACCGTCCTGAGAGGAGTAATTGAGGAGGCCGCCCGCAACGCTGAGTGGGGCACATCCGGTGAAGCTCAGCTCCTCCCTGCCCACTACCAACGCATGCGGCCCTTCATGCGGCCACTCGAAGGTCAGATCGAGGTCGAACGGCTCGGGGGAACTCCAACGCACCGCAATGACGTTGTGAGCGAAAGTGGCGAACGCCTCCTGGCGGATACCGCCCCGTACTACGGCGGCGACACCGTCGCGCAGGTCAAGCTCGCGCCGCTCGCTCCCGCCGTCACGGGAGTGGATCGCGATGAGAGCCCCGGCGGGCTGGTAGGCCTCGATGGCGTGGCCCTGCATACGAGTCAAGATCTGGTCGGCCCCGGTGTACTCGCCGCGGCGCACTGCGGCGGCGGCCTTGGCCGCGACGCCCTCGGCCGCCTCGGGGACGCTCCAAGATCCGTCTCCCGACCAGAATCCGTCTTCGTTGACGTCGATCCTGCATCCCCACAGCGTGGCCCCGATGCGGCCGTTGCCGATCGGAATGCCCTCATGCCAGGCGTCAGGGACGCTGTCATAGATGAGCTTCAATGCTGATGACATGCCGACATCCTATAGGATCATGCTCCCATTCATCCGTGGCTTGGCGGGCGTTCAGGTGCAGTGACCACGTACTCGGAATCCTCGCCGTCGTCCAGACGCCGCTCACTCTTGGTTCGATCCGCGTCTGCGGCGCAACGGGTTTGAACGACTCGACGGTGCGGGTTTTGATCGCGATGTTGTGCATCGACCACAGCGATGCACGGCCTCTGCTGGTCCTCCGGTCCGGATCTGCAACGGAGGACCGGCGTCGGCCGCGTCGGGGTCAGGCGCGGGTCCAGCGCTGGCCGGGTTGGCCGTTGCAGTCCGCGATGACCACGCGGGTGCCGTTGGCGGTGGCTCCGCCGGCAGTGGCTAGGCATCTGTTCGAGCCGATGGCGGTGATGCTGCCGTCAGAGTTGAGTCGCCATTGCTGGTTGCTCTGGCCGTTGCAGTCCCAGATGATGACGGGACTGCCGTTCGCGGTGGCGCCTCCAGAGACGTCGAGGCACTTGTTTCCGTAAACGCGCAGCTCCTGGGCTGGGGTGCCGGTCCAGTTCTGGTTCGCCCCGCCGTTGCAGTCCCAGATGACGACCGCCGTGCCGCTGGCCTGGTTCGCGCCTTCCACGTCGAGGCACCGGCCCGAGGCTGCGCCGCGGATGGTGCCGTTCGGGGGCTCGACGATGCCGCCGCCCTTCACGATGTACATCGCGGCGCCGTGAGCCGGAACGGAAGCGCTGATGGTGCCCGTCGAGGTGCCGTTCGTGTGGGCCCAGAGGTCCCGCACCTGGTACGAGGCGGCGCTGCCGAGCCCGAGCGCGCCGGCCGTGGTGGACACGGTCGCGGTGCTGCCTCCGCGGTTGAGCAGGACCGTGGCAACCGAACCGTCGGACATGGGTTTGCGCCAGACTTCGAGGTTGCCGTTGTCGCTGATCTTGTGCCCCTGCCGTCCGCCCCAGTCCTGGTTGACGCCGATGACTTCGGCGTTCGTCAGGATGGTGCGGGTGGCCGCCGACATCGACCGGAGGTCGTTGCCCGCCAGCAGGGGTGCGTTGAGGAGCGACCAGAGGCTGAAGTGGGCGCGGGCCTCGGTGTCGGACAGCCCGGGGTTGCCGACTTCCAGCATGTCCGGGTCGTTCCAGCCGCCGGGCCCGGCGTAAGCGTCCTTGCCGACCTGCTGGTCGAGGATGCTCATCACCGAACTCCAGCTGTCGGTGATGTCGCCGGTGGTGCGCCAGGAGTTGCCGACGTCCTCGCCCCAGGCCCAGACGTCCTCCTGGCCCCAGTTGCACAGGCTGTACAGGATCGGTCGCCCGGTGGCCGCGAGCGCGTCCCGCATCGCGGTGTACCGGGCCTGCGCGGACTGGCCTTGATGGTCGCCGCAGTTGTCGTACTTCAGGTAGTCGATGCCCCAAGAGGCCCAGAGGGCGGCGTCACGCCTCTCGTAGCCGAGACTGGCGGGATATCCGGCGCACGTGGTCGTCCCGGCGGACGAGTAGATGCCGAGTTTGAGGCCCTTGCCGTGCACGTAGTCGGCGAGCGCCTTCATGCCGCTGGGGAACTTGTTGCGGTCGGCGACGAGGTTGCCACCCGCGTCGCGCTGCCGTTCCGACCAGCAGTCGTCGATGTTGACGTACTCGTACCCCGCGGCGGCCATGCCGCTGGAGACGAGGAGGTCCGCGGTCTGGCGGACCAGGGTCTCGTTGATGTCGCAGCCGAAGGTGTTCCAGTTGTTCCAGCCCATCTGCGGCGTGAGGGCCAGGCCGTTGTCGAGCGCCTGTGCCGGGGTGGCGGTGACGACAAGGAACGGAACGGTGATTGCCGTGATCAGCCCTGACAGCAGCAGGGCGAGGGTTCTGCGCATGCACGCACTCCAGAGTCGACTCGATGGAGCACGCGGACGCCAGCTTCGGGTCGCCGTCCGCGAAACGCTCCCTAATTATATCGATAATGTTCTATCTATTCGGTGTCGTCAAGTGGCCTGAGGAGGCGTCGCACCGCGGAGAGGCAGGCCGGTGGAACGCTTTACCGCCATAGATTAATCTGATAAATTTACCGCACAAAGTTATATCTGTCGATGAATCGATGAGGCCGTGCCTCGACGGTTCGACCCCTCCGGGTCCGTCCCGCCACCGAACTCTCGGACCAGCTCCCGCTGGTTCCCTCTCCCGGAAAGGTTCGGCCATGTCCGAGCTCCACACCGCCACGGGCGGCAGATCGCGAATGATCCGTTCGCGATACCTGATGGCCGCCACCGCGTTGGCCGCCATGCTGGCGTCGCTGTTCGTGTTCCTGTCGCCGGCCTCCGCGCAGCAGAGCGGCTTCCATGTGGAAGGACGCAACCTTGTGGACGGCAACGGGAACACCTTCGTGATGCGGGGCAGCACCCACCCGTTCACGTGGTTCCAGACCCAGAACAACGCCATCCGCGACATGGCCGCCCTCGGCGCCAACACCGTCCGCGTGGTGCTCAGCAGCGGCCACCGCGGCGGCAGCGTCACCACCGCGCAGCAGATCACCGGCATCATCAATCAGTGCAAGCAGAACAAGGTCGTGTGCGTGCTCGAAGTGCACGACACGACCGGTTACGGTGAGGAGGCCGGGGCCGCGACCCTCGCCCAGGCGGTCACGTACTGGAACAGTGTCAAGAGCGCTCTCATCGGCCAGGAACGCTACGTGCTGATCAACATCGGCAACGAGCCGGTCGGCAACAACAACCCCGGCCAGTGGACCCAGGCCACCAGTAGCGCCATCCAGGGCATGCGCAACAACGGCTTCACCCACACGCTGGTCGTGGATGCCCCGAACTGGGGCCAGGACTGGACGAACACCATGCGCAGCAACGCACCGCAGGTCTTCGCCGCCGATTCGCAGCGCAACACCGTGTTCTCGATCCACATGTACGAGGTCTATGCCTCGAGCACCACGGTGATCAATTACTTCAACGCCTTCCAGCAGATGAACCTGCCGCTCATCGTCGGCGAATACGGCAACATCCACAACGGCCAGGCGGTCGCCTGGCAGACCATCCAATCCGAGGCGCAGGCTCGCGGCATCGGCTGGATCGCCTGGTCCTGGAGCGGCGACGGCGTCGGCCTGAGCCAGGTCGACAACTTCAACCCGGCCCAGATGACCACCTGGGGGCAGCAGGTCTTCAACGCCCAGTACGGCATCCGCAACACCTCCCGGCCCGCCTCCATCTACGGCGCGACGCCGACCGGCGGCCAGATCGTCGGCGCGGCCTCGAACCGCTGCCTCGACGCGCCGAACACCACCAACGGGACCCAGCTCCAGCTCTGGGACTGCTCCGCCCAGCGAACCGGCCAGGCCTGGACCCGTACCGCCGCCAATGAGCTGCGCGTCAACGGCAAATGCCTGGACGCCGAAGGCGC
>NZ_JBFADC010000014.1:0-126712 GCF_040641195.1 Glycomyces sp. NPDC021274 | reverse complement strand
CGAGCGGGCGTGGTGGCGGCACCTGCCCGCCGAGCTGAAGTCCTACTGCACCAAGCGTGCCGAGGGTGGTGCCTGATGTCCACCCAACCGCCGCTCGCTGACGGCTACTACGCCGTGCTCGACCCCGACGACGACACCACGATGACCTGCTGGCGCGTGAAAGGCGGCAGGGTCAAGGCCCACCCGGCGAAGGCCCGATACGGCCCGGTCCTGCCGCGCCGCAAGGACGCCCCTGGCCCTCCCGGATCTGATGAGTTCACCGTCTGGTTCGACGAGATCGCTGAACGCCTCAACGACTGGTACGCCCGGCTCCACGCCGCGATCGAGGCCAGCCCGCTCGCTGCTCAGGTCGAGTTCGCGAAGGCCACCGGCCACTGCTGCAACTGCGGGCGAGCCCTCAAGGACGGGGCTTCGCGGGTCCTGGGGATCGGCCCGGACTGCCGTGAGCGCATCCCCCACCCCGTGCTGATGGCGTACCTCGCCGAGGTCCGCAAGACCCAGACCGCAGACCAGGAGTCGTGCTGATGTCCACCCAACCGCTGACCGAGGTCGAGAAGGCCGCCGCGCGAGCGATCGGTGGCGACTTCGAGTGCACCTGGCATGTCGGCTGCGACGAGGGGTGCAATGCCGACCGCGCCCGCGCTGTCGTTGCCGCCGTCCGCGACCTGATCGCCACTGAGGAGCGCTACGCCGCCGCCGACCGGCTCCAGGCGCTCGCTCCCGAGCAGGCCACACCGGACGCGAAGGACGCGTTCTGGCGGGCCGCCGCGATCACCCGATCCAATCCCCTGTCCCGTCCCACCTCTGAGGAGCACTGACATGACCACCACGCCCGTCCGCCCGTTCTGCGCCGTTCACAACGGTCGCGTCCATGACGCCTGCCTCGACTGCCGGGTCGAGTCGATCCGTGAGGCTGCCGACCACCTGCGCGGCCTCACCGCTGCAGACGGATTCAGGGAGCTCGTCGGCGACGCGATGCCGACCACCCTCGCCGAAGCCGTTGCCGAGCTGGAGGCCTACGCGGTTGCTGTTGCTGGAGGTGACTTCGCATGAGGGGCACGATCCCGACCTTGCACTGCGACCACGAGGACGGCTGCGACGCCTGGGTGGTCGACGAGTACGAGCTGGGCGCGACGAACTGGCGCGACGCCCTGCCCGGCTGGGCCTACGACCCGTACACCGACCGTGAAGCCGCTACCTGCCCTGAGCACAAGGAAGGCCCCCGATGACCCCCGATTCCACTGTCCCGTCCGACACCGACCGACTCGCCGAGGCACCCGCGTCACTCTCCGATGAGGAGCTGACGCTCTACGGCGACCTGCTCGACACGACTCCGAGCACATGGCCCGCGCTGACCTGGACGGACGAAGTCCGCCTGCTGACCGAGGCGCAGCGAGCCCGCGCCGAGGTTCAGAGCCTCCAGGGACGCGTCAACACCGCCGAGGGGCGGCTGGCGAAGTGGCGCGAGATCCACCAGCCCGAGCGCCGCTACACGCCGGACGACGGCGAAACCTCGTACGCCACGTACGCCGAGTCCGCCGACGCCAGCTTCGACGGCGTGGGCACGCCGCGGTCGGTGACGTTCTTCGAGGTCTGCTCGCACTGCGCGTCGCTCGAGATGGCCGAGGGTTGCGGGCACGACTACAAGGAATCCCTGTGGCCGTGCGAGACCGCGCGGGCTCTCGGTCTGGGCGAGGGAGACGGACAGTGAGCACCGACGAGCCCGTCTTCCGGTTCTCCGTGGACGACATCCTGACCCGCCTGACCGACCCGCACAAGGTCGACGCGCTGTTCGAGATCGGCTGGTACGGGTCCGGGCAGATCGTCAAGGTCACGCCCATCCTCGCCGACCACGGTGCCTACCGCGATGTGGCCGACTACGCGACCGAGACGTTCCTGATCGACATCACCAGAATCGAGGACCCGCGATGAGCGACTTCTGCGCGGAATGCGCGATCGAGTGCCTGTGCGACACCAGCAAGTACGAGGCCATGTCGGACGCCGCCCTTGACGCGGTCGCCGCCTTGGACGTGAACCTCGCGGACGACGCGAGCATCGACCGGGCGCGCACGACTGCCCCGGACATGCCCATGGACGAGTTCGAGGCCGCCGATGACATCTACCGGAGGTGGGAGTGATGACGGTCGACCCGCGCGCGCTCGCTGGCACCGCCGACCCCGCGACGCTCCCGCACCACGACTCCCGTTGCGGGGCCCGCTGGTCGGGCTACACCACCTCCCACTGCGCGAAGTGCCACAAGACCTTTACCGGCCTGGACGCGTTCGACGCGCACAAGCCGTTGAAGGGCTGCCTCGACCCGGCCTCGGCGGGGATGGTCCTCGCCGAGGGCCGCGCCTACGAAGCCTGGCGACTGCCCGAGAAGGAACCCACTGATGAAGCCTGAAAGCACGAACGCCGGGTCGGGTGTCGAGAAATCCCGGCCCGGGGCGGCCCAGGGGTCCACGGGTAAGGGTACGAGCGAAACCGAGCCCTACGGGACCGCTGAGTCGATCGAACGTGGACGGCAAATCGCCGTCTCGATGATGGACCGCGCCGAAGCCAAGTACCGCCACGAGCACGGACAGCCCCACACCCGGGAGCACTGCGAGACCTGCGCCGAGGAGTACTGGTCCAACCGCCTTCGCCCCGTCCACTACACCGAAGCCGCGCGGTCCCTGCGCCGCCTCGACCAGCACGCCGCCGCGACCCTCCTTGAGTCCGTCGCCCGTGATTTCGACGAGGAGGCGGCCGATGCGTAAGCCGAGACTCCTCGACCTGTACTCGTGCGCCGGCGGCGCGGCCCGCGGGTATGCCGATGCCGGTTTCGAAGTGGTGGGCGTGGACATCAACCCCCAGCCGAACTACCCGTTCGAGTTCCACCAGGCCGACGCGATCGAGTACGTCACCGAGCACGGACACGAGTTCGACGCGATCCACGCCTCCCCGCCGTGCCAGGCGCACACGACACTGACGAAGGGCAACCGCCCCCGGGGTATCGGGAAAGCCCATGTGGACCTGATCCCGGCCACCCGGGACGCCCTCGAAGCCGTCGGCCGGCCGTACGTGATCGAGAACGTCACCTCCGCGCCCATCAGAGCGGACGTGGTCCTGTGCGGGCTCATGTTCGGCCTCAACGTGTTCCGTCACCGCCTGTTCGAGCTCGGCGGGTGGGCGATGCTCTCACCTGCTCACCCCACGCACATCGGCCACCGGGTCGCGGGCTGGCGCCACGGCGTCAAGCACGACGGCGACATGTTCGCCGTCTACGGCGACGGCGGCGGGAAAGGTTCCGTCCAGGAGTGGCAGCAGGCCATGGGCATCGACTGGACCACGGACCGTTCGGAACTCGCCGAAGCGATCCCGCCGGCGTACACCCGGTTCATCGGCGCCCAGCTCCTCCAGCATCTCGAAGCGAACACCTTCAACCAGGGAGGTCGGGCCGATGAGCGCTGACACCACCGACTGGTCCGACATCAGGTCCGCCGCCCGCACGGCAGGGCTGACCATCCACCACAAGTACCGGCAAGGGGAACCACTCCCGATCCAACTGTGGACCGTCCGCAGGGATGGGTTCATGGTCGCCGGCCTCGACCACGAGGCGGGCACGGCGGTCGTGGACATCCTCGGGCCGGCCGGGGCCCGACGACTCACCGACCCGACACCTGCCCAGGCCCTGGACGCTGCCGGGGGCGTAGGGCTCATGGCCGCCCGTCCCACCGATACCCGAACCACCACACAGGAGGACTGACCGATGCGCTGCGACCAAGAGGACTGCGAGATGTGGGACGGCCACGGCTGCCCCTGCAACACGTTCGACCTCGACCGCGACGACCTGCCGACCAGCGGCGTGTTCACGGTCGAGGTCCCCAACGACACCGAGGAGTCCGGCCATGCCGAGTAACCCCGAACCCACCCAGCCGCCCACCGACGAGGGCTTGGAGGAGCTGCGCGAGTACGCGACCTCCGACAACCTCGATCTGACGCCGGAGACGCAGCAGCGCGCTTGGGAGCTGCTGCTGGTCGCCTACAACGAGGTCTCCCGGCTCCGCGTCGAGCTGGAGACTAAGAGCGTCGTGCACCAGTGCTGCGAAGAGCTCGTCGAACTCAAGAAAGACCGCGCGTACCTCAAGGACGCTCTCGCCGACGCGAACGCTGAGGTGGACCGGCTCCGCGCTGAGAACACCGCCCAAGCCGCGCAGGTCGCTGTGGCCCGCGCCGAACTCCAGCGCTGCATGGGCCGCCTGGAGCCGTACACCCAGCAGCTCATGGCCGCCGGGAACACCGACGCGGGCATCCCGATCAGGATCGCCGTGGGCGTGCTGAGGCTCGCGCAGGACCGCATCGACGAGGCCGACCCTGCCGCTCTCGACCAGTCCGGGGAGGGGCAGGCATGAGCACACCGCACCTGTGGGAGGTCGACCATCCCTACTACGCCTCGACCGGGAACTACTACTCCCGCCAAGACCCCTGCCACGAGGAATACGCCTCGTGGGCTGAGTTCGCCGAGCAGACGTTCTTCCACCACGGCGACCGCGACCAGAACCTCCTGTACCGGTGGGACTGGGTCTCGCCCCGCCGCCCCGCCGACGACACCGAACCCGACGACGAGGACGACTACCTGGCGCTGTTCTTCATCCTGCCTCGTAAGGCCATCGCCTGCTCCGTCCACATCGCCGTCACCGACGAGGACGAGGACTCCGTCCGAGCTTGGCTCTCCGGGTGCTGGGCGACCCTCAACGCCTGGTGGGAACCGCTGTCTGATCGGGGGCAGACCAATGCCTGAGCAGACCGAACGCAACGATCCTCACTGCGATCCATGCGGGACTCGACTGTCCATGTCGTGCGGCCACATCCACCGTGGGTGTGCCGCTGTCATCCCGCCGGATTGGGCTGACCTCCGCGAAATGGCCCGCAACGCCGGGTTCAGTGTCCGGACCGAACCGATTGGCCTCCGGCCCGTGGAGACCAAGGTGTGGGCCCACTACCCACCGGGAGACCGGTACCCGGACGGCAGCCGCGGCTGGGCCCGCGTGGCGTACGGCCGGGGTGGGGCTTGCCGCATGTCGGTGGAGATGCACGCCCCCGGCCGCGACCCTCGCAGCCGCGTCGACCTGGTCGACCCGTCCCCGGCCGAAGTCCTCGCCGCCGCCCGCCTCATCGGCCTGGTCGGTGCGTCATGACCGGCCTGCTGCGCCGCCTGTTCGGCCGCCGAGGACACATCGACCCCGTACCCGATGGCCGCGCGCGTCTCATCGTGCTCACCGACTATTTCCCGCTCGACTACATCGGAGGCCGAGCGTGGTGCGACGCCAAGCGCCGTCCCTGCAACGAGTGCGGTGGCCGGTGCTGCGCCTGCCAGCACACCGAGCGCAAGCCCGAGGGGGTGTCTCGTGACGTGGCGTCCTGAACCACAGCCTGAGTGCGAACCCGGGTGCACCTGCTCGACCACGACCTCGCCGGCGCCCGTCGTCGTCCCCGACGTCCCGCTTCGGGAGTGCGGCGTGACCGGCTGCGGGCACTGCCGGGAGGTCACCCAGTTCTGGGCCCTCGACCCCGATCCCGTCCCCGGTGGCGGGGACCGACTCCCGCCGCGGCACGAAAAAGCCCGGCCCCTAAAACGAGAACCGGGTGGTCTGTCCACCCAGCCTACCAGCACGGAAGGCACCACATGAACACCGAGATCACCGGGCTCGCAATCGGCATCCTCGTCCTCGCCGCGCTCACCATCGTCGTCGCCTTCCGGAACGTCGAGCTGCACCGCCAGGCCGACCGGTTCGACGACCGGCTGAAGTCCATCGACCCCGTCATCTTCGCCGCAATTTGCGAGCCACACCAGGACTACGCGAACGGCGGCGACGGAAAGGAGATGGCCGCCAGCATCGCCCAGGCCGTGCGGCGCCACCTCAACCAGCCCTGACCTTCTCGGCGCGGGTACGGCACCCGCGCCGCCACACCGAAAGGAACAACATGAGCGGACCATTCACAGACCACCAGCGCGAACGGCTGAAAGCCGCGCAGGAGCTGGCATCCACCATGCCGATCCGCCTGGCCGACGCCGTCACCGCGGTCAACCAGCTCTGCGAGAACCACATGGACCCCCAGTCCGCAGATGACCTCGTGACGGCCGCGCACCGCCTGCGGGCGAAAGCGCCCCGCCGCGTGTCGTTCCGCGCGCGAATCGCTACCACCGCACGAATCTGGAGGGCCCTCCGGTGACTGATCCTGACGCGGTCCTGGGCCGCATCGACGCCGTCATCACCGCCTGCATCTGCGGGCGCACGATCCCCACGGACGGGCCGAGCCTCGACTACTGCTCGCTCCCCTGCCAGTACCGGTACGCCGCCGGCCTCCCCGTTTACGAACCGGCGCACGACGTCTGGCGGGGCGCCACCGATGGCCGCACCATCAACGCCGAGGTGAACGCCTGGTTCCGGGCGTCCAGCAACGACCACCCCGACCTGGGTTGGGCCAGTGCTGCCGTTGCCCGCCATGACGAGACCGACACCCGGACCGCCAGCCCTCGCCTGGAGTACTTCCCGAGCCCCCACCCCGGCGAACCCCTTGATCTCGCGGGGGGCGTCGACCTCACGCCGTTCATCACCGCGATGGAGGTCGTCACCACCTCCGCCGCGACATGCGCCGAGGCAATGACGGCCGCCACCTTGGAGGTCGGGGACGCCATCAGCTTCACCATGCCGGACGGCACCACCACCCGCAGCATCGTCACCCACGCCAACGAGGACGGGTCGTTCGACTGCGAACCCGCGTCCTCCGACACAAGGAGCTCGACATGATCGACGACAACATGTTCAAGATGCTCGACCACATGGCGGGTCCCTCTACCGGCATCGAAGAAGGCGCCGAGCCCGAGCAGAAGCGGGAAGCGAAGAAGCAGATCGGCGCGCTCATGGCCGAGATCGTGGTCGCGAAGGTCGCCACCGGCCTCATCAGCAAGCAAGCCGCGGAGATCCGGGCAGGCGTCGAAGGCGACAAGTCCCTCGCGGTCAGCCTCGGCTTGTTCGGTGCCGACTGCGAGTCGAAGCTGCAGCGGATCGTCGAAGGCTGGGACCACAACCCCTCCGACACACGGTTCGCGTACCGCCGCGACGACATCACCCGGCAGCTCACGAAGGTTCACGAAGCCGCCCAAGGGATCTCCGACCTGACGGGCGCGCTCATCAATGCCTTCCGCCTGCCCGAGGAGAACCAGTGAGCACCGAGGAACCCACCCAGCTCGACCGGATCGAAGCCAAGCTTGATCGGATTTTGGAGTTGAACCAGCCCATCACCTTCAAGGTGGGGCGGAGCATCTTCCAGAACCTGACACCCGGCGGCCCCGCCGTCTGCATCGAACCGGACACCACCATCGACTCGGCCACGGGCCAGGTCGGCTGGTTCGTGCCCGAGGGGACCGACATCTGCCCCTATTGCGGGGACCAGAACTTCCACGAGGCCGACCGGCTTTGCATCTCCTGCAACCACGACCATCCCGAGCACCACATTTCCCAGGACTGCGAACACTTCTGCCGCGAGAAGAAGTAGACGAACGACACGGCGTCCTCAGCGCCGGACATCCACCCCTCACACCACTTGAGGAGGAAACCATGGAAACCACCACCCGCACCGAACGCGTCTGTGTCACCTGCCCCGGCCTCGGCCGCGACGGCGTAGACGGCCGCCCCGCACCGAACTACTTCGACTTCCAGCACTCCTGCGAGGAGTGCCGCCCGCAGCTCCGCGGCCTCCTCAAGCGCATCCCCGGTGACTACGCCGACCTCGACGCCACGCCGCCCGGCGGCCAGCGCGAGCATGTCTCCGGGACCGTTGAAGCGCCCCTGGGCGTCCGTCTCGCCGTCCTCAACGAGATCTACACCGGACCCGCTACCACCCTCACCACGTTCCCGACCGGCCCCGACCAGGAAGGTGTCCTCTCCGCGCCCCGCATCCTCTGGTTCATCGCCAGCGCGTGGCTTCCCGCCTGGCAGGTCAGCCACCCAAAGGAGCGCCTCCCCGCTCCCACCGTCTGGCACCTCGCCGACTGGCTCGAGAAGCGCCTCGACTGGGCGTGCAACACCCTCCCCGCGCTCATGGCCGACCACGCCGGGTACCTCTCCGCGCTCGCCCACCGCCTCGACCGCCTCAACAACCCGACCTCGGGCAAGCCCGAGCCGATCAACGTCAAGATCCCCTGCCCCGACTGCGACTGCTACGGCCTTGCCTGGTTCCAGGGAGACGTCCTCTGCACCGTCTGCGGCGTCCGCATGGAAGACCACCAGTACCACCGCTGGGTCGGCCTCAACGCCGCCCTCACCAAGCACTAAGGGGCACCATGACCAGCCACCACCTCATCATCGGCCGCAACGGCACCATGCCGTGTGCGAAGTGCTCCTGCGGGGAATGGGAGTACAACGGATACCCGGCGCTCCAGGAGCTCAGCGACCGTCACCTCATGCACGCCGAGGAAGCCGCCGCCGCACTCAACCCGATCACCGACGAGCAGGCGCAAGCGATCGAGGCCCGCCTCAGCGCCGTTTCCCCTGGTCCTTGGGAACTCGAACCCGAAGGCCGCAAGTACATCATCGGCAACAAGGAACACCAGCTCGCAACCGACGTCGAGTACAGCGACGCCAAGTTCTTCCTGCACGCCCCCGCCGACATCCGGGCGCTCCTCGACGACCGAGAACTCGCCGATGCCGCGATCGCCCGCCTCAACAAGCGCGTCACCGACGACCTCGCGAACGCCGACACGCTCATGCGAGAGCGCTACGCCTACAAGCAGGAAGCCCAACAGGCCGGCGCGCAGGTCCAGGCCATCCGCGACGCCGTCTCCGCCTGGGACCTCACCGACGACGAGATCGCCATGTTCTGCAACGACACCGACCCGTACCAGCGGGCCCGGCTCTGGACCATCTACCAGACCAAGAAGGCGATCGCCTCCGAGATCCGGCGTCGCCTCCTAGAAGCCGCCACCGAAGGAGACGAGGCCTGACCATGGGCTGGACGAAGATCAACGACCTCAACCGGCCGCACCGCTGCCGTAAACCACGGGCCACCCGACGCCACGGCCACAACTCGCAGTGGACATGCGACACCTGCGGCAAGAAGTGGGAACTCCACCGGCACGTGCTCAGCAAGCACTGGAACCCCTACGGCGCGTTCTGCGGCATCTGCGGTCCCGGAGCAGGACTGATCTGGCCGAAGCCCAAGAAACCAGGCCAGGGCGTCGAACCCATGGTCCATCGATTCGGCGCCGCACCCATCGAATCCCCTGACCAGCCCGAACCCATCGAACCCGGCAACGTCACCAGCGAGTGAGAGGATGAGCCATGCGTAACCCTGCGGGAACAGAGGACGAGATCACGAGGCTGGTCGAGTTCTTCACCGCGTTCGGTATTCCGACTGAGCACATGCGTGCCAGCCCTGGTGTCCTGCTGGATGATGAGTGGCTGCGGCTCGCCCCGGAGTTCGTGTTCCGGACGAAGGATCTGACCGCCGAGCAGCGCGACGTCATCGAGAAGACGCTTCGAGTGAGGCTGGTGCCGTGAGCAGCAGATACGCCAATTGTTGTAGCGCACGTGTCGCTCTTCGTAATCATAGAACCCGCGATTCTCAGCATCGGGAGCTGCCGTGATCCTGTCCGACCGTGAACTCCGCAAGGCTCAAGCGAACCACAACGTGGTCGACCCGTTCCGGGACGAGCACGTCCAACCCGCGTCCATCGACCTGCGCCTCGGCGATCAGTTCATCATCTGGGTCGGCACCGAGGACTGGGGCCGGAGCGGAACCATGAAGCAGCACAAGACGACCGTGGTCGACGGCATCACCATCGAACCGGGCCAGTTCATGCTCGGCACCACCCTCGAGACCGTCACCATCCCCGACGACCTCAGCGGCAAAGTCGAAGGCCGCTCCTCGTGGGGCCGCCTCGGGCTCACCGTCCACATCACCGCAGGGTTCATCGACCCCGGGTTCACTGGCACGATCACGCTGGAGCTGAAGAACGACGGCCACACACCGCTGTGGCTGCCTGTCGGGGAACGCATCTGCCAGCTCGTGCTCACCCAGTTGACGTCCCCCGCTGATCGGCCGTACGGGAGTGCAGGGCTCGGCTCCCAATACCAAGGGCAGACCGGCGTCACCGCCAGCGCGATCGGAGAGACCCCATGACAACGCGAATCACCGCACTCCAGCTGATCCTGGAGAACCCCATGCGAGAAGACGACGCGCAATCGATCATCGACGCTGTCCGACTCATCCGCGGCGTCATCGAGGTCCGGGTACTGGAATCCAATGTCAGCGCCGAGTCCGCCGCAGCGGTCCGCCGAGACATCCAGTGGGCGGACAGGATCCGTGCGGCCGTCAACGAGCAGCTGAGGGACCAGCCGTGACCATCAGCCCCGAAGACCAGGCGCTCATCGAGCAGGAAGCCAGCGCGCACCTGCAGTTCGAGCCTTGGTATCAGGCGCGCCGCCCGATCCCGAAATCCGTGAACCGTGTCGACGGCTGCGACTGCGGCGGCATCCAGCTGCACCGCGTCGACTGCACCATCACCAGCCTCGACCGCGAGCAGGCGTTGGCGAATATCGACGCCGCCAACGAACGGTCGGCCGCGTACTGCGCCGAGATCACCCGCATCCGCAACAGCACCCACAGGGTGAGCTGGGAGGCCCTCTTCGTCGACATGGGCCCCTCGGGGACGCGGATGTTCGACACGCGGGTGCCCACCGGCGCCTGCGAGCTCACGTGCACCTGCGACTGGAGCACCATCGTCCCCGTCGACCAGGTGGACGCCATCATCGCCGAGCACGAAGGCCAGTGGACGAACGAACACGACCGAGAGGACGAGACGCCGTGACCGAGGACTCCATCGAGCAGATGGCCGAGTGGTACCGGCGGCAACGGGTCAAAGAACTGACCACAGGCCCGGCCGCTGGCATGCTCCTTCTCCTGCAAGGCAACCCCACGCTCCTCGACCCCGCACCGGCCGAATTCGGGCCCGAAGACATCGACCACCGCCGCCTCCACGAAGACCACCCGTGCCTCCGCTGCGGAAAGCGAGCCCAAGTCGCCTACGTGAACTGCCTCGAACTCGGGAACCGCTGGCTGGACCTCTGCGCGGCATGTGACCTTTGGATGCGGAGGCCTCTGTCGTGACCGACCTCGACGACCTGTACCCCAAGGTGACCTTGACTCGCCGCGAGTACGTCATCCACTCGTGGCTGGGCCCAGACCAGGGAGCGCAGCAGCACGCCGAACGGGAAGGGCATGTCCCGCCCGGCGTCGACTCAATCCGGGTCACCTGGTTTGGCGGGTTCGACCAGCCTCGTTCGATCACCTGGCAGTGGCTGGACGGGGAAGACCCGTCCGGGAAGCGGAAGCTCCTGTGGTTCGCTGACGGGCCCTGGAAGGGGCAGGCGCCGCGCTGGATCGAAGCCGACGTCCCTGAAGGTGCCGACTACCTGTTCCTCACCTTCGATCGGATCGACGACATCAAGCCCGGTGACACCACGCCTGCGGCCTACCGCTACCGGGTGGAGCAGCGCGAGGACGGCCTGTGGTTCGGCAGGTGCGTGTCGTGACCACGCTCCGCGACTTCATCGCCGTCCGCCTCGACGAGGACGAAGCCGCCGCGCGAGCCGCTTCGCAGGGTAAGTGGGAGGTCGACGATCCCGAGTACCCGCACACGATTCACGCCAACGACTACGAGGCCGAAGTGGTTTCCGGCGGCCGCTGGGGCGGCGAGGCGAGCGTGTTCGACCGTAAAGCCGACCCGCTCCACATCATCCGGTACGACCCCGCCCGTGTCCTCCGCGAGGTCGCCGCCAAGCGGGCCATCTTGGAGCGGCATGGCATCTCCCAGGGGGACGGCTGCACCGGGTGCGGCGTCTACCTCGGCCGCGACGACAAGTGGCACCCGAACGTTGCCGCTGAGGACTGCGAAGACCTCCAGGCGCTGGCCGCCATCTGGCCTGAGCACCCCGACTTCGATTCGAACTGGAGCACGATATGAGCGAGCCCGAGGTGTCTTCCCATTCGCGCACGGCGACCGCCCGGATGACGCCCGGACATGAGACCCGTTCGGTAACCTTGTGGGATGCCCTCTCCCCAAAACCCGTACGACTGCGCGCCGTTCTTCGCCGGATACGGCATCTACAGCAGAGACGCCCGCGCGCAGCTCACCGCCGACGAACTCATCATCACCGTCAAAGGTGCCGTCGTGCAGCGCATCCCCGCCGACACCCTCGAATCTGACGAACTCTTAAACCTCGGCGACGTCCTGAACCACCAGGATGCGGAGACCTAGACAACCTCATTGACGGTTCCGGTTGACGCTCCCCAACCCGATGTGTCACACTGGCCGCAGCTAGTACAACTATGCCCACATACTCCTTAGAGCCCCACCCTCGCCGGTGGGGCTCTTCGCATGTCCACCCCCGGGACAGGGCCAACTCTCATGGTCGACCCCGACGCTCTCGTCTCAGGACCAGACGCCGCCGCCTACCTCACCGAGCACACACCACACAGGATCACCGGCGACATGGTCCGCAAGTGGGCGCACCGCGGGTACAGGGACCTCGCCGGCCAGCGCCGCAAGCTCATCGCCGTCGACCACCTCGGGGAGCGCGGCGCCGCCCGCTACCGCTGGTCGGACCTCCTCGACGCCGAACGCGCCACCCGCCGCAACCCGAAGACTCCCGGCCGCGGCCGCGTGCTCCTCAGCTCGGCCGCCTAGAACAGCTCATGCTGCGCCAGTCGCGGTGCCTCCTCTTCATCCGTCTCGGCCCAGGTGATCGCCACGTCACCGTTTTGGCCCATCCCCTTGATAACGAACAACTCGAACGACTCACCAGGCTGAACCACCGTGAGCCCCCGGACGCCCGCATCCACCATGATCCGCACGTCAGGGGCCTGCGCCACAACGTTGAAAGCGGTCACGCCGTGGTTCACCACACGGTACTTCGTCTTCGACAACGCCGTAAACCGCCACGGACGCCGACGAGCCGCAGCATCCGCCTCCTCTCGCTCGGCACGTGCCAGCGCAGCTTGTTCCAGGTCTGCCTGTGCCGACTTCTCAGCCGCAGTAGCAGAACGCTCGGACGCCTCAGCCGACCGCTGCGACGCCTCACGAGACAACCGGGCCTCGTTCTTACTCGCGTGTGAAGAGACCGACGACCAGGCCGCCGCCGCCAGCGCAAGCAGCGCGATCAGCGAGGGCACGATCCACGACGCATTGTCCTTGAAGTAGTTCACCCACAGAGGCTATCGAGACGTCTTCGCGTCCGTTGGCCTCGACTTGCCGCTCTGGCGCAACTTGGCAGACGCGCTGGCTTCAAAAACCAGTCCAGTCCGGGTTCGAATCCCGGGTGCGGCACCATCACACCAGCTCGGGAGGTGGCTCTCATGGTTCCCCCGGAGACACCTCCCGAGCGCCCCCGCTGCAAAGCCAAGTCCCGCAGGACCGGCGACCGCTGCCAGAAACCGCCGATGCTCGGCCAGGAAGTGTGCGGCACCCATGGCGGTCGTGCCCCGCAGGCGAAGGCCGCCGCCGCGCGCCGCATGGCCGAGGTCAAGGCCGCGAAATACGTCGAGACGTTCGGCCTCCCCCGTGAAATCGACCCCCGCGACGCCCTCCTCGAAGAGGTCTACCGGACCGCCGGCGCGATCGACTGGCTGCACGCCCAAGTGCAAGAACTGCAGCGCGACGAGGTCACGTGGGGCAAAACCGAGGAGACCGACAAGGGCTCCGGCGAGTTCACCGGCACCGACATCACGCACGCCGCCGCGGTCAACGTGTGGGTGCAGCTGTGGCAGTCCGAACGCAAGCACCTCGTCGACGTCTCGAAAGCCGCCATTTCGGCGGGAATCGAGGAACGCCGCGTGAAGCTGGCCGAGCAGCAGGGCGCGCTCCTCGCCGGCGTCATCAAAGCCGTCCTCGGCGACCTCGAGCTCACCCCCGAGCAGGCCGCCCGCGCGCCCCGCGTCGTCGCCGACCGGCTCCGCGACGTCTCCATGAGCCTCAACTAGCAGGAGAGGGTGATGGACACCCTCAACCCCTGGGAAGCCGCCGCCCGACACTTCGAGCCGCGCGAATCCCCCTGGGCCACACCCGGAGAGATGGCCCGCGACTTCGACCCGCTCACCGTCCAGACACCCGCGCTCGACCTGATCGACGCCGCCCTGGTCGAAGTCGCTGAAGGCCGCTTGAAGCGTCTCGCGATCTCCCTCCCGCCACAAGAGGGCAAGAGCCAGCGGGTGTCCCGGCGGTTCCCGCTGTGGCTCCTGACGCGCAACCCCGACCTGCGGATCGTCATCGCCTCCTATGAACTCGGCGTCGCCCGCCGGTGGGGCCGCGACATCCGCAACGACATCGCCACCCACGCCCCCACACTCGGCTTCGAAGTCCGCTACGACACGTCAGCGGCGCACGAATGGCAACTTGAGGGCCACCTCGGCGGCTGTTATGCGTGCGGAATCGGCGGAGCCCTTACTGGGCGTCCGTCAGATCTGATGGTCATCGACGATCCACATAAGAACCGCAAGGACGCTGACTCCGAGCTGCAGCGGAACACCGTGTGGGACTGGTGGACGGACACGGCCCGCACCCGTCTTTCTCCGACCGCGCCCGTCGTGGTGATCCAGACGCGCTGGCACGAGGACGACCTCACCGGCCGGTTGATCGCCGACAACCCCGGTGAATGGACCATCCTCAACATTCCCGCGCAGGCGAATCACCGGCCCGAGAAGGGCCAGACGGACCCGCTCGGCCGTGCGCCCGGCGAGTACCTCGAATCCACTCGTGGCCGCCAACGCCAACGCCCCGCCGGGACCTGCAAGCGACACCCCGGGTGGGCGTGTTGCGACTGGGACGACATCAAAGCCGACGTCCAGGACCGCACGTGGGAAGCCCTCTACCAAGGCGAACCCGCGCCCCCGACCGGCTCCGTGTTCAAGCGCTCCTGGTGGACGTTCTACGAACAAGCCCAGTGGATCGAGCACGACAACGACACCCGCACCGCGCTCGGCTTCGACGAGATCATCCAGTCGTGGGACCTCGCGTTCAAGGACTCGGACGGCTCCGACTTCGTCGCCGGCCAGGTGTGGGGCCGCCGCGGCATCGATACCTACCTGCTCGACCAGGTCCACGCCCGCATGGACTTCGTCACGACCTGCGAGGCCATCGTCGAACTGTCGAGGCGCTGGCCGCAAGCGGTCGCGAAGCTCATCGAGGACAAGGCGAACGGGCCCGCGGTCATCAACCAGCTCCGCCGCACCGTCCCCGGGTTGATCCCGATCGAACCGGACGGCTCGAAAGTCGCGCGCGCCGCCGCGGTCTCGCCGCTCATCCAGGCCGGGAACGTGCATCTCCCGCACAAGAGCCTCGCCCCCTGGGTTGAGGGGCTCCTGCAGGAAGCAACGTCGTTCCCGACCTCCCCGCATGACGACCGCGTCGACGCCATGAGCCAGGCCCTGAACCGGCTGCTCATCAACCCGCTGCTGCTGGAAGACGAGATCTACGAGGACGACGACGCCGAACAGGCCATCAGCCTCTACTAGCAGGGAGGGGACACTGTGCGCCTTCCCGCCCCGGTCCGCAACGTCATCGAGTCGGTGCGCAGTCGCATTGTCGCCCCCGTGCAGGAAGAACTGTCGATTGAGCGGTCGAATGCGGAGCTCCTGCGTGAGTCCGTGACCGACCTCGAGCGGCAGCTGCTCGACCCGGGCTGGCAGCAGTTCGTGGCGTACGCCCAGCAGGAGTTCTCCACTGAGGGCATGGTCCAGCTGCGGGCGATCTGCCGCTTGTACACGCTGAAGAACCCGCTGCTGAAGCGCGCGGCTTCGCTCCGGTCCGCGTACGTGCACGGCCAGGGCGTGGAGATCACCGCCCGCGCCAACGGCAAGGAGCACGCCGGCGAGCAGGACGTCCAAGCGGTCGTTTCGGCGTTCCTCGACGACCCGGGGAACAAGCGGACCCTCACCGGCGCTGAGGCCCGCAACCAGAACGAGCACGCCCTGTTCACCGACGGGGAGCTGTTCCACGCGCTCTTCACGTCACCGCGGACCGGCCGTGTGCAGGTCCGCACCCTCCCGTGCGACGAGATCGTCGAGGTCATCTGCAACCCCGAGGACAACTCCGAGCCGTGGTTCTACCGCCGCCGCTGGGTGCAGATGTCCTACCAGGGTGATGGCTCGCAGCGCAACGACCTCCGTGAAGAGCTGTACCCGTGCCTGGACTACAAGCCCCCGGGCCGGTTCACCAGGTACGCGAACATGCCCGTCCGGTGGGACGCCCCCGTTGTCCACACCACCGTCAACCGGCCCCTGCACTGGCACCGCGGCGTCCCCGACGCCTACGCCGGCGTCGACTGGGCACGCGCCTACAAGACGTTCCTCGAGGACTGGGCAACGCTCATGAAGAGCCTCGCGAAGTTCGCGTGGCGCCTCACCTCCAAAGGCAGCGCCCGCGCGCAGGCGCGCCAGGCCCTCGCCGCCGGGGCACCGCGCGACTCCCTCGCCGGGAAAGCGCTCGACGTCGGCGGCACCGCGGTCACCCCGATGGACGCCATCATGGAGGCCATCCCCAAGACCGGCGCGACCCTCGACTCCGAGTCCGGCCGCCCCCTCGCCGCGATGGCCGGCGCCGCCTACGACATGCCCGTCACCATGCTCCTGGCCGACCCCGGCACCACCGGAAACCGGGCCACCGCCGAGACCCTCGACCGGCCGACCGAGCTCGTGCTCGGCCAGCGCCGCGACCTGTGGACCTCCACGCTGCAGCGGATCCTTTCCCACGTCATCACCGCCGCCGTCCGGGCACCCGAGGGCCCGCTCAAGGGCACGATTATCCGCGACCCGTACTCCGATCAGGACGTGGTCACCCTCGACGGCGACACGTCCACGAAAGTCGACATCGAATGGCCCGACCTCTCCGGCGCGGACATCGCGACGATTGTCAAGGCCATCGTCGACGCTGACGGCACCGGGACGATGCCGCCCGAGCTCGTCCTGCGCCTGGTCCTCACTGCTCTGGGTGTCCGTGACGTTGACGAGCTCGTCGAGGCCATGGTCGACGACGACACCGGTGAGTTCCAGTGGCCGTCCAGACCTGCACTCGGTGGTGCGGGCGGCGCGGCGGCGGGGCTGCTGCGAGCCGGACGCGACCCGACCGACGCCGGCCCCGGCCCCATGGAAGACGACGACCCTGAGCCCGATCCTCCTAACGAGGAGGACGAGGACGAGGACGGGTAGGCGATGGCCGTCACCCGCTCCACCCTCGCGCTCAACCGCCAACTCCGCGCCGGGATCGGCACGGAAACCGACGACGCGGACCGGCACCTCACCACCCAGTGGGTGAAGGCCTGGGACCAGCTCGCGCCCGCCTGGGAGCAGGCCGCCACCCAACTCACCGCCCTCGCCGTGAAGACCGGGCGCTGGCCGACCATCCACCAGATCGCCCGCAACGACGCCGCGATGGGCGCGCTCGACGCCTCCCAGGCGGCGCTCACAGCACTCGCCGCCGACACCGACCGGACCGCCAGCGCCGGAGCCGGCCGCATCATCGAACTCGATGCCGAGCTCGAGCCGAGGATCATCGGCTCCCAAGCGCCCGACACGAAACAGGAAGCGCTGACCGCGCACGTGCTGCGTCGCCTCGCCGAAGCCGAAGAGGAACCCGACGTCACCGACGGTGGCATGGTCCCCCCACCCACCGCCGCGGACCTCCTCGGCCCCGCGATCATTGCCGGGATCGTCGCCGGACGGTTCGAACCCTCCGCGCTGGCCGCGATCATCGCCCGCGCGTCGGGCCAGATCCACGCCGACACGATCCCCCTCTCCGACGAGGCCGTCGCTGCGATGCGGGCAGCCCTCATCGAGGGCATCATCGTCGGCGACAACCCGATCCCCGTCGCCCGCGACATGGTGAACCGGGTTGAGGGCGCCTTCAACGGCGGACTCACCAGGGCCCTGACCATCTCCCGCACGGAGATGCTCGACGCCTACCGGGCCGCCTCCGCCTACATCCACCGCGCCAACGCCGACCTCGTCACCGCCTGGCAGTGGTACGCCCGCCTCGACTCCCGCACCTGCCCCGCCTGCTGGTCCCGGCACGGCCGCACCTACGCCGTCACCGAGCCCGGCCCCGACGACCACCCCCGCGGCCGCTGCACGCGCCTCCCCAAGCTCGCCTCCTGGGCTGAGCTCGGCATCAGCGCCCCCGAACCGCCCTCGCTGCTCCCCAACGGGGAGAAGGCCTTCAACCAGCTGTCGAAATCCGCGCAGCTGGAAGTCATGGGTCCCGGCCGTCTCGAGCTGTACCGCTCCGGTGCCGTCACGTGGGACCAGCTCGCCACCTGGCGCGACACCCCCCAGTGGCGCCGCTCCAACCAACCCACCACGGTGCGGGACCTCCGCGTGCTCGCCGACCGCAACCAGCAGCAACAGGAGGTTCACCGTGTCGCGTAAGCGCAAGCCCATGGGGCCGCAGCGGCGCCGAGTCGCCGAATCCGTGGCCGCCCCCGAACGCACCACCGTAGCCGAAGCCGGCGTCGCCGAGGTATCGAAGGAGCGTCCCGGACGGATGCTCGTGCGCCTCATCAAGGCCGGGTGGTCCCTGAACGGGAACTACTACCCCGCCGAGGTGTTGAAGCGCGACGGCGCCGCCGCCTGGCCGAAAGGCACGCAAGCGTTCATCGACCACGCCACCGAGACCGAGGAGTACGAGCGGCCCGCCGGGTCGGTCGAGAAGCTCGCCGGCATCCAGACCGAGGACGCCCGCTGGGACGAGGACACGAAGTCGCTCGTCGCGTGGACGCGCCTGTTCGAACCGTGGCGCACCCCGCTGATCGAGATGGCGAAAGCCGAAGCGGAGGAGGGCATCCCGGTCATCGGCATGTCCATCCGCGCTTACGTCACCGCCGAGCACGGCGAGCGTGACGGCCGCAAGGGCAACATCGTCAACACCGTCGAGCAGGGCCGCTCCGTCGACTTCGTGACCAAGCCCGCGGCGGGCGGCGCGCTCCTGGACGTCCTCGAAGCAGTCCAGGCCAGGAAGGTCGCCGAGGCCAGCTCGGTCGGCACCTGGCTCGAATCCCGGCTCCACCTGGCCCTCACCCAGTACGCGGACGAGATGTACGGCGACGGGCGCCTCACCCGCGCCGAACGCATCACCCTCTCCTCCGCGATCGGTGACGGCCTGCAGGCCTGGACCGCCCGCGTCGAGGCTGACGCCCCGCAGCTGTTCCAGCGCGCCCCATGGGACGAGGCCCCGGACGGTGAGGTCCCCGCCGAGGAAGCCCTCACGAACGACACCCGCGCCCGACTCCAGCGAGCCGTCGCCGCCGCGCACGGCAGCGACGACGAAGACGGCTCCTGGGTGTGGGACTACGACCCCGACGAGCAGTTCGTCATCTACGGCAACGACGACGGCACTTGGCGGCAGGCCTACACCGACGAGGACGGCATCGCCCTCACCGGCGACCCCGTCGAAGTCGACCGCCGCACCACGTACGTCCCCGTCGACACCCCCACCGAGGAAGCCGCGGCCCTCACTGCTCCCGCCCGGCTGGCCGTCACCGAGATGGCCGCCGACCTCGACCGCGCCGACCAGGCGCTCAAGAACTCGCCCACCGCGGCGACGGCCAACGCGGACGGCTCCCCGCCGACCGCACTCCACCCAATCCAAGAAGGAGAGTCCACGATGAGTGGATCTACCACTGCTGAGGGCGTCCAGCCCGGCCCGGCGGGGACCCCGAACGGCACCCCCGTTGCCGAAGAGGTCGCCGTCGTCGCCGCCGAACGCGACCAGTTCCGCACCCGCTGCACGGCCCTGACCGAGGCGCTGTCCGAGTCGCAGTCCGCGCAGCGCACCGCCGAGGCCCGCATGAAGGAAGCGCTCGCGCGCCTCCAGCTCATGGAAGGCAACGAAGCCGGCCGCGCCGCCGTCGACAAGGCGCTCGCCGAGAACGCCTCCGGCATGCCCGACTCGCTCATCACCGCCATCACGCCGCGCGTCCACGCCGCGGTCAACGGCCGCGTCCCCTTCACCGAGGACGGCCAGGTCAACGCCGAGGCACTCACCGCGCTCGTCGCCGCCTCGATCAAGTCCGAAGCGGGCTACGCCGCGGCGGTCCTGGAATCCCAGGGCGCGGGCCGCCCCTCCGGTCTCGGCGGCTTCGTCGAGGGCGAGGGCGTGCCCGACTTCGACGTCCAGCTCGCCGAGGGCTTCGCCGAGCTCGGCCTCGACGAGAACTCCGCCCGCATCGCTGTGAAGGGACGCTAACCAATGGCGCTCAACCAGGTTTACCAGTACGGCCGCAAGTTCGCCGTGCCCACCGCTTCCATCACCGCCCCGGCAGCGCCGGAGTCCGGCGACGCCGTGCTGGTCAACCAGCTGCCCGCCGTCGCGCAGACCGACCCGCTCGTCGGCGCTGACGGCGTCTCCCGCGTCTCGATCCAGACCGACGGCGTCTGGGACCTCCCGGTCAACGCCAACGCCGGCGCGATCGCGGTCGGGCACATCGTCCACATCGCCACCGCCGACGGCGCGCTGTCCAACACCGCGGCAGGCGGCGTCCGCTTCGGCTACGCCCTCGCCGCGGTCGCCAACGCCGCGACCACCATCATCCCCGTCAAGCTCGGTTACTAAGGAGCCACCCAGATGCTCGACACCATGCTGCCTGAGGTGGCCACGTACTCCCAGGCGAAAGCCGACGAGACTGAGCTGTTCAAGGGCGACCCGAAGACGTTCACCCAGCGCCGCCCGCGCGCCAGCGCGAACCCGCGCTACCAGAAGGCGTTCATGGAGGTGTTCAACCTCTACCGCCAGGTCCTCAAAGGAGACAGCTACGCCGCGCTCTCCTTCAAGGAGAACATGACCCGGTCGGACTTCTCGTTCCTCTTCGGCGACATCATCGACCGCCAGCTGCTCGCGCAGTACGCGCAGATGCCCGTCCAGTGGACGTCGCTGGCACGGGCCGGTCGCGTCCGCGACTTCCGCCGCGTCAAGCGGTTCACTCTGGACGGCGGCGAATCGGTCCTCGCAGAGGTCCCGGAGCAGTCCGAGTACCCCGCCGCGTCGCTCGCGGACGGCTTCTACGAGTACCAGGTCCGCAAGTTCGGCCGCCGCATCCCGTTGTCGTGGGAGACGTTGGTCAACGACGACTTGGATGCGTTCGCGTCGATCCCCGAGCGGCTGGGCAACGCCGCGCGCCGCTCCGAGGAGCGCTTCGCGACCGCCCTGTACGCCACCGCTACCGGACCCGCGTCGCCGTTCTTCGGCGCCCCGAACGGCAACCTCACCGACGCGCAGCTGACCGTCTCGGGCCTGCAGGAGGCCATGACCATCTTCGGCGAGCAGCTCGACGCCGACGGCAACCCGATCTTCGTCTCCGCGGCGACCCTCGTGGTCCCTCCGGCGCTCGAGGTCAAGGCGCTGAACATCCTCAACGCCATCGAGATCCTCGCTGCGGACGGCGGCGGGAACGGCGTCGAGAACGACCAGCTGCGGGTCTCGAACTGGATGCGGAACAAGGTCAGCTTGATCGTCAACCCGTGGCTGCCGACCATCGACCTGGCCACGGGCTCGACGGCCTGGTACCTGTTCGCCAACCCGAACTCCGGTCGTCCGGCGATGGAGATCGGTCGGCTCATCGGTCACGAAGCGCCGCAGCTCTTTCAGAAGAGCCCCAACGCCACGAGGGTCGGCGGCGGGCTCATCGACGCCACCGACGGCGACTTCGACTCCGACAGCGTCGAGTGGAAGGTCCGGCACATCCTCGGCGGCACGTTGATGGACCCGAAGTCCGCGGTGGCCTCCACCGGCGACCGAGTGGGTTCGTAACGATGTCCGCCCGGCCAGGGGCGCCCGAGGGCGCAGAGGACATCCTCACCGAGATCCTGGCCGAGCTCCGCAGCATCAACGCGAAGCTCGGCCAGTCCACCGTGGCCTCGTTCGAGGTCCCCGCAACAGGAACCGTCAGCCAGGAGCGGGTGTTCGAGCTCCTGGACGAGGCGAGTCGACGGGGGGCGGCAGTCCTGTGATTCCCGCTGTCCTGCACCAGATCTGGGTCGGCCCCGACCCGCTCCCCGCCGAGTACGCCGCCTACACCCAGACGTGGCAGGCAGCGCACCCCGGCTGGGAGTACCGCATGTGGACCGAGGACCGCCTCCCGGTCATGCGCAACCGCGACCTGTACGACCGCGCCGAGGAGCTCGTCCCCGCTCCCTCGGTGTGGCAGTTCCGCTCCGACGTGCTCCGCTACGAGATCCTCTGGGCGTTCGGCGGCGTCTACGTCGACGTCGACTTCGAATGCCTCACCAGCATCGAAGACACCATCGAAGGCCTGGAGGCGTTCGCTGCGTGGGAGACCCAGGACCGGTGGGTGAACAACGCGATCCTCGGCACCGAACCGGGCCACCCGTTCATCGACCGGCTCATCACCGGCCTCCCCGCTTCCGTCGAGCACCACCGGGGCCTGCGCCCCAACGTCTCGACCGGTCCGCAGTACCTGACCGGGTTGTGGCGTCGCCACCGCGACGAGCTCACCGTCCTGCCGCAGGCCCTGTTCTACCCGTACTCCTACAGCGATGTCGGCACGCCGCGCGAGCGCGGCCCGTTCCCGGGCGCGCTGGCCGTACACCACTGGGCCAACCGCCGCCGCACTCTCGCCCGGGGGCGGTCATGAAGACGATCACGCTCCCCGCCGGCCGCTCTGCCGAAGGCGCACCTGCCGCGCGCATCGAGGTCGATGAGACCGACCACATCGGCCGCATCATCTCCCGCGGCACCTGGTACGAGAAGGACCTCCTCGACGACGCCCGCCACCGCATCACCGCGTTCGAGCCTGGCACGGCCGTCGATGTCGGCGCGCACATCGGTACCCACACCCTGTGGTTCGCGCTGGCGATGCGCTTGAATGTGGTCGCGCTCGAACCCAATCCGGCATCGTTCGACCGGCTGGCGCGGAACCTCGAACTCAACGACCTCCGCGTCCCCGACATCAACCGCCCCTTCGTACGGGCGCTCCCGGTCGCTGCCGGGGCCCGGCCCGGCTGGGGCCGCGTCCAGCCGCCCGCGCTCGCGGGGAACTCCGGGACCGTCGCGGTCAAGCGCGACCGCGGCGCCGATCAGCAGGACGCCGGACAGGTGCCGATCACCACGATCGATGCGCTCGGCCTCGACGAGGTCCGGCTCATCAAGATCGATGTCGAGGGCACGGCCGCTTCGGTCCTCGTCGGTGCCGCCGACACGATCGCTGCGTACTCCCCGGTGATCTACGCCGAAGGCGACCGTCACGCGCTCGAAGACGCACTGCCGAAGGGCTACAAGTGCTTCGGCTGCTTCGCGAAGACCCCGACGTACGGATTCGCCCGTGGCTAGCGTCTCGGTGGCGATCATGGCCCACCAGAAGCGGGCGGCGTTCGTCCCTGAGCTCAAGATGAAACTCGACCGTCTCGCCCGCGTGGTGTGGGACGACGGGTCGAACTCCCGGTGGGGCACCGGTCGCCGCGCACTCCTCGCCTACGACCCCGCCGCCACCCACCACCTCGTCGTCCAAGACGACGCCGTCATCCCCGCTGATCTCGTCGCCGGCGTCGAGGCCGCGCTCGCGCACGCCCCCGACGACGTCCCGGTCTGCCTCTACGTCGGCCGGGTCCGCCCGTACGGGGAGATGGTCGCCGAGTACGTCGCTCGCGCCGACGGCGCTTCGTGGCTGGTCATGGACAGGCTCAACTGGGGAGTCGCCATCGTCATCCCCACGAACGTCATCGACGAGCTGGTGGCCTGGTGCGACCGGCTTCCGATCCCGAACTACGACACGCGCATCTCGAAATGGTTCGAGCGCCGGGAGACACCGGTCTGGTACCCGTGGCCCTCGCTCGTCGACCACCGCGAATCGCCTTCGCTCGTTCCCGGCCGCGGCCACTCCGGGCGCACCGCGCACCGCTTCATCGGCGCCACCGCTTCGGCGCTCGGTACCGACTTCTCGGGCGCGGTCCTGCGCCTGCCCAATGCCGACAGCTACCAGCCAGGAGGTCTCCCCATGCTGTTCAAGTCCACCAAGTACCCGGACCTGTACATCCCCACGATCAACGTCCGCTTCGAGGACGGGTTCGCGGAGGTGACCCGGCGCGGCGCGATGTCGTACCTGCAGGGGTCGCCGATGCGGCGGCGCGGGGTGCGCCTCGCGACCGATGAGGAGACGGCCGCTTGGCGGGAAGCCAGCACGCCGATCCTCGCCGTGGCCGAACCCGCTGCGGTCGAGCCGCCGGTCGACGCCGTCGAGGTCAAGGAGCCCGCGCCCGCGGCGGTGCCCGCCGAGACGACGCCGGTCGAGGAGGACCCGGCCGACCCCGCGAACGACAACGAGGAACCCGCGCCTGCCGAGGATGCCTCGGCCGAGAGCGTCCCGGACGGCACCGCGGGCGATGTCCTGGCGTGGGTCGGCGACGACGTTGACCGCGCGAAGGCCGCCGCCGCCGCGGAGGTCGAAGGGAAGGGCCGCAAAACCCTCCTGGCCGACCTCGACCGGATCATCGGCGAGTAGGAGCAGGCGGTGGCGATCGACTACACGACCCCGGTCGGGCAGGTCCGGCTTCTGATCGCCGACGTCGAGGAAGGCAACTTCCTCCTCGCCGACGACCAGATCACCGGATACCTGGCGATCGAGTCGGGCCGCGTCAAGCGCGCCGCGGCGCGGGCGCTGGATGCGATCGCCACCTCCGAAGTCCTGGTCTCCAAGAAGATCAGGACCCTTGACCTCCAGACCGATGGCCCCGCGGTCGCCGCCGAGCTCCGCGCCCAGGCGCGGCAGCTGCGCGAGGAGGACGACCAAGACGGCGACGAGGGCCCGTGGGCGATCGACGTCATCCCGTTCGACCCGTACGCGTCCTACCGCACCCTCGGTGAACTCGGCGGCCTGTGATGCCGTTCCCTGGCACCGGCGTCTTCCACCGCGACTGGGAGGCCCGCAACCGGCCCGTCGCCGAGAGCGCCATGACCGCGACCGGCATCGTCCGCCGATACTCGGCCACCGGCGTCTTCAACGAGCCCGCAGGGAAGACCGACTACCCGCCGCCCGTCACGGTGTACGGCGTCGACGGGGCCGCGCGGATGCGCGTCGTCCGCGACGGCGTCGAAACCACCCGCGAGATCGGCGGCCAGCAGGTCATCATCCGCAACTACATCGTGGTGCTCCCCGCCGACGCCCCGGAGATCCGCGTCAACGACGAGGTCGTGGTCGCCACCGCCGGCGACGCGCGCCTTCCGGACGAGTCCCTGTGGGTGCATGACGTGCGGTTCGGTTCCCAGATCTGGGAGCGGGACCTGGTGTGCGCCAACGTCCCGCCAGCGCAGATCTGAGGAGGCACGGTGGCTGAGCTCCGCATCGATGGGATCGAGATCCGGCGCTTCGAGCGCGACGTGGAGGTCGGCTCCCAGGAGGCGACGAAGCAGGTCCGGAACACGGTCCGCAAGTCCACGTTCGCGACCGAGGCCGGCGGGAAAGTGCGGGCCGCGGTGCTGACCGGGTTCATGCGGAACTCCATCACCTCGGACTTCATCGGATCCAACCGGGACATCGCGGTCGGCACCACAGGGCCGGAAGCGGAGTACTCGCCGTACGTCGAGCTCGGAACATCGCGGCAGGCGCCGCAGCCGTTCATGGGCCCGGCCGCGGATGAGGAAGAACCGAACTTCTATGCCGCCCTAGACGCTATCGACCCGCTGCCGGGGGCGTGATGGCGCAGATCTCGAGGCCCTTCCAGCTCGCCATCAAAGCGATGGTCATAGCGCAGGTCCCGACGTGGCAGTACCACTACGGGGGCGTGCAGATCCCCGACGAGGGCCTGCAGTTCCCGCACCTTGTGCAGTGGCCAGTCCCCGCCCGCGGGGAGATCGCGAACCTCGGCGGCAACCTCATCCCCAAGATCAACGACGCCCGGTTCGTCGCTGTCGGCCGCGACGTCGACGAGGTCCTGTGGGGCCTCGACCAGGTCGCGGCCGCCCTCCTCGGGAAGCGACCCGTGATCCCCGGGTGGGGCTGCAACTTCATCCGGGAGATCCCCGTCGACCAGCCCGTAGCGGAGAACAAGGACGTCCTGTTCGAGGGCCGCCCCACCTACACGGGCTGGGCACACTACCGGATGGGCGCCGAACCCGCAGCCGTCATCTCTTCGTGACGGCGCGGCCGATCACCGCGCCGACCGCCAGCAGGATCCCCACCCAGATCACGGCGAACGACCACCCCGGCACCTCCTCGGGATAGGTCGTGTCCATCGAGAACCCCACGGCCGCAGCGACAACGCCGCCGACCGCTACCACGATGCCGACCCACACGAGCAGCATCCACGTTCGCTTCGTCATCGGCCCACCGTAGCGGCCCCGCCGAAGGTCCACATCCACCGGACGGGGGAGGTCGGGCATGCAAGCACGGTACGTCCGCCTCCGCTGCCTCACCACTAGGCACCAGTGGGACGCAAGTGAAGCCGCAGCTGCCGCGTACCTCGCCGCGGGCGGCTGCGAAATCGTCCGGCCCGCCAAACCCCGGTCCCGGCCCCTCCCCATGAAAGCGCACCGCACTCTCGCGGGCCGCTCAACCACGCCCCGGCCACAACACTCTGAGGAGACACCATGAGCGACGCCGTCGTTCCTACATCCATTCCGGCCGACGGGTCCCTCAAGGTCCTGTGGGTCCCCGCCATCGCCACTCCGGCCGAACCGACCATCACCGAGGCCACCGCGCTCACCGTCGTCGACCTGTCCTGCTACCTCACGGCGGACGGGTGGACCCCGGCCACCGACGAGCAGGTCTCCGTCGACGACCGCCTGTGCAGCCGCCAGTCCTTCGAGCGCGTCGGCCGCTTCACCGACACGCTGTCCATCACCTACGTGTTCCAAGGCCAGGAGCCCGCCGCGGCCGACAACAAGGCCCAGACCACGCTGCGGCACAAGGAGCTCGGCTTCGTCATCGCCCGCTGGGGCATGGACTACGAGCCCGCGATCGAGGTCGGGGACATCGTCGACGTCTACGTCGTCGAGTGCGGCGTCCAGGTGAAGCAGGCGCCGGAGGCGAATGGCCGCCAGAAGATCATGCAGAAGCTCTTCATCCGCAGCGGCACGCAGCGCGACGTCGCGATCGTCGCCTCCTAGACCGGGGCCCGTGCACCAACCTGGCCGGGGTGCGCGGGTCCCTTTCCATGTCCAAGGCCAGACCTCACGGCCAGGAGAGCAGCATGTCCAACACGAAGAAGCCGCGCACGGCGAGTGAGAAGCTCGCCGCCGCCGAGCGCACCCAGGACTCCATGACGGTGAATCTGCCCGGCCCGCGCAGGGCTAAGTGGAAGACCATCAAGGAAGCCTACGACCGCAAGAACGCCTCAAAGTCCGCCACCGAGATGCTCGTTCCCGACCCTGAGCTCAAGCGCCTCGCCGCTCAGCTCGCGGAACTCGAGGAGCAGATGGCTGAGAACGCCATCGTCGTCACCGTGCAGGCGATGCGCCGCGAGCGCACCCCCAGTACGCCCAAGGACGAGCTGACGTGGAAGGAGCTGTGCGAGGCCCACCCGCCCCGCAAAGGCAAGGACGGCAAGCCCCTGCCGGAGGACTCCACCGGCGTGAACATGCAGACGTTCCCCGAGCAGCTGATCCGGGCCTCCATCATCGGCCCCGACGACCTCTCCCCCGAGGAGTGGGACGCCCTGCTGTACGAGTACATGACCGACGCGCAGTACGACGGCCTGTTCGAGATGTGCTGGCGGCTCAACCGGAACAAGGTCGACGTCCCTTTCTCCTTCGCCGCCTCGAAGACCCTGAAGAGCGGATCCTCGTCGAGGCGGCCGAACGGCTCGGCATCTCGCGCCGCCGCTTCGAAGGCTGGGAACCCCTCGAAGTAACCACCGTCGTCCGCGACGAGAACGGGCAGGTCACGGGCTGGGAGACCCGCCGCGAACCCGAATGGACCGAGGAAGAACAGGGCTGGATGCTCGCCCTCGCCGCCAGACGGGACACCCTCTGCTCCGGCTGCGGCGGCGACCTCACCGAAACCACCCGCCCTGATATGGACGGCTCCCCCGGCAACGGCAAGTACCTGCCGCTGCTGCCGATCCGCTGCCACCGGTGCACGGCCCTCTCCAAATCCGAGGCCTCCTACCGGGAGCAGAAAGCGGAGCACCCGCACGCGCTCATCCACCGCGTCGAAGCGCACCCACCGCCCGTCTGATCTCTGAGAGGAGGCCAGGTGCGCACCATCTCCGTCAAGTACGTCGCGAACATCAAGGAGTACACGGCCAACGTCGGCGAGATGGTCAAGACGACCCGCGACTTCCGCAAGGAACTGTCGGAGACGGCCGCGAAGGGCAAGGGGGATCTGGACGCGGTCGCGAACGGCGCGATCGCGTTCGGGCTTGCCCTTGGCGGCGCCCTCGCTGCCGGGGTCGCCCAGGCCGCGCAGTTCGACCACGCGATGGCGCAGGTCAACGCCGTGTCGAATGCGACCGCGGCCGAGTTCGGGGCGCTCCGGCAGGCCGCGATCGACATGGGCGCCTCCACCCAGTTCTCCGCGACCGAAGCGGCGAACGCGATCGAGGAGCTCTCCAAGGCGGGCCTGACCGCGGCGCAGATCACCGGCGGCGCGCTCGCCGGTGCGCTGAACCTCGCCGCGGCGGGCGGTATCGGCCTTGCCGAGGCCGCGAGTATTGCCGCGACCACGTTGAAACAGTTCAACCTCGAAGCCTCCCAGATGTCCTCGGTCGCGGACACCCTCGCCGGGTCCGCGAACGCCTCGAACACCGATGTCACCGGGCTGGGGCAGTCGCTCAAGAACGTCGGCACGGTCGCCGCCCAGGCCGGGTTGAGCGTCGAGGAGACCGTGGGCATCCTCTCGGCGATGGGCGACCAGGCCCTCACCGGCGCCGAAGCCGGCACCAACTTGAAGACCACGCTCCTGAGACTCCTCGCGCCCACGAAGGAAGCCAAGGCCGTCATGGACGACCTCGGCATCTCCATCTACGACACGAACGGGAACGTCCTCGGCGCAGTCGACATCGTCCGCGAACTCGAAGACGGACTCGCGCAACTGTCCATCGAGGAACGCAACGCCGCCATGGCCGTCCTGTTCGGGCAGGAAGCGATCGCGGGCGCGAACATCCTCCTCGCCGAAGGCGCCGCCGGGATCTCGACCTACATCGACAAGGTCAGCGAGCAGGGTGTCGCGGCCGAGACCGCCGCGAAGCGCATCAACTCCCTCCAGGGTGACGTGGGCCAGCTGACCTCAGCGATCGAAGGCCTCGCCATCGAATCCTCGGGCGGGCTCTCTGAGGCGCTGCGGACCATCGTCCAGTTCGCGACCGGACTGATCGGGACATTGCAGGCCATTCCCGCCCCGATCACCAACACGGTCGTCATCATCGGCGTTCTAGTCGCCGGGGCCGCGCTTCTCGGCGGCGCATTCCTTCGGGTTCGCGACAGGGCCGCGCAAATGAACGCGCAGCTCGCAGCAACAGGGCCCGCAGGCGCGAAAGCCGCCGGAGCCCTGTCCTCCGTGGGTCGCTACGCCGGCCCGGCCGCGATGGCCCTCGGCGTGGTCCAAGTCGCGTCGATGGCCCTTGCTGCGGCGTTCGGGAAGCAGCTCAACCCCCAGATCGAGGCGTTCGGTACCGGCCTGGAGCGGTGGGCTAGAGACGGGGAGATCGCCGGTGAGGCCGCCCGCATCATGGGCGACGACTTCGACAAGTTCTCGCAGTCCCTCGAATCGGCCGCCGACGAAGGCTTCACACGTGGGCTCGCAGCCTTCACCGAGGGCATGGTTTCCGGGGCCAAGGAGATCGACGACTCCCTTGCCAAGTCCACTGAGCGGATCTCCGCAATGGATGCGGCGCTCGCTCAGCTGTACGCCTCCGACCCTGAGGCTGCGGCTGAAGCGTGGTCGAAAATCTCGGACGAGGCCGACAAGCAGGGCATCTCGATGGAACGCCTCAACGAGATCTTCCCGGAATACCAAGCCGCACTGGAGAACTCGACTGCGAAAACGGAAGAGGCTGCCGAGGCGGTCAACCCGTACACGCTGCAGCTCGAGTTCCTGGCCGAGCAGATGGGTGTCACGGGGGAGACCGCCGAGCAGGCCGTCACCGACATGCTCCAGGTCTGGTCCGACGGCGCGACCGCGTTCGTCGACTTGCTCGGGGCATACAACGCCGGCCTCGACGGGCTCGAGGAGAACGCGAAGCTGACCTCCGAGGGCTTCATCGAGGAGCTGCGGCAACAGGCTGAGGCGCAGGCGCAGTGGGCGGAGAACATGACCATCCTCGCCGAGCGCGGGGTCGGCGGGATGATCAACGAACTCGCCGCAATGGGCCCCGAGGGTGCCGAGATGGTCGCGCTCATGGCCCAGATGACCGACGAGGAGCTGCAGGAAGTCGTCCGCCTGTGGGGGCTGCGCGGCGATCAGACCGGGCAGGAGATCGCCGCAGGCATCATCGCGGGGATCGACGACTCCGAAGACGGCATCGACGGACTCCAGAACGCCATCGACGGCTTGCACGGCACCACCGTCGACATCGTGCTGCAAACCATCAACCAGGCAGCGCAGCACGAATTCGGACCGAACGCCCTGCAGGCGCAGCGGTGGGGCGGCGTCACCGTCCACGCCCAGAGGGGGCTGCTGAACGCCGGGATCTACTCCGCGCAGAACCCGGCCCGGTACGCGTTCGCTGAACCCGCAACGGGCGGTGAGGCGTTCATTCCGCGCCGCGGCAACAGGGCGAGGTCCCTCGCGATCCTCGACGTGGCCGCGTCCTGGTACGGCGCTGATATCACCCGCCGGGGCCAGTGGCGGGGCCAGCGGCCAGTCGAGGTCGCGACCATCACCAGCATGACCGGCGCCTCCGGTTCCGGCCGCCCGTATGGGTCCACCGTTGTCGAACACCAGGAGGTCAACGTGCACGCGCACACCGACGACTTCAAATACGCCCAGGTCATGGACGAGATGTCCTGGCACGGGGCGTTCTGATGGCCCTCGCCGTCGAGCAGGTCCACCTGATCGGGACCGCCCGCGACTTCCTCATGGGTGCAGGCACCCTCTTCGACGTCCAAAAGGACTTCAACCCGTTCTTCACCTCAGTGCGCGCCACGCAGGGCGGCGACCGCCCCTACGCGCACGGCGCCTGGGTCGGCGCCGAATGGCAAGACCCCCGCGTCGTACCCATCAGGGTGATCGCCAACGGCGCCAACGGCGACATCCCCTCGACACGGGCCGCGATCCAGCAGATGGCCGCCGCGTTCTCCGCGGTCGGCGCGACCGGCGAAATCGCTGAACTCCGCTTCCGCCTCAAGGACGACCCCGACGAATACGTCCTGTTCGGCAGGCCCCGCGGCGTCGAACCGGACATCGACGAGATCGCTCTGGGGCGCGCGAAGATCGCCACCGCGTTCGTCGCCGGCGACCCCCGCATCTACTCCGGCAACCTCACCACCGTCACCACGGGCCTGCCGGTCCAACGCGGCGGCCTGCGCATCGACGCGGAGCGGGTCTCCTCAGTGTGGCGTCGGGGCCTGCGGCTCCCCTTCCGGATCCCGGGGACCACGCAGGGCGGGCAGGTCGAGATCAACAACCTCGGCACCACCGCGACCGGGGCCCTCATCCGCATCGACGGACCCGTGGTTGAGCCGCGGCTGATCCTCGAACGCTCCGACCGGTCCGTCCAGTCCATCAGCCTCAACATCACCTTGGGTGAGGGCCAGTGGATTGATGTGGACACCGTTCGCAAGCGGGCCCTGCTGAACGGCCTCATCGAAGCGAACCAGCGCGGTGCCGCGACGTGGCTGATGGACGCCTTCCCGTTCCTGCCGGGTGTGAACCGGATGCGGTTCCTCGCCGCGAACTACACCCCAGCCGCTCAGGCGAAGGTGGAGTACCGCTCCGCCTGGTGGTAGCCGCCCTCGACCCCTCTCGTCCCCAGCCAGATCGCCTCCCGGTCTGGCTTTTCGCATTCCCAACACCTGGATAGGGGTGGCCTTGTGTCCTCAGCGGGCTGGATGAACTTCGACGGCGTCACGGTCGTCGCCGCGGCAGCGCCCATCAGCGCGGCCACGAACCGCTTCACGATCACCGGGCACGGGCTGGTCGACGGCGACCTGATCACCGTCGAGAACCGGACCGGCGGTGGCCTGGAACTGCGCGAGCACACCGAATACGTGGTCCGCGACCCCACCGCGAACGACTTCCGGATCTCCACCCCCACGGGCGCGGAAATGTGGGACTTCGACGCCGACGGCACCGCCGATGTGCTCCTCGGCGTCCCCTCCTACGCGGCGGTGCAGATGCGCCGCCTCGCCGCCATCACCCTCCACCCCGGATCGACCGACCGGCTCGGCGCGCGCACCGGTGTCCGCCCGCACTCCTCGGATGCGGTGACGATCGCGGGCACCACCTACTCGGTCGCCGAGGGACTCGCCGTGGTCTACCCGCGCCTGACCTCGACCTCCGGCCCCTACGTCGTCGAATACGACGCCGTGAACGGCTCGGTCAACCCGCCCGACGCCTCCAACCCGCGCCTGGACGGTATCGACCTGCAGGTGCAGGACGACGACGAAGACGGCCTCGGGCAACGCAGGGCCCGCATCCTGTACGTGCCCGGCGCCCCCGCCGGCACCCCCACAGCTCCCACGGTGACCGCGAACTCGATCCGGCTCGCGGTGCTGCGCGTGAACTCGACCGGGTCGGGCCTGCCGCACACGGTCGATTCGCTGGCGCAGTACGCGCTCGGCGCCGGGGTCCTTCCGGTGCGCGGAACGTCCGACCGTCCCACGACGGGCCGCTACCACGGCATGATGATCTGGCGTCAGGACACCTCCACACTGGAGGTGTGGACTGGCGCGGCGTGGGTGTCGCTCGCGTCCCCCACGAACTTCGCGTCCATCAGGCGCATCGCCACCACGATCCGCACCACCAACTCCTCCAGTTTCACGTCCGAGACGCTCATCAACTCGGTGACCGCGTCGCTGGTGTCGGGGGCGACCTACAAGATCCGGTGGGACGCGGACGTCGCAGGGACCGTCACCGGTGACCTGGCCCGGTTCAGGATTCGTGAGGACAACGTCGCGGGGACGCAGCTGTCGCTGAAGAACTCGGTGATCCATGGGCCCGGCACCGACTACCCCATCGGGTTCGAAGTCGAGTACACGGCAGTCGCGACCGGGTCGAAGACATTCGTGGTGACGTGCCTGCGGCAGACCGGCACCGGCACCCTCGCGTGCAACGCAAACGCGAACGAACCGTCCTACCTCTACGTCGACTACATCCGGGGTTAGTGATGGCCCTGCCTGACCCGACGACGATCTCGGGGAACTACGGGACACGCCTGGCGATCCCCACCCCGCAGCACGCCACCGACGGGGAGGTCACGCACCCCTCCATCGTGCGCCTCGACGCCCCCGTCTCCGGGTTCACGTACTGGATGGCGTACACGCCCTACGCCGGCGGCGACGACGAGTTCGAAGACCCCTGCATCGCAGCCTCGAACGACGGCATCATCTGGGTGGTGCCCGAGGGCCTGGTCAACCCGATCGACGACCAACCCGGCTCCCCGGGCGCGTACAACTCCGACACCGATCTGCGCTATGTGAACGGTGTGTTCTACCTGGTGTGGCGCACCTACGACGCCGCCGCTGTGGGTGCGGAAGAGAAGCTGTACTTCTCCACCTCGGCTGATGGTGTTGCGTGGGAACCGAAGACCCTGTTCTACTCCTCGAACCAGACCGTGCGGCGCCTCGTCTCCCCGTGCATCCTCTTCGAGGGCGGCGCGTGGACGATGTGGGCGGTCGACATCGTTCCCAGCCCCAACCAGGTCGTGAGACTCCAAGGCGGCGCGACCCTCTCATCCGCGTGGGGCGACCCGGTCGGCGTCGACATGGGCCCCATGCTGCCCGGGAAAGAGGCCTGGCACCTCGACCTCCTCCGCACCGCCGACGGCTACATTGCGCTCCTGAACGACTGCAACCAGGACGTGTCCGGCATCAACGGTTTGCTCCTGTTCTGCGTCTCCTCAGACGGGTGGACGTTCACGAACTCCGGCGGGACCGTCATCCCGCAGGAGCAGCCCGGCGAGCACACCGCGCTCTACCGCGCCACGCTCCTGCCCGACACCCTCGACGGGGTCGAGGGCTGGCGTGTCTGGTACTCGGCGTGGATCATCGGCCCCCCGCACATCTGGCACATCTTCCGGACGTGGATCGGCCCCGAAGCCGTCACACCCGGCCCGATCACGCCCCCCGTGGGGTACGGCGTCCCCATCGTCCGGGAATCGGTCACCGCCGTCGGGATCAACCAGCGCAGCGGCCGCATCATCGCCGAACTCCCCGACTTCACCGGGTCGCCGGCGCGGAACCTCTCGGCGTACGCGAACGCCGAGATGTCGATCCCGCTCGCCGGCGACGGCCAGGGGTACGTGTCGATCGAGGACGCCGAAGCGTGCACCGACGGCGCATCGGGTGCTCTGGTGGCGATCGTCAACGACGTCCCGATGTGGATGGGCCTGCCGATCGACCGGGCTGGCGGATCCGGCAACGACTTGTCGGTGCCCACGGTCACCCCTGAGGGGTACTTCGCGAAACGCAAGGTCAAGGACCACGTGTTCGTGCAGGCCGACCGGGCGCAGGTCGCCTACCAGCTCGCGCTCGACGCCGAGCAGATCGACGGCCAGTTCCAGGGCCTCGGTCTCGAGTTCGATGTGGAGAACACCGGTGAACTCATCGACATCGAGTACAAGGCCACTGACCGCACCTCCGTGTACGACGCGATCCGGGCCCTGTGCGTGCAGGGACTGGAGTTCGAGATCTACTTCGACTGGGCCGACGCGTCGCAGACCATCGTCCAGAAGATCCTCCGTATCCGCCGCCGGATCGGCCGCACCACACCGACCGCGACAGCCATGTTCGAAACCGGCGACGGCGCGGTCATCTCCTACACGCTCAAGGAGTCCTGGCGGGACGGGAACTACGCGAACTATGTGACGGCGATCGGTCCCGGCCAAGGTGACGACCAGCCGTCATCGGCGCCCTCGATCGACCTCATCGCCTTGCAGTCCGGTATCCCCATCGTCGAGCTGATCGTCGAACCGGGCAACAACATCACCGCCTCTGACCTGCTCCAGGACCACTCCGATGCGGAACTCGCCCGCACCAAGGACGGCACCCAGGTCATCGAGATCACCAGCCAGCTGTACGACTACCCGCGGCCCGGCATCGATATCAACCTCGGCGACCTCGCCCCGTACCGGCTCACCGGGCCCCGCAACCCCGAACGGCGGCCGCTCATCGGCGCGCGCCGGATGACCGGGTTCACCCTCAACCCCGGCGAATCCCAGTGGGTCCCCCGGCTCGCCGTCGACCCGGGCCTCGACGCAACCGCGCTCAACACAGCAGTATCGGAGGGGTAGCCGTGACGGTCTGGACTGACGCGACAGCAGGCGACGGGCCACTACGAGCCATCCAAGACGATCGCCGCCGCAACCAGCAATCACGGACCGCCCGCACCGCCCAGGCCACCTCGGTCAGCGAAGGGGTGTTCCGAGTCCACTCCGGCGCACGGATCGTCGTCGAAGATGCCGGGAACATCGAAGTCAACGACGCCGGCGACATCATCATCCGCGGCGGCGCCCTGCGCATGACCAACGAGGACGACACGGTTGGCCTCGTGTTCATCGGCACCAACGCATCCGGCGTCGCGGTCTGGCAGTTCTCCCACGGCAACGGCGACCCCGGCTTCGGGCTCTTCGGCACCGCAGACCGGTCCTATTGGGCCGGTCTGGACCGCCTCGGCAACGAGCTCGTCTCCAACGACTCCGAGACGGGTGTCGGCCTGGCCCGCCCCTACCTGAACATCCCGATGGTCCCGTCGACGGGCACGTCCGTGGCCACCGGCGGCCCGTTCTGGCCGGCGTTCACGAACGTGGCCTACCAGGAGGTCATGCACGGCATCACGACGCTGTGGCATCCGCGGATCTCCATCGGCGTCGGCACGAACGCCCCCTCGGGGACGGTCGACTGGCAGCTGCAGGTCGACGGCGTCGTCGCGGGCTCGGCGTCAGGCACGACTGTGGGCACGTTCGACGTCCCCGGCTGGGGCTCGACCATCGAACCGAATGGCACTTCGCACTCGGTGCAGCTGTGGGCGCGAAACACCGCGGGCGTCCAGTCCCGCGTCATCGTCGACCGCTGCTACAGCCTCCAGTCCTAGCAATCCCATCACCGGCCCGTCTCCCCCGGCGTGCCCAGATCCAAGGAGAACCCATGGCCGATCCCCACGGCTGGCACCTGTTCGACGTCGATCGCGGGTACGAGGTCCGCCAGACCACACCCGATGGCGAAGACGACCGCTACGAAGTCCGTGACCGTGCGGGCCACATCGTGATCCTCGACGCCAAGGAGTTCGAGGACCTCCGCACGGCGGGTCCGTCCCCGAAGGGCCTGGACTGATGGCAACGGCGCCGAACCCGAACCGCACCTACATCACGGACGCAATGTGGTGGCTGTGGCTCGCCTGCCACGGCTTCATCCCGGGCGTGCGCCTCGGCGGGATCTACGCCGACAAGAAGGGCTACCACAACACGGTCTTCGCCAACCTGTCGAAATGGCCCGGCAACTACTCGGTCCGGCACGCGATCGACCGACGCGACCCCAAGGACAAAGCGCGCGCGATCGACCTCACGATGAACGACACGTGGATGAGGACGATCACGCGGCGTCTCCTGGACGGCGCCGACCGACGGGACCCGCGAATGCGGTGCGTCAAAGAGTTCTACGGGACCCTCGACGGCCGGACGGTCGTCGGTCGCATCAAGGACTCCGAGGACGGCGCTTACCGCTCGGCCAGCTCCGACACCTCCCACACCTGGCATGTGCACATCGGCATTCTCACGCCCTATGCCGGTGACCGCAAGGCGTTGGAAGGCCTCGCGTCGCTGCTCTCGGGCGAGTCCTTGGAGGACTGGTTTAAGCGGGCGTGGGGCACCGATGCGGGCAAGCTCCCGGTGGCCGGCCTCCCCGCCCCCACGCTGCGAGAAGGCGCCGAAGGGCCCGCGGTCCTTGCGCTGCAGGTCTACCTCAACGGCGTGATCAACGCGGGCCTGGTCGAGGACGGCGATTTCGGCCCCGCCACGACCGCGGCGGTGCGCGAGCTCCAGCGCCGCGCCCGCATCACCACCACCGGCATCTACGACCGCGACACCGCAGCCGCCCTACGAAACCTCCTGGAGGACGACATGAGCTGGGACGAAGAAATTCCCCTGATCACCGGGCAGGGCGTTTCCTACTCGGGCACGAAGTGGCCGGCGAAGTTCCTCGCGGCCTCCAACCACTACTACACGCTGCTGTACGGGCAGAAGATCGCCGCCGAGCAGGCCAAGCAGACGGCCCTGATGAAGTCGATCGCTGCGGGCCAGTCGGGCCTCACCGAAGACGCCATCACGGCCGCGGTCGCCGAAGGCGTCCGACAGGCGATCCCGTCCCCGGAAGAGCTGGCCACCGCGGTCGCCGCCGCGGTCGACCACGATCTCGACACGGCCGCCGTCGCCGCTGCGCTCCGCGAGGTCCTCGGTAGCGTCGACAACGAGGCTCGCGAGTAAGGCCCGCCCATGCCCGACGACCCGATCGGCCGCGAGATCGCGCAGTTCCGCAAGGACGTGAAGGACGACTTCACAGAGCTCCGCAGCGACCTCGCCGGACTCGTATCCCGCGAGGTCCACGATGCCCACCTCGGCCGGGTCAACGACCGCGTCACCAACGTGGAGAAGTCCGTCGAACGTCTCGTGGGCGCACTGGAGGCCGACAAGACCGCGAATATCGAACGGCGCGCAGCTGACCGCCGCATGGTCGTCGGCGCCATGCTCGCCGCCGCCCTGTCCATCGTCGTCGACGTCGTCTCCGCGACCGGAGGCCCGGTATGAGGATGCCGAAGCTACGGGCCCCGACCCGGCGGGCAATCGCACACTGGGGGCAGATCCTCCTGGTTCTGGTCGCCGTCGCCGCAGTCCTGTGGCGGTCGGAGGTCCAGGAGGCCCGGGTCGACGCGCTCTCGGCGGCCCTCGGTGACGAGCAGTCCAACGCGGAGGCTCAGGGCGTCGAGCCGATCGCTCCGCAGCCCGAGGAACTTCTCGAGGACCCGGAGTACACGCCAGCTCCCGGCCCATCGGGGCCGACCGGGCCGCCCGGCCCTCCGGGGCCAACCCTGACCGACCCGCAGATCCAGGCCGCGTTCGCGCGGTACTTCGCGGACCACCCGTACGAGTTCGAGCCGTCCGCCGCTGAGCTTACCGCCGCGTTTGCTTCGGTCCTCGCCGATCACCCGGACCTGCTCAACGAGCAGCTGTACGCCGCGATGGCGGCCTACCTCGCGGAGAACCCGCCGCCGCCCGGACCTGCAGGAGCTGACGGCCAGGACGGGGCCGACGGTGCGGACGGCCAGGACGGGGCGCAGGGCGAGCCCGGCCGGCCACCGACCGAGGACGAGATCCGTGCCCAGGTCGAGGGATACGTAGCCGAACACGGCTTGCCGCTATGCCCTGAGGGCTCTGCACCTGAGGCGCAGACCGTCCTCACCACCAACGGCACTGTCGACGCGGTCATCTGCGTCGCCGCCGCCACCGAATAGCCCACAACCGACCAAGGAGAACTGACCATGTACTACACGAAGCGCTTCTGGCGTGAGACCAGCGACCGTGCCATCAAGACGTTCGGCGGGACCTGGTTCGCGGTCCTGACGGCCGAGGCGGTCGGGGGGTGGAACGACATCGACTGGGCGCACTCCTGGGGTGTCGTCGGGCTGGCGGTCGGCGCGAGTCTCGCGTGGTCGATCGGTTCCGCGCCGGTCGGCACGGAGGGGTCTGCGAGCATGATCCCGCTCGGGACGGTCAAGCACACGCCGACCGAGTAGCTGACCTGCCTGGACCGTTCGGCCGATGGCCTCGGCGGGCGGGTAGGCGCAGACTCGAGTACGGGTACCCGGTTGCGACTGGGAAAACGGCCCCACCCTCGCGGGTGGGGCCGTTTCGTGGTGTCCAGCCAGTGGGCACTGGTCCCGTTAACTTTCGAGATCCGCCGCCGTGAGAAGCGTCCTCTCAGAGGCCGAGGCCAGCGGTAACCAGGCGGCGAATCATCTCGGCACGGGGAACGCTCTCGGCCGCAGCACGCCCCTCCAGCGCGGCCAGGACGTCATCGGCGAGCCGAGTCTCAACCTTCTTGCCCTCCGGGGGGCGGCCGCCCAAGTTTGGCGGCCCGGCCTCTTCCTCCAGCTTGCCGAACCACTCCTCGGCGGCTTCGTATTCGTGGTTTCTCAGCAGCCAGTCCTTCGCGACTTCGTCGGTCACGAACCGGAAGGTCTCCTCGGAGCCCTCCCAGTCAGACCAGTCATTGAGGACCCAGCGGCCGCCTTTGGTGCGGTAGAGGCTCTGGTGGTTATGCCTGCCGACGTTGACGGAGATGTGGTTGCTGCCGTCCCAGGTGGTGTCCTCGTGGTACCGGGTGGCGGAGTCGGGGTCGAACCAGCCAACGAGCTGAGGGTGGTCCTCGGCGGGGTACTCGAAGACGTTGATGCGCGGCATGATGCCTCCTTCACTGCGGATTTTCCGCATGCGAAAACCATAGCATTAGTTTAAGCATGTGTAAACCACAGGCAAGGTTTTGGCATGCGCAATGGCCCCAGGGCGTTCACGGGCAACGAAAAAGGGGCCCGAAGGCCCCTCACCCCGCGAAGGCGGGGACGATCCTGCACTCATAGACAGCTACGAGCCACTCCCGCGTCGGCGGGAACCACACTCAACTCATAGAGAGCCGTGGGCCAACCCCGCGATGGCGGGGACAGGCCTCCAAGGTACCGAACGCGGCCACCGCGGTCAAGCCCCGCCCTACCCAAGCTGGTCGAGGCGGGCGCGCACGAACCGCGCCTGCCGCAACCGCCCGTCCGGCTCCCGCGAAGACGCGGTCACCTCGACCTGCAGCACCGGCTGGACCCACTGCACGACACCCGCTTGGGCGGGCACGGCCGCGGCCGGGGAGCTGACGGCGAGCGGCGCGAGCGCATCGACGAGTCCCCGTGGCGCGGTGCACCGGCCGACGTACCGGAGCGTGCCGGGCTCGGCGAGGAGCAGAGAGAGCCCGCCGGAGGGCCGCCGCACCCAGCCGACCACGGTGGCGTCGATGATCCCCTGGTGTCTCTGCTTCACCCAGTTCCTGGACCGGCCGCTCGAATAGCGCGACGCCAAGCGTTTCGCGACCACGCCCTCCAGGCCGTGCTCGAGACTCACCTCCACGGTTGCAGGTCCATTCGCGAACGCTGGCGGCACCACCCAGCCCTCGGGGAGCTCGAGCGACTCGAGGATCGCGCGCCGCTCCTCGTACGGGCGGCGGCGTAGATCCTCACCGTCGAACCGGAGGACATCGAACACGAGCACCGTCGCCGGATACTCCTCGGCCAGGACGGCGGCACGGTGACCGCGGGCGAGAAGCCTGCGGAGGACAGCCCCGAAATCCGTGCGGTCGCCGTCGAACACGGTCAGCTCACCGTCGAGGATGACGTCCCCGACTTCGGCGATCTCGGTGAGCTCCGGGAACTGGGAGGCGGACACGGCCTTGCCCTGGCGGGTGCGCATCTGCAGGACCCCGCGCTCCAATCCACTGATCAGCCTGACGCCGTCCCACTTCATCTCGAACGCCCAGCCTGAACCGACCGGCAGGGCTCCCGCCGTGGGCAGCATCGGTGCAGGCAACTCCACGAGAGGAGCCTAAGCGCAGAACAACGCCCCGTCTCCCATCTCGGCAGGCGGGGCGATTCGTCGTGCCGGGTACTACTCGTCGTGGTAGGTGATGACCGCCCCGGGAATCCGCTCCGCCGCACGCGCCGCGACCATCCGATGCCAAGCCGCCGACAACACCCGAGCCCCTGTGTCCTCGTGGGCGCGAAACTCTCCGTCGTTTCGGTACACACTGATCGTGTCCGGGGCGGCGGCAACAAGCGCATCAACGGCGGCGTCCGTGTAGTCGGCCAATTCTGCCAGCGCTTCGGCAGTGTCCCGGGCGAGCCGCTGCTGACCGTTCTCCCACCTCGCCACGTTCCGCTCGCTCCGGCCGATCGCGGCGGCCAGCGCCCTCGTGCTGAGTCCGAGCAGTTCCCGCAGACACCGCAGCTCGGCGGCAGTCATGAGCAGCGGGTGGCGATCCACGGTGGCCTTCCATGCAGTTACGGCAGTGGAGATCACGATAGCTGGTCGCGCGGCCAGCGTCATCCCCCGCATCCGGGACGCTCGCATTCCGGGGCTCCGTGGGCGTGGTAGTGGCCGGTGCCCACCTTGAACGCTTTGCCCTCGTCGATGAGTTTCGGGAGGGTCTGTTCGACGTGCGAGGAAGAGACCGTGACGCCAGCGTTGGCGGCGCGGCGGATGATCTCGGTAGTCCCCCACGCGCCAGCGCGGAGGGCTTCAAGGATCGCCTTCGTCTTTCCGGGGTACTGGTCAGCGGGCTGTTCCTCGGGGCCACCGAGGCGCAGGGACGGTAGACCGTCCCCGGCGGGCTGCTGCTCCGGTTTAGGCTTCGCCGCAGTGCCGGGGTCGAACTCGTCGAGCTGGTCGGGGTCGAGTTCGCCCTTGCCAGCTGCTTCACAGGCGGCAAGGAACGCCTCGTCGGTAGCGTCTGCGGCAGCACGGGCCCGGTCGCGGCGGGCGAAGGCGGCGCCGAGCGCGCCGACCTCCGCCGCAGGGAGGTCCGCGAAACGGCAGGACTTGCGGACGTGTCGGAGCCATGCGAGGCCCGCGTTGAGCCCGCCGAAGTCGGCGTCATGGCCGAAGAAGAATGCGCGGATGGGGGCCGCGCGGGTAATGAGCTTGCCCTTGACCCGCAGCTCCTTCACGTACCCGTAGCCGGGGGTGCCGCTGGGGAGGGTGGAGGGGTCGAAGTCGTTGCGCCCCGAGAGGTTCCCCTGCTGTTTGGACGAGGTGTAGAAGTACACGACGTTGCGGGACATGAGCTGGGTACGCAGGTCGTTGTTGCCGCCGAACGCCGCCAGGCCGACGTTCTGCGTGCCGATCATCAGGCAGCCGCCGACCTTGCGGAGGGTCTTCGCCATGTCGACGAGGATCTGCTGGTCGTCTTTCGAGAGCCCGCAGGCGATCTCCTGGAACTCGTCCATGAAGATGACCACGACCGGGTGCTCTTTGGACAGGCGGTAGCCGTTGCGGCTCATGCGGCGGAACACGATCTGACGCAGGCGCCGCCAGCGCGGGAGCGCGCGGATGAGCTCGGCGGCCTCGGCGACGCTGCGGGCGGTCCACTTGCAGGCCTCGGCGAGCATCGGGGAGGACATGCCGCCCTGGGGGTCGACGTACAGGCCCACGAAGTATCCGCTCGCGAGGAGGGAGAGGCCGACGTTCTCCATGCACGCAGACTTTCCGGATCCTTGATCACCGCAGAACGTCGCCCCGTACGCGCCGTTGTCGTCCACGACCGACAGGACGACTGGCGTGTGGTCGAGGTCGTACTTCGCGAAGGTCACCAGTCCGGTCGCGGGGTCGAAGCTCGGCCCGGGGTACATGACCGGGGGGCGGTCGGCGACATCCGTGATGACGGTAAAGAGGGCGCTCGCGGCGGTGCGGGCCTTCTCGATGGTCACGTTCTCTTCGGGGACGTCCATGGCGGAGGCGATCGCTTCACGCTGGCTGACGAGCTGGCTGTAGGTGTGCTTGCCGGGGATAAAGCCGACAGCGAAGTGGTGAACGCGGCCGTCGGTCTTGAGCAGTTTGAGCTGGGTGCCCTTGAGCGGGTCCCTGTTCGCGACACGTTCCACCCACAGGTCCATCACGGCCAGCGCGGCAACGAGCTCGGGTTCGAACTCCGGTTCCGTGGGGAGTTGATCTACGCCGGCCGCCAACGCGGCGAGGTGTCGGCGCCAGGCGGGCCAGAATGCGCCGAGAGCGGTCGCCCACAGTGCGGTCAACCACCATGCGATCCCGAACGCGGCGAACAACCCCACCCACACGCCGGCCGTGTAGACGGCGGCCTGGGCGGGGCGGCTTCCGGCGTCGGTGCGGGAGCGGACGATGAGGACGGCGATGGCCGTGGCGGCGGCGATGAACATGAGCGCAGGGACGTGGCCGGCGGCGGCACGCAGACCCCACAGGGGCATGGCCGCGGCGTAGACGGCGGCGCCGATCCACAGCGGCAGGCCCCGGCCGCGGCGGGGCGCGGCGGCCTGCAACTGGTTCGGGCGGGTCTGGGTGTCGGTCACGTCGGTTCTCCCTTCGAAAGCGCCGGGGCGCTAGCTGGTGGCCTGGAGGGCTCGGTCGCTTGCTTCGAGTGCGAGCGCGTCGAGCATGCCGCCGAGGTCGAACGGGGCGTCGTAGGCTGTGGTGGCGATGCCAAGTTCAAGGTGGATCGCGGGCCCGTAGATTCCTGCCGCGTCGGCGGCAGTCGGACCGAACACGGGGAACACGTACCGTTCCGGGCCCGTGCGCAAGGCGCCTTCAAAGGTCGCCGCCCGCTCGCAGGCGGCGACCTGCATGTACTCGGCAAGGGTCTCGGCGTCCTCGATTGTGGCGATGACAGCGAGGAACGAATACTCGAAGCGGCACGCGAGGCCATTGACCGCGTACTCGGTGAGGTCCGCGCCGATGCTGGCAATGATGTGCTCGGCGGCGAGCGCCCCGTAGGCCCGCTCGATCCGCTCGATCCCGTTGTAGGCAAGGACGCACAGCATGTGCCCCTGAGCGGGTTCAGGATTGGCCTGGAGTGCTCTGGCCGAGGCAATGAACCCTTCGCGGTTGTACAGACCGGTCAGAGCGTCGATGCCGTGCGTTTCGTGTTCGTCCGTCCTATCGCGGCTTAGAACTCTCCGAAGGGTTACGGAGGCGGTCATGCCTCCGGCGAGCGCGGCGGTGGCGATGCCGGCGGTGAAGCCGAACAGGATCTCGGGGTTCATCAGGGAGACTCCTTGAGTCGTCGCTTGGAGTGGGGCGGCCGGGTGTCCGGCCGCCCCGGTGTCGGAAGGGTTAGTCGTTGCCGTCGAGGTAGGTGTCGTCCGCGAGGTTGCCGAGGCCCGCTCCGGCGCGCGCGTCCTGGACGGCGAGCTGTCCGTCGTGGGCGGCCTTGATCGCGGCGAGGTGGACCTGGGCGGCAGAGGCCTGGTCGATGAGCGCAGACACTGCCGTGTCGTAGTCGAGTCGGAGCTGGAGCATCGCGTCGTGGACTTCCTTCTGGATCTCCATGAGCGCGTCGGCGGCTTCTGCGGCGTCGTTCATGCCGAGCCCGCGCATCCCGGCGGCGGCGTTCTCGGTGGCCGTGAGGTTCGCGGCGACCTCGTCGACCTTCGTCTGGATGTGGCTCTTGCGGGTCTCGAGGGCATCCACGAGCGTGGTGGTGCCGTCCATAATGGCCTTGAGGTCGTCGTGGAACTGGAGGACGGCCGCGGGGCCGGTGATCTCTCCGTTGTTGGACATGTGGGTCTCCTTCGTGTCGGTGTTGCTGGTCTTGAACGGGTCCCAGGGTTCGATCTGGGGATTCGGGTGCTGATCGGTGTTGTCGAGGTCGACCACCTTTACGTTGTCGTAGAAGTGGTCATCGATGGTCACACCGGGGCCGGTCGGCTCTAGCTCGACCACTGGCGGTTCAGGCTCGGCGGCCTCCGGCACGGCCGGTGCGGACGGCACGGTGTCGGGGTCGATGCCCTGATCGATGAGCGCCATGCGGCGGCGGTGCTCGGCGGCGGCCCGGGCGATGTCCTCGTCGGTGGCGAACCCGGCACGCTTAAGCGCTTCCTTGCGCGCAAGGTGCCGCTTGTAGGCGCGCGCGTCAGATGCGGTGATGAGGCCGGACTCTTCGGCGCGGTGATGGCGTTCGGCCAGCGCGTTCCAGCGGTCTTCGACGTAGCCGCGGAAGCCCTTGCGCTGGGCTGGCGGCGGCTCGCCGCGCCAGGTGCGGATGACATCCTCGGCGGCCTCTTTCACGGCCCAGGCGAGGACGCCGACGATGATGAGCGTGACCATGGTTCTCCTTTCAAGTTGGGTCGATTACGAGGTGGCGTCGGCGGTCTCGCGCTTGCCGCCGGTCTTCTTCCCTCGGCGGAACTTCACGTTGATGAACCACATGATCAGGAAGACCGCCACTAGGCTCCACAGCGAAACGCTGCCAAGCGCGAGCGTCAGCAGCGGATGAACGAGGAAGGACACGACCCACATGAGCATGTGGAAGAGCGGCTTCTTCGGCTCAAGTCCGCCGGGAACGATGTAGTCGGCGATGACGATCAGCCCGAAGACCGCGGCGGCGAGGACACCGACGCCACCGAACGCCCAGTCCGCGCCGTTGATGATCTGGTCGAGCAGCCACGCGCGGCCGTCCGTGAACCATCCGGCGACGGTGCCGGGGATCGAGGCGAGGCCGTAGCCGATGAGGATGAGCGCGCCGCACTGGACTTTCGGGGAGTGCTTGACGGTCGCCTTGAGGAACGAGCCGTCATCCTGCCAAGGCATCCACAGTCCGCGTGATGCGAAGACGGCGATGGCGATGGCGAGGACGATCCAGTTGAAGTACTGGGTGATGAAGGTGATGTTGTCCATGGACGGTCCTTACTTCTTGGCTTGGATGACGGCGGGGAGGACGAATGCGGTGGACACCCAGTAGCCGACGGCTGTCCACGTCCACAGGACGGAGGCGTCCACAGTCGCGGTGTTCGCGGCGGTGATCCACAGGACGACGGTGGCGGCGACGCCGAGGCCGCGCATCTTGCGTTGGACGGCGGCGGCGAGCGTGTAGCAGGCGACAGTGACCGGCATGCCGATCACGTAGACCCAGGCGATCTCGGTGGCCCGGTCGAACCCGGAACGGTCGGTCACGGAGTCCCAGGCGCCCTCGTAGATTGCCGAGACCGGCGGGAGCGGCTGGTCGAGCACTTCGTAGGGGTTGAGCCACCCCACCGCGGTCTTCCACCAGGGTGTGGAGTGTGGGGTCTCGGCGGGCCCCGCGGGGCTCTGAACTGGCGCGGGAGCCTCTGGGGTGGCTTGGGACGGAGTGTGGAGTGTGGGGTGTGGAGTCGCCTCCTGAGCGGGCGCAGCGGGCGCCTGCACGGGGGCTTCAGGGCCCGCCGCGGGCACCTCGACCACGGGAGCGGGCAGTTCCTCGACCGGTTCCGGGGTCGGCTCGGCGGCAGGCCCCGGGTCGACCGCGGCGGGCGCGGGCGGCGCATCCGCAGACGATGCATCGAGTATCCCGAGTACGTCCGCCGTGACGGCGTCGAGGACGTCCACGCCCGAGCCGTCCATGCTCTCGGCGGTGTCCTCGTCCGCGGTGTCATCCTGGCCAGGAGCGTCCGCGCGTCCACGTCCACCCTCGATGATCCGAGGATTCCAACCGGCGGCGTCGGCGTGGACGGTGGACGGGTGAGCATCTACCGTCTCGTCCACGGCGGCCGTCCCGGGGACGGGTCCACCGAACGGCGTCCACTCCTCGGCGTCCACGTCCACCGTCCGCTGCGGCATCCTGTCCTTCGTCACGCGGACGCTCCTTCCAACTCGGGCTGCGCTTCGGTGAGCGCGTCGGCTTCGAGGGCACGGAGGGCGGCCTTGTTCTGCTGCATCCACTTCCCGGCCATCGACCGGCTCCACGCCCCGGCGAGACCGAGCTGCGTCACCGAGGGCGCTTTCCCGAGCGCGAGGTACAGCCGCTGGTATGCCGCGGCGAACTCGTCGGGGCTGAACTTTTGCACGGTTTTGCGGCGAGGCTGCGGCGCGGTCTTGGCGGAGGCAGGCTCGGCGCGCCGGGGTGCGGGCGCTTGCACCGGAGCCACGGGCTCCGCGACCGGCGCCGCGTCGACCTGTGCAGGGACCTGGTGGCCGTGCCACGTGTTCGGGTCGATCGCGGTAGCGAGGATCGCGGCGATGCGCAGGTCCCTTTCGTGGCCCTGCCCTTCGACCGCGGCGGGCCCGTCGAGTATCCACCGGGTGATCAGGGGAATGTTCATGGTCGCGATCAGGACGGCTTTCTCGGCGTTGTCCATCGTGAGCGCCTTGACGTAGCGGCGCACGGCGTCGCGCACGGCCCGGTGCTGGGCGACGTGCTCGGCGATGGACAAGTCCGCCATGATTGCCCACACGATGACACCCAGGAGGGTCGAGCCGGAGAACGCCCACGCCTGGAGCTGCTCATGAACCTCGGGTCCCCAGTGTCCGGCCCAGGAGAGCGCGGCGGCGCCGAGGGCGAGGGCGATCGCAGTGAGGATCGCGATCCATGCGCGTTGTCCTGCGCGGCGTTGGGTCTCGGCTCGGCGCAGGAGCACGACGGCGCCGAGCTCGAGGACGGCAACGAAGGCGAACACAAGGAGCCAGTACAGGATCGTCTGGGCTTCGTTCGCGTCCGGCGGGATCAGCCAGGAGGAGGCGCCGCTGGACTGGCCGAACAGCGCAAGGATAAGCACGACGCCGTAGAAGATGCGCAGCTCGGTCCGGGCGTGGGCCTTCGTCGATGTCATCAGCCAATCGCTCCCGAGAGAACCAGGGCCAGGGTGATGAAGATTGTGATGGCAGCTCCCCACCCGGCATAGCAAAACTTGCGCCAGCGGCGGCTGTCCTTCTTCGCTCGTTCGAGGTCGGCGTCGCACAGGACGTGTGCGTTCTCGAAGTCCTCAACGGCTTGATCGCGCTCGGCCCGAGCCTCGTCACGCTCCCCGTACGCCTTCATGAGCTTCTCGCGAAGGTCCTTCTCCGGGGTCGTCTGTACAGTGGTGTTATCCGCCATTGGGTCCGTTCCAATCGGTGGTGGCAGCCTCGTTGGAGTTCCGTTCCGGCGAGGCTGTTCGCGTATCGGGGGCGGCGTGTCCTCCCGATCAGCGTCCTAATATCGGACGCTCAACGTCCTAAAGTCTGACACACCCTTGGGCGGCTGTCCACCCCGGACCGAGGGATGGCTCAGCGTCCGGCGGACACAGCGAAGGGCCCCGTCCGTGGACGGGGCCCTGACTGCCTAGGCGGGCGGCTAGAAGTCGCCGTAGGCCACCTGGAGGCAGGTGAGGCCAAGCTCCTCGCGCCACATTTTCACGACCTGGTTACGGTCGTCGATGGCGCAGAGGATGTCCTCGCCGGCCACGTAAGTCTCGAACATCTCCCGCTTCACGATGGCGTCCTTGCGATGGTCGTGCTCGGCGCGCATGTACAGCTCGAACTCGCCGATGCTGATGTGCTTTTCAATCCACGCGGTGGTGAGGTCGAGGCAGGTGCCGGTGCGGCCGTGCGGGGCGAACTCCTCGTTCGTCTCGAAGTTCACGTTCTCTCGGCCGCTGAAGAACACGATGCGGTGTCCGGCGGCGGCCAGGGCTTCGACGGTGGCGATCACGGGCCGGTTCGGAAGGTCGGCGTCGGCGAGGTGGTAGTGGTAGGCGACGCGGTCGCCTTTGAGGGCGACGGTACCGTCGATGTCGACGATGACGATGCTCATGGGGTTCCTTTCGGTGGGCCCCGGGAGACCGGGGCCCGGCTGGCTATCGGGGGGCGGTGATGAGGGCACGGATGCGGGACTTGGCGCGCTCGGAGCGGGTGGCCATGGACTCGCCGCCGTAGGCGCCAGCAACGACGGCGAGGTCATCGCGGAGAACGGCAAGGCCGGCGATGCTCCCGACGGCGGCTTGCACCCTGGCGGACTGGTACTCGGGCAGCCGCTCGTCGGCGGCCTCGATGACGGCCCGCTGGGCGTGATAGGCCTCCGCCCACAGGATTTCGCTGTCCGGGTTGCGGTCGGCGGCGCGGACAGCGACGGGGAGGTAGTCGAGTGCGGCGTCGAGTTCATGGCGGGTTTCGATGGTGGACATCGGGCTCCTCTCGGGGGGTGGGCCCCGGTCTTCCGGGGCCCGTGGCGGCTAGCGGGTGTGGTCGCACGTATCGCAGGTGTAGAAGGTGAACAGCTCCGTGCTGCCTTCCCTGGCCTGAAGGAAGTAGTTGTTGGCGAGGGACACCAGCTGCGCGGCAATGCGGGGCCAGTTGCCGTCCAACTCGATCTCGCCGAAGTTGTCGAAGATGTCGTCGCTGAGGTAGCCGCGGGCGATGTTGCGGGCGTCGCGTTCGTGGCGGCAGAAGGAGACCCGGTACCGGCCGTTGATGTTCCTGGGGGCCGCGGCGGCGTAGGGGCGGAGCTGGCGGGTGAGCTGGCGGCGGGCCCAGGCGAGGGCGGTGCGCTGGTTGGTGGGGGCGGTGGCGGCCATCTGGGGGCTCCTCTCGGTGGGTATGCCATAAGCCTACCCATCAAGTTGTCAATTGACAACCCTAGAGAGCAGTTCAATGCAGATTCAGCCGTTCGGATGATGCACCCCAGGTAGTTGTCATTTGGAAACCACTCAGGTACCGTGAACGCATGACGACGCCAACCCCCGATCCCAAGATCCCGCCACTTTTCTCCGCCACCGAGGCCGCCGAAGAGCTCGGTGTGAGCCGCCAAGCCATCGTCAAAAGTGCCGCCGCCGGCCGCATCCCCGGGCAACTCGTCGGCAAGACCTGGGTGTTCCGCCAAGCGGCGATCAAAGCCATCAAGGACCAGCGAGGAAACGACCGGACCGTGTAGCCCCCCTCCCCCGGGCAGCATGTACCCGACGAGAGCGTGGTCAAGGGTCTGCGCGGCCACCGGCACCCCTGAGAAAAGAAGAAGCCCCGCTCCAATCGGAGCGGGGGCGTTTCGTCGTGCGCCGGGCACGGTTAAGGTCCCGGTCTCCCGGGGCCCAGTTGGCTAGTAGTCGCCTGTGAGGGACCGGATGTAGACGGACGCTTCGGCCTTCGACATCTCTTCGACGCCAGCGCGGGTGGTGGGCCCGTAGTAGAAGCCGCCGCCTTCGCCGCTGATCTCCCGCTGTGCGAGAAGGCTCATGATGTAATCGATCTGGCGGGGTGTCGCGAGCTCGCCTTTCTGCGCGGTCAGTTCTGCACGGCGGGCTGCGTGCGCCTCGCGGAGGATCTCCTCCGCTTCGGCCTCGGCGATGCGTGCACCAGAGCCGGCGGCGTGCTCATTCGCGACGCGGATCGCGTTCCCCGCGAGGCGGTCGAGGTCGCCGTCGTAGTTCGACTCGTCGAAGGTGGACTTGCACGGGCGCGGGTCCCGGCTGTGCCCCTCGAGTTTCCAGACGTAGCCGCTGCGGATCGAGCTCGCTCGAGGGGCGACACGCCTGATCGAGTAGTTGTCGGGGATGGCGTTGGCGATCCGGGCGTGCAGTTCGGCGTGCTCGCGCTCGGTGTAGACCGGGTCGTAGGAGCGCGGCTCCTTGCCGGCCTTGGTGACGACGTACTTGGTGACGGTGTGCGCCTTGGTCCACTTGCTGGCGGGACGTTCAGTGGTCTGCTCGACGACGGTGTACCGCTGGTCGGTCATGGTCTCCTCCTGGAAAGCGCTCGTGCATCGCTGGGAGGCGGTCACGTAGGCGCGGTAGGCGGCGCTGCTGCGGGTCCATTCGGCGTAGGTCATCGTAACCCCTCCTCGGTTGATGCCCCAAGCCTACATCACGGTTGCGGATTCGCAACCGCTGATGCCTGGTCAATGCGGAAATCAGCCGTTCGGTTGAAGCAACGCAGGTAGTTTCCGATGCGCAACCTCCGTGTATGCTCGAACGATGACCCGACAGCTGCCTGAGGACCGCCACATCCCACCGCTCATGTCCGTGACCGAAGCCGCCGATGAGCTCGACATGACTCCGCAAGGGGTCCGCAAGGCCGCCGCGCGCGGCCAGATCCTCGGCCGGAAAGTCGGCAGCACGTGGGTGTTCCGGCGGGTCACCGTCGAACGTGCGAAAGCGCAGCGGACCGGTAGGCTCCCCGCATGACGCACTGGCACTACGCGCAGCTCGAACTCGTCCCCGACGACCTCATGATCGCCCCGACGATCTCCCCGCCGGTCGACACCCGCGCCGAGGCGCGCGCGGAGATCCAGGGCCTCCTCGATCGGCTCATGATTCGCGTTCCCGCGGTCGCCAAGCTCGCAAAGAAGTGGCGGGAGGACAACGTCAAGGACGACTGGCTGTTCTGGGAAGTGTTCAACTGGACGATCATCGAGTGCGAGGGTTCCTGCCGCGAATCAGCACAGCGGCTCCTCGAAGAGCACGCAGACTCACTGCGAGCAGCAGGGCTCCGCTGGGTGCAAGTCCCTGCACTCCCTGAGAACTGGCCAAACGCCTGACCGGCCGAACCGTGCAGCTCGCCGCCGGGCAGGACGCCCCGGCACAGAATGAAGCGGCCTCCCCGGAATGCCGGGAAGGCCGCTACTCTAATTGGGATACCAAGCCGATGAGGCGTCGTCCGGTTTGCCGCTGATGGGGTCAGAGGTCACTACCGGACGGCGCCCAACAGCCTCTCAAACTCCTCGGCGTCGATGCTGAAGACCGGCGAACCATCGCCGAGCTTCGAGTCACGAACCTGGAACGTGGCCTCGGCCCGGCGGGCCTCGACACAGTTCTGGTCGCCCGAATTCGCACTCTTGCTGGACTTACGCCAGCTTGTAGTTTTCATCCATGAACTCCTTGATCGGGACAGCCAGGACTGGCTGTCGCGTCCTGTGGAAGGCCGCCGCGTACTGCCGAACGTCTTTCTCGGCGTTCTCGTAGTGGCTCCCGTGGAGTGATTCTAGATAGACCGTCGTGGGGAACGTTCCGTCGAAGTACATGAGCCGGTAGGCGCCGTCCATCGAAGGATGCGCGCCAGCCGCGAACGGGATCACGTAGATGCTGATGTGGTCGCGGTCGTCCATCGCAACCAGGTGGTCTACCTGATCGCGCATGGCCGCGGGTCCGCCTACGTCCCGCCGTAGTGCCGCTTCGTCGGTGACGTACACGATCGAGGGCGGTTCCGGGCGGTTCAGGACGGCCTCTTGCCGTTCGATTCTGAGCCCATCGTCCGGGCCGCCCTTGGTGTCGGGCCGGGCCTCGCGGAGCGCGGCGACGTACCGCTCGGTCTGGAACAGCCCGTCGATGTACTCCTGCTGGTAGATGTGAAGCGTGCTGGCCGCGCCCTCGAGTTCAAGGAAGTTGGCGAACTCGCGCGGGACGTCGTACGGATGGAACCAGGACGGTGAGTCGGCGCCCTTCGCCAGCTCGATCATGTGCGCCGTCTCCTCCGGCGACATGCCGTAGACGTTCGCGCACGCGAAAATGTCCGGGAGCTTGACGGCGTTGTTCACGGCCCGCTCGAGCTTGGACAGCTTGGCCTCGGAGATGTCGGTTTGCTCTGCCGCCTCGGCGAGGCTCATGCCGGCCGCTTGCCGGAACTCCCTGAGCCGCTTGCCGAGTAGGTCGCGCGTGAGATGGCGAGGATAACTGGACATCACATCAGTCTGACAGCTTTCACGGCGAAATCAAGTATTTGGTCGACACATCATCCTGATGGCATCAAATTGAAAGTTGCAGGCATCCTTCACGCAGAGCGTTCGATGTCCTACCTTCGAGATATGGCCGCCGCCACAGAAATGGGCGAGTGGCTGAGATACGGCGTGACGCCGGTTCGGCTTGGTATCTGGCCGGCGTCACGCCCCACGTCGACCAGAGGTGGAGCTCTGATGACAGCACCCAGAGTACGAACCGAAGGGCCCCCAGGGCAAGCGCGGCGGCGCCGCGCTTCACCGCCCGAGGTCCCCGACATGTACCCCCTGACGACCGAGTTCCGCAGCAAGTACCGCCGCGAGGACGTCGGCTTCGAGGTCTACGGGCGACGCAGCTACGGCGACGCCTACATCCGCCTCATCGACGACGCCGGGTCGATGGACGCCGGGACCGTTGCCTACGGCGGCACAAAGAGAGCGCTCGTCACGTGGACCCCCGAGGCCGCTGAGGACTACAACCAGGAATGGCTCATCGAGCAGGCCGGCATCATCAAGCGGCGGCTCGCCGAGCGCTGGAGCGCGTCATGATCCGCCGCCTCATCGCCCGCTTGCGCCGTCCATCCCGGACGCCCGTGACGTTCGAGGACTGGCGCAGGTGGCAGGACGAGGAATTCCGCAAGCGACTCCGCAAGGGGGGCTCGTGATGATCCTCGGCTCCTTCTCCTGGCGCGGCATGGAGATCCAGGCCGACAGGATCGCCAACGAGATGATCGGTGAGGCGATCTGGCTGAACCGCGTCGACACCGGTTCGGCGACGCCGCTCGCGATCATCCGCAGCGACCGGCTGTTCCCGACGAAGTTCACGCCCACCGACGACACGGCCGTCATCCAGCTCCGCGCTGCCTACGACGCGTTCCGGGACACCACACCGGGGCCCGCATGACCACGATGGAGCAGACGCTGCTCACCCACGCGGCCGACGAGGACGGGCTGTGCGGGTTCTGCCGCCTGCATCATCACCTGCGGATCACCGCGGGGAGGTGCGCGCCCTTCTTGCAGACCGCGGCGTTCATCACCAGGCGCCGACGCGAGCAAGCCTTGCGGCGGCTGCGGGTCGTGTTCCGTCCGCCTGGCCGCGCCTAGACCTGCCTCCCGAGGGGCCGCCGATCGTGGGGCACGACGGCGGCCCCGTTCCCCGGCCGGCTGGTGGGGGGCCGGGGTCGGCCTGGTCGTGTCTCCCCAGGACGCACGGCCAGGCCGCCACCCTATGTAAACAAGCCAGCGCCTGAGAGTTGATCTTGAAGGGCACCCTCAAGGAGCGAGCCCGACCGCGCGCGTGTGCCAGCACCGGCGGTCGGGCTCCCTTGTCATCCGATCGGCCGATATGCACCTCGGGGGGCCGGGTCGAAACTGGAAGGGCCTGGGTCGTGGCGTGCCAGCACTGCGGCAATGGCGGGCCGCCCCGGTGGGTATCCACCGGGGCGGCTTAGGCTTACGACTGAACTTGGCGGGTTTCCGTGCGTTCGTAATATAGGGGTTGGACCCCGATGCCCCCGTGGTCGTGCGGGTCTTTTGCTGCCCTCTGCTGCGGTACCGGGGACGCCGCGCGCGGACTTTCCGGAGGAGGCGCACGGGCCCCGCCGGCACTAGAATTCCCCTCATGCCCCGCCGCCGCCAGGCCCTGCTGCTCCCCGGACGCAACTACAGCGTGCAAGGGCCGCTGCTGATGTACACGCACGTGGCACTGCAGTCCCGTGGCGCCCATACCTATCCGCTGGTGTGGCGGGGCGTGGACCAGCTCGCCGCCGACGAGCAGGCCATGGTCGACGGCGTGTGCGAGCAGACCGAGGTCGTGCTCGACCGGGTGCACAACGACGACCCGCCGCTCCTCGTCGGCAAGTCGCTCGGCACGGCCGCCGCGATCCTCGCCGCGCACCACGGGCTCCCCGCCATCTGGTTCACGCCGTTCCTCCAGCACTACCCGATCGTGCAGGCCCTGCGCCGCTCGACCGCGCCGTACCTGCTCGTGGGCGGCACCGCCGACCCGGCGTGGAACACCGCGCTGGCCCGCGAACTGCCCGGGGAGGTCTGCGAGGTGCGCGGCGCCGACCACGGCATGTTCATCCGGGGCCGGCCGCTGGTCGAATCGGCGCACGCAATGGCCGACGTGATCGAGGCCGTGGAGGCGTTCATCGACACGGCGGTGTGGCCCCGCACCGGATGAATCTGTGCACATTCCACGGCTCGCAACCGTCGCCGTCGCGGCACTTGGCGGACAATCGCGGTGTGACTTCAGATCCAGACGCGCAGTCCGAGCCACCCGTCTGCTCGTCGCGCGGCTGCCGCAGCACGGCGGCGTGGATGCTGCTGTGGCGCAACCCGCGCATCCACGGCTCCGACCGCGTGAAGCGGTGGGCCGCCTGCGACGAGCACGAGCCGACACTGCGCGAGTTCCTCACGGCACGCGGATTCCCTTGCGAGACCGAGAGGTTGCCATGACCGAGCGTGGAATGATCGAGCGATGAACGCGAGAGCGGTCCCCGTGTGGGACCTGTGGCCCGACGGGATCGAATGGCAGCCCATGTCCCCCAAGCTGCGCACGGTGTGGGTGCTGCGGAGCCTGCTCAACATGCTGATCCTGGCCGTGATCGCCGCGGTCCCGCTGACGATCTGGCTCGGCTGGGAGGGCCCGCTGTGGGCCCTCGGCGGTTACGTCGTGCTCGCAGGACTGCGATCGCTCGCGGTCGCGCGCACCGTGAAGACCTGGGGCTACGCCGAACGCGACCAGGACCTGCTGGTGCGGCACGGGCTGCTGACGCGCCGACTGAGCATCGTCCCCTACGGCCGCATCCAGCTCATCGACCTCTCGGCCGGACCCATCGAGCGGATGTTCGGCCTCACCACGGTGCAGGTGCGCACCGCCGCGCTGGCCTCGACCATCGAGGTACCCGGGCTCGACCCGCTGGTGGCCGCCGCCCTGCGCGACCGGCTCGCCGTCCGCGCCGCCGAGGTCCGGGAGGGGCTGTGAGCGCGGAGGCCGAGCAGGTCCACGGCGACGAGCCCGCTCCCCCGCTCGCGCCCGAACCGTACGGCCCGATGCCGTACACGCCGAGCGCGCCGCCCGAGGGCATGCAGCGCCAGCGCCTGCACCCGCTGACCCCGCTGCTGGAGAGCGTGCGGTTCCTCACCGCGGTCGCGGCGGCGGTGGGCGTGCAGATGTTCACGTCGCGGAACTTCCTCTTCGCGGTGTACGCGGCGCTCGCGGCCGCGGTCGTGGGCGGCATCGCGAGCCTGATCGCGCTCCAGTACCGGGGTTTCGTAATCTGGGGCCGGGAGCTGCACATCTACGGCGGCGTGTTCACGCGCAGCCACCGCACGGTGCCGCTCGACCGCCTCCAGTCGGTGGACCTGGTGCGGCCGCTGCAGGCGCGGGTGTTCGGCTTGGCGCAGTTGAACATCGAGGTCGCGGGCGGTGACGGGACCGACGCGAAGCTCGCATATCTCAAGCACGACCGGGCGCTGGAGCTGCGCGCGGAGCTGCTGTCGATCGCGGGCCGGCCGGGGGCGCAGCCGCGGACGGAGACGGCCGATGACTCCACTGAGGACGTGTCTGAAGCATCGTCGCCGCTGGTGCCTCCGGTGACCGTGCGCAAGCTCGCCCTGGCGTCGCTGCTCGAGGCGCTGCCGGTGCAGCTGACGGCGCTGCTGGTCTTCGGGACCGCGTTCGCGGTGACCGGGTCGATTTTCGGGTTCACGACGGTGGCGACGGCGCTGTGGTTCGGCTTCTTCGCCCCGGCGCTCTTCGGCTACCTGCAGAGCACGATCTCGACGGTGAACCGGTTCCTGCGCAACTGCCGGTTCAGGATCACCCGCGACGGCGGGAACCTGCTCATCGAGCGGGGCCTGACGGACACGAGCCACGAGACGGTGCCGGTGGACCGGGTGACCGCCGTGTGCTTCGACGAGCCGATCCTGTGGCGCCGCAAGGACTGGCGGCGCGTCGAAGTGTGGACGGCGGCCGTCTCGCAGCAGATCAGCGTCCTCAAGTCGACGACCGCACTGCCCGTGGGCAGCCCCGCCGAGGTCGCGACCGTGGCGGCCGAGGCGCTGCCGGACCTCCCGGCGGCGTTCGCCGTGCACCGCCCGCCGCGCCGGGCGCGCTGGCGGATGCCGATGCGCTGGAAGCGGACCGGTGCGCTGCTCGACGAGAAGGCGTTCGTCGTGCGGCACGGCTGGTGGGTCAACACGTATGTGGCGCTGCCGTATGCGCGGATCCAGTCGGTGCAGGTCGTGCAGGGCCGGATCCAGCGCCTCCAGGGCCTCGCGACAGTGCACGCGATGTCCGCCGGCAGCATCGGCCACACGGCGAAGGCGGCGCACCGCGACGTCGAAGAGGCCGTCGCGATGGCCGCCGAACTGCGTCGCCGGGCCGACATGGCCGCGGCGCTCGAAGCGCCGCGGCTCAGCTGACCGGAGCGGGCAGTCGCCAGTGCTTTGTCTAAAGCCGGCAGGCGCCTGCGCTGCGCCTAGAGCCGGCAGGCGTCGATGTTCGAGGCCAGGATGCCGCGGGCGCCGATCTCGTAGAGGGCGTCCATGACCCGGTGGAGGTCGGCGCGCTCGGTCATCGACTGGACCGCGACCCAGCCTTCCCGATGCAGCGGTGAGACCGTCGGCGATTCGATGCCGGGCGTCAGCTCGACGGCCGCTTCGAGGAGTTCGGCGCGCACGTCGTAGGCGAGCATGACGTACGAGCGGGCCACGAGGACGCCGCGCAGGCGGCGCAGCAGCTGCTCGACGGCCGGGGCCTGGCCGTTGCCGGCCTTGCGGACCAGGACCGCCTCGGAGCGCATGATCGGCTCACCGAAGACGGCGAGTCCGGCCTGCTTGAGGGTGGTGCCGGTCTCGACCACGTCGGCGATCGCGTCGGCGACGCCGAGGGCGATGGCGTTCTCGACCGCGCCCGCCAGCTTGACGATCGCGGCCTCGACCCCGTGCTTCTCGAGGTCGCTGCGGACCACGCCCGGGAACGAGGTCGCGATGCGCTTGCCGTCGAGGCCCTTCACCGAGTCGACGGTGCCCGGGCGGGCGGCGTAGCGGAACGTGGAGCGGCCGAAGCCGAGCGCGAGGACCTCTTCGACCTGCTCGCCGGAGTTCACGGCGAGGTCCTGGCCGGTGATGCCGAGGTCGAGGTCGCCCGAGGCGACGTACGTGGCGATGTCGCTGGGGCGCAGGTAGAAGAACTCGACGTCGTTGGCGACGTCAAGGGACTGGAGGTCGCGGCTGGAGCCGCGCTGGCGGTAGCCCGCCTCGGTGAGCATGTCGGTGGCGCCCTGGGAGAGGGCCCCCTTGTTGGGCACGGCGATGCGGAGCATGCGGATGGGCCTTTCGGAAGCTGTTAGAGGTACCGGTACACGTCGTCGAGGCTGATGCCGCGGGCGACCATCATCACCTGGAGGTGGTAGAGGAGCTGGGAGATCTCCTCGGCCGCGGCCTCGTCCGACTCGTATTCGGCGGCCATCCAGACCTCGGCCGCCTCTTCGACGATCTTCTTGCCGATGGCATGGACGCCGGCGTCGAGTTGGGCGACGGTGCCCGATCCCTCGGGACGGGTGGCGGCTTTGTCGGCGAGTTCGGCGTAGAGCTGCTCGAAGGTCTTCACGGCCGGAATTCTACGTGGCGGGCCTGGCTGGGGCGACCGCGAACCGCCCGCGCGCACCACTGGCCGGGACGGTGAGACCCAGGTCGCATCCCCGGAGCTGCGGCGCGCATGAAGCGGCGGCACCGGACGCGCCGTGTCGGGCTTCCGGAGCCGGCGGCGCCTCGCGCGCGCCACCGTCCGCCTCCTGCGGGTTTGTTCGGGCCTGCGCGGGTATGGACTTTAATTGGGTCACATGATCTAATTAACGAATCGACATTCATCAAATGAATTTCGGTGCTGACAGCAACTCTTCAAGAAAGGCGTGCCCTCCATGCGTCGCAGATCGATTCTCACCGCCGCCCTCGCCGCCCCCCTGGCCACCGCGGGCGCCGTCGGCGCCCTCCAGTCCCCGGCGCAGGCCGCCACCTGGTCCTCCTCCGACAAGTGGGGGACCTGGCAGAACGGTTCCTACACGCTCTACAACAACGTCTGGGCCCCCTCCGGCTACGGGCCGCAGACCATCTGGGCCAACTCGGCCAGCAACTGGGGCGTGTGGTCGAACCAGCCGAACACCGGCGGCATCAAGTCCTACCCGAACGTCTCCCGCACCCTGGGCCGCCAGGTCTCGAGCATGGGGAACGTCTCCAGCTCGTTCAACGTCACCAACCCGTCGGGCGGCTCGGGCCTCGCCTACAACACCACGTACGACGTGTGGGGCAACGGGCACGCCCACGAGATCATGATCTGGACGCAGTGGACGAGCAACGTCGGCCCCATCGGCTCCTACGTCACCACCGTCAACCTCGGCGGCCGCAGCTGGCGCTACTACCAGGGCCACAACGGCGGCAACCCGGTCTACAGCTTCATGGCGACGAGCCAGTTCACGAGCGGCTCGGTGCAGATCACGCCCATCTGCCAGTGGCTGGTGAACCAGGGCCGGATGCCGAACGTGCGGATCGACCAGATCCAGTTCGGCTGGGAGATCACCTCCTCGTCCGGCGGCCGCGACTTCCGCGTGAACAGCTACTCGACGCAGTTCTAGACAGCGACGACCACCGCCGGGCCCCTATGCGGGCCCGGCGGTTCCGCGTCTCAGCCGTTCCGCAGGAGCGCTCCTCAAGGCCCTGTGATTACGCAGTCTTGCGCTTCTCCCGGAACGCCTTCTGGCGGCAGGCCGCCGAGCAGTACTTCGGGGGGCGGCCGGTGGCGGTCTCCGGGAGCGGGCCGCCGCAGACCGGGCAGTTCCGTTTCGTTTCGTTACGGATCTTGAGGAGTGCCGGAGTTTCGTTACTGGCCGCGATGTTTCGTTGCGTCCGGAGGCCGTCCCAGATGACCGCCGTGAGGCGCGCGGCGCGTTCGGGGTCGTCGGCCATCGCCGTGCCCAGGAGCAGCGCCCGCACGTCCTGGGAGTCGATGTCGTCCCGCACGGCACCGGCCTGCTGCGCGCGCCTGAGCAGGATCGAGAGCGGAGCGTCGATCACGCACCGGCCGTCGTTCTTGGCGGGCTCCATCCAGTCGCCGCGCGCGGCCAGCGCTTCGCAGATCGCGCGGTTCGCGATCGCCTGGTCCGAGATGAACCGCAGGTAGGCGAAGAAGGCCGCTTCGGGATCGTCCATGGTGAGGGCCTGCTCGCCGAACGCGCCCATCTGGCCGAGCCGCCGGTCGAGCACGGTGGCGAGCAGGGCGTCCTTGGTCGGGAAGTGGCGGTAGACGGTGCCTGCGCCGACGCCGGCGGCGGCGGCGATCTCGTTGAGGGAGACCGAGGCGCCGCGTTCGGCGAAGAGGCGGTCGGCGGTTTCGAGGACGTTCTGGCGGTTGCGCTGGGCGTCGCTGCGCTCGGCCCGTTGGACTGCGGGCCTTTCCGGTGCCTGTGCGCCGTGCGTCTGCTGGGCCACGGGTCCCCCTCTCGTGGGCTCACTTAAACGGGTGTAGTGTTCCGTTTCATTAACCGGGTTGCCGCTCCCGATACTAGTCGGCGGACCCCGACATGGAAAGGAACACCCATGCCTGCTGCAGCTAAGACCGTCCTCGTGACCGGAGCCACGGGCCGCCAAGGCGGGGCCGTAGCCGCCCGCCTGCTGGCCGACGGCTGGCACGTGCGCGCCCTCACCCGCGACCCGGAGAGCGCGAAGGCCAAGGCGCTCAAGGAGGCCGGGGCTGAAGTCGTCGCCGGAGACCTCGACGACCGGGTCTCACTCGATGCCGCCGTCGCGGGCGCCTTCGGCGTCTTCAGCGTCCACGCCGGCGCCTACGAGGGCGGGCCGTACGGGGACGACCCCGGGCACGAGGAGCGCAGCGCCGCGAACCTCGGCGCGGCGGCGAAGGCCGCAGGGGTCGTGCACCTCGTCCACTCCTCGTCCGTCGGTGTCGGCGGACCGCTGGAGCCGCACATGGACATGCTCCAGCGCAAGGCCGAGGCCGAGCGCGCGATCGCGGCGAGCGGGGTGCCGCACACGATCCTGCGCCCGACCTCGTTCATGGAGAACACGTTCGACTCCATCCGCGAGCTCCAGAACGGCGCGCTCGTCTCGGTGCTCAACGCCGGCACGTACGAGCCGCACATCGCGGCCGACGACATCGCCGCGTTCGCCGCGATCGCGTTCGCCGACCCCGACGCGCACGCCGGGAAGGTGTACGAGCTGGCCGGGGACGACCTCACGCAGGCCGAGAAGGCCGCGCTCATCGGCCGCGTCGTCGGGCGCGAGGTCCCGTACGTCGGCATCACGGCCGAGCAGATCGCCGCGGACAGCCCCTCGACCGCGAAGATGCTCGGCGTCCTCAACCGGCACCGCATGCCGGTCGACATCGAGGCGCTGCGGCGGATCCACCCGGGCCTGCTCACCTTGGAGCAGTGGATGACCGGGGTCGGCAAGCCCCTCGTCGACGCGTACTTCGCGCGGATCGACGCGGCCTAGCGGGTGCGGCGGGGACCACCGGTCCCCGCCGTCCCGTTCGTGCCGGGACACGCCGGAGGGTTGCGCGCGTGGATCCACTGCGGAAGGATTCAGGCCGTCCCCGAATGCGAAGGCCCGCACACATGCAACACCCTCCCCTGTTCCGCGCCCACCTCCTCGCCGCGTCCGCCGCCCTGGCTGCGGTGCTCGCGATCCTCAACGGCCGCTACGACTACCACCGCGACGAGCTGTACTTCCGGATGCTCGAGCCCGCCTGGGGCTACGTCGACCAGCCCCCGCTCACCCCGCTGCTCGGGAAGGCCGCGATCGCGCTCCTCGGTGATTCGCTGTGGGCGTTCAGGTTCCCCTCGATCCTGTGCATGATCGGGCTGCTGTGGATCGCCGCGCTGCTGACGCGCGAATTCGGCGGCGGCCGGGCCGCGCAGGCGCTCTGCGTGTGGGGCCTGGCGTTCGCCGGGGTCGCGCTGGCCTTCGGGCACCAGCTCTCGACGAACTCGGTCGACCTGATCGTGTGGACGGCCGCGCTCCTGTTCGCGGTGAAGGCGCTCCTGCGTGACCGTCCCCGATGGTGGCTCGCGGTCGGCGCCGCGGCCGGGGTCGGCCTGTACAACAAGCACCTCATCGTGCTGCTGCTGCTGAGCGTCGGTTTGGCGCTCCTGGCGGTCGGGCCGCGCAAGGTCCTCGCTTCGAAGTGGCTGTGGGCCGGCGCGGCCCTGGCGCTGGTGATCGGCTCGCCGAACCTGATCTACCAGGCGGTCAACGACTGGCCGCAGCTGGAGATGGCCGAGGCGATCAACGAGACGGACGGCACCGAGAACCGCATCCTGCTGCTGCCCTTCCAACTCCTGCTCATCGGGCTGTTCCTCGTGCCGATCTGGATCGCCGGACTCGTCGCGCTCCTGCGCAGGCCCGAGTGGCGGCCGGTCCGGGCCCTGGCAGTGGCCTATCCGATCCTGCTGGTCATCACGCTGGCGAGCGGCGGGCAGTACTACTACTCGATGGGGCTGGTCATCGCCCTGTACGCGGCCGGATGCGTCCCGGTCGCAGCCTGGGCGGCCACGCGCAGGCGCCGCGGGGTCCTGGTCGCCGGTGTGGCGCTCAACAGCGCGATCTCCGCGCTGGTCGCGCTGCCGATGCTGCCGGTGGAGGTCGTCGGCGGCACGCCGATCACGGCGATGAACAGCTCGGTGCCCGACGGCGTCGGCTGGCAGACGTACACGGACCAGGTCGCGGCCGTGGTCGACTCGCTGCCTCCGGGGGACGCCGCGAACGCGGCCATCCTGACCGCGAACTACGGCGAGGCCGGGGCGCTCGAACGGTACGGCGAGGACCTGCCGCCGGTCTTCAGCGGCCACAACCAGCTGCACGAGTACGGCCCGCCCCCGGCGGACACCGACACGGTGGTCACCGTGGGTCTCGACCTCGCCGAGGCGAGCCGGTTCTTCGACTCCTGCGTCCGCGCCGGCGAACTGGACAACGGCCTGGGCATCGAGAACGAGGAGCAGGGCGAGGTGATCGGCGTCTGCACCGGCCCGGTCTCGGACTGGGAGGCGCTCTGGCCTCAGTTCCAGCATTACAGCTGAGCCGCTACTCCCCCGGCCGGTGGCCGGGCTGCCCGCAGCCTGAAACGCACAGGGGCGCAATGAAATGGGCCCGGACCATGAGGTCCGGGCCCGCGTCTTGCGGCGTTCTCAATCCAGCGAGCGGATCGCCAGCGCGGCGCCGAGGGCGGCGACGACCGCCTCGTAGCCTTTGTCCTCAGTGGAGTCAGGGTGGCCGGCGCGGGCGAGGGCCTGCTCCTGGTTGTCGACGGTGAGCACGCCGTGGGCGACGGGGGTCGACTCGTCGAGCGCAACCCGGGTGAGCCCTTCGGTGACGGACTTGCACACGTAGTCGAAGTGGGCGGTGCCCCCGCGGATCACGGTGCCGAGGGCGACCACGGCGTCGTACCGGCGGGCGAGCGCCTGCGCGGCGATCGGGAGCTCGACGGCGCCGGCCACGTGCAGGACCTTGACGTCGGCGACCTTCGCGTCAGCGGCGGCGTCGAGGGCGCGCTTGAGCAGCTGGCCGACGATCTCGGTGTTCCAGTCCGTGGCGACGATGCCGAGGGTGAGCCCGGCGGCGTCGGGGACCTTGACCTCGGGTGCTCCGTGTCCGGCCATGTTATGCGGCGTCCTTTCCGGCGAGGACCGGCGCGGGCAGGTCGCTGAGCAGGTGGCCCATGCGGTCGCGCTTGGTCGTCAGGTAGGCGAGGTTGTCGGGCGTGGCGTAGGTCGGCAGGGCGACCCGGTCGATGACCTCGAGGCCGTGGCCTTCGATCCCGGCGCGCTTCTCGGGGTTGTTGGTCAGCAGGCGCATCGACTTGATGCCGAGGTCCTCGAGGATCTGCGCGCCGATGGCCCAGTCGCGGGCGTCGGCGGGCAGGCCCAGTTCGAGGTTCGCGTCCACGGTGTCGCGGCCCTGGTCCTGCAGCTGGTAGGCCTGGAGCTTGTGGACCAGGCCGATGCCGCGGCCTTCGTGGCCGCGCATGTAGAGCACGACGCCGCGTCCCTCGGCCTCGACGGCGCGCAGCGCGGCCTGCAGCTGGGGGCCGCAGTCGCAGCGCAGGGAGCCGAAGGCGTCGCCGGTGAGGCATTCGGAGTGGACGCGCACGAGCACGTCCTCGCCGTTGCCGATGTCGCCCTTGACGAGTGCGACGTGCTCGTTGCCGTCGAAGACGGCGCGGTAGCCGATGGCGGTGAACTGGCCGGACTCGAGCGGGAGGCGGGCCTCGGCGAGGCGCTTGACGTGCACCTCGTTGCGCTGGCGCCATTCGGCGAGCTGGGCGACGGTGATGAGCAGGAGGTGGTGCTCGTCGGCGAAGGCGCGCAGTTCGGGCAGGCGCATCATCGACCCGTCGTCGTTCATCATCTCGGAGATGGCGCTGACCGGCTGCTTGCCGGCGAGCTGGGCGAGGTCCACGGCGGCCTCGGTGTGGCCGCGGCGGACGAGGACGCCGCCGTCCTTGGCGCGCAGCGGGACGACGTGGCCGGGCCGGTTGAGGTCGGTCGCGAGCGTCTCGGGGTCGGCCAGGACGCGGATGGTCTGGCCGCGGTCGGCGGCGGAGATGCCGGTGGTGACGCCCTTGCGGGCGTCCACGGAGACGGCGAACGCAGTGCCCTTGTAGTCCTGGTTGGTGTGGTGGGCGGGGGGCAGGTCGAGCCGGTCCGCGGTCTCGGAGGGCATCGCGACGCAGATGTAGCCGCCGGTGTAGCGGATGGTGAAGGCCATGAGTTCGGTCGTGGCGTCCTCGGCGGCGAAGACGATGTCGCCTTCGTTCTCGCGGTCGGAGTCGTCGGCGACGATCACCGGCCGGCCGGCCTTGATGGCGGCGACGGCGTCCTCGATGGAGTCCAGGCGGATCTCGTTCATCAGATGCTCCCAGCAGACTGGAGGAGTTTCTCGACGTGCTTGGCGACGACGTCGGTCTCGATGTGGACGGGGTCGCCGACCTGCTTGCGGCCCAAGGTGGTCGCTTCGAGCGTGGTGGGGATGAGGCCGACGGTGAACTCGTCGCCGTCGATGGCGGCCACGGTGAGCGAGGTGCCGTCGATGGTGATGGAGCCCTTCTCGACCACGTACTTGGCGAGGCCTTCGGGGAGGCGGAAGGTGACTTCCTCCCACTCGGCGGCGGGGGTGCGCTTGACGATCTCGGCGACGCCGTCGACGTGGCCCTGCACGAGGTGCCCGCCGAGGCGGGTGGTGAGGGTGGCGGCGCGTTCGAGGTTGACCGGGTCGCCCGGTTCGAGCTTCCCGATGACCGACCGGCGGTAGGTCTCCTCCATGACGTCGGCGGTGAAGACATCGCCTTCGACGCTCACGACGGTGAGGCACACCCCGTTGACGCTGATGGAGTCGCCGAGGGCGGCGTCAGAGCTGACGACGGGCCCGCGGACGGCCAGGAACGCTTCACTGGCCTTGACGACTTCGCCGAGTTCTTCGACGATTCCGGTGAACACGGTTGGAACTCCCTACCTGCTGCGAACTACCTTCGGTACGCAGGCGGGGGCAGGAGAAATGCTCGCAGGGGCCACCAGTGGCCACCTCCGTTGCGTCTGCTCCCATCCGGACTTTAACCGTCGGTCCTGGATTCTCACCAGGTCAACCGTCCGCTGGATGCGGACGGGTCGCGGACTTGCGGCTTTCGCCGCTCACCGCCGGCTCGGAATTGCACCGACCCCGCTGACGCGCGTTTGCTACAAGGAATTGTGCCACGGGGATATTCCGCCGCGGTCCTCACTGTGACGCACCCTACTGGCGGCAGGCGTGTTCAGCGGTCGTTCGTCCAGAAGACGGGACGGCGGTTGGTGCGGCCGGGGGCGCGGCCTTCGGGGAAGGCGACGTAGTTGCCGGGGTGGGACTTGGCGACGCTCTTGAGGGTGGTGGCCTCGGCGACGGCCTCGTAGGCGTCGGCGAAGCGGCGCACGGTGGAGAGCGCGACGCCGGTGGAGAGCGTGGGCAGGCGCGAGCGGGTGAGGCGGCGCGAGGTGCGGTCGGCGTGCTCGATGTAGCCGCGCTCGACGTCGCGCGGTTCGCAGAGCTGGCGGACGCGGCGCGCGAAGTGGTCGTTGAGGAAGCCGGTGACGGCCTCGGCGTGCTCGGGCAGGCACAGGATGGTGAAGTCGTCGCCGCCCACGTGGCCGAGGAAGACCGGGGCGGCGCCGGCGTCCCCGGCGGCGGCGTAGACGCATTCGGCGAGGGCCCGGATGAACTCGTCGCCGCGCACGAACCCGTACACGTCGTTCACCGCTTTGAACTGGTCGATGTCGATGTAGCACAAGGCGAACGGGTCGCCGCGTTTGATCCAGGACTGGAGTTCGCGGAGGATGCGGTCGTTGCCGGGCATGCCGGTGAGCGGGGAGGACTCGCGGACCTCGCGGTGGCGGCGGATCGCCGAGTCGATGCGGGCGGAGACCTCGGCGGGGTCGAAGGGCTTGGCGATGTAGTCGTCGGCCCCGGCTTTGAGCCCGGCGATCTTGTCGGCCGAGGAGGGCCCGGCGCCGAGGAGGATGAGCGGCAGGCTCGCTGTAGCGGGGTCGGCGCGGAGCTGGCGGGTGAGGGCGAGGCCGTCGATGAACGGCAGGTCGGCTTCGAGGAGGACGATGCCGGGCCGGCGCAGCGCGATCCCGGCCAGGGCCTGGTAGCCGTCGCGGGCGAGCGCGGTGTCGAAGCCGTCGGCCCTCAGCCGGGCGGCGAGGAACTCGGCGATCTCGGCGTCGTTGTCGGCGATGAGGACCAGTTCTGCGGGGGTGGGGGCTGGCATGTGCGCGTCATCCGGATGATCGCGCCGCGTCGGCGCGGGCGCGCAGGCGCCGGGCCGCATCGGCGGGGTCGGCCGCGCCGTAGACCGCGGTGCCGGCGACGAACGCGTCGGCCCCGGCTTCGGCGGCGGCGGCGATGGTGTCGTCACTGATGCCGCCGTCGACCTCGATGCGCAGTTCCAGGTGGCCGGCGTCGGCGTGGGCGCGGGCGGTGCGGACCTTGTCGAGCAGTTCGGGCATGAACTGCTGGCCGCCGAAGCCGGCCTTGATGGTCATGATGAGCAGCGTGTCGAAGGCCGGGAGGATCTCGAGGTAGTCCTCGACGGGCGTGTCGCGGTCGATCGCGAGCCCGGCCTTGGTGCCCGCGGCGCGCAGGTCCTTCGCGAGTTTGACGGGGTCGTCGGCGGCCTCGGCGTGGAAGGTGACGTTGTAGGCGCCGAGCTCGGCGTACCCGGGGGCCCAGCGCTCGGGGTCCTCGATCATGAGGTGGCAGTCCAGCGGGATGTCCGTGGCGGCCTTGAGGGACTTCACGATCGGCGGGCCGAGCGTGAGGTTGGGGACGAAGTGGTTGTCCATGACGTCGACGTGGAGCCAGTCGACGGTCCCCTCGACCGCGTCGGCCGCCTCGGCGAGGCGGGCGAAGTCCGCCGCCAGGAGGCTCGGGGCGATGACGGTGTCGGCCTGCGCCGTTCGGAACTGTGCCACACGGACAGTGTAGGTCGCGGAACCGCGACGCGGGTCGGACACGGGCCCGGTCTGTGAGTCAGGGCGGAGCTGCGCCCGAGACCATTCGTTCGCTCGCAAGACGAAAGGGCCTCTGCATACCGGTGTTGTATGCAGAGGCCCGACAACGCAGCGAGCGGGCGAATGGGCCGGGAGCAGCCCGTCTTGGCTCGCAGACCGGGCCCGAGGTGTCGGTTGTGATCTCAGGTCAGCAGGGGACGTCCATATCGGCCGGGGAACCGGAGGCCACGAAGCCGAACAGCTCCTTGGTCTGGCCCGCCGCGACGGAGCCGTTCCAGCCGACGTCCTTGGCGGTCACCGTCTTCCCCGACGTGCTCAGCTGGGTGTTCCAGCTGCTCGTGATCGCCTGGGTGCCGGGCCAGGTCCACGAGACCGTCCAGCCGTTGACGGCCTGGTCGGCGGTCATGGAGACCTTGCCCTGCCAGCCGCCGTTCCAGGTGCTGACGGCGTCGATGTGGACGGTGCAGTCCGTCTCGCCGGGCCCGCCGGTGGTGGGGCCGCCGGTCGGGGTGGTCACCGGGTCGGTCGGCTCGACCTGCCCGGGCCAGCCGCTGCCGGCGTTGTTCGCGAGCTGGTAGGCCAGGTCGGGGATGAACTGGCCGGCCGAGCCGGCGCAGCCGTCGGCCTCGCCGGGGAGCTTGACCCACAGGTACGCGTCGATGCCGTTGACACCGGTCGCAGTGGTCGGGAACTTGCCGATGGCGCGGCCCGGAGGGTCGCACCAGTCGTTGGGGTTGGGCGGGTTCAGGGGCCCGTTGCCGTTGCGGCTGGTGTCGATGACGACGCCCTTGTTGGAGCCGACGATGTTGCGTACCTGCTGGGCGTAGGCGGTGGTCTCGTCGGTGGTGCGGTAGTTGGAGACGTTGAGGGAGAAGCCGTCGGCGTGCTGGAGACCCGCGGCCTGCAGGCGGCTCGCGGCCTCGGAGGCGGTGAGCCAGGCCGAGTTGCCGGCGTCGAGGTAGACCTTGGCCGCCGGGTCGGCGGCGTTGAGCTTCTGGGCCGCGTAGGAGAGCGAGGCGTTGATCTGGGCCCGCTCGGTGGCGTTGTGGCAGTCGTGCGCGATCACGTCGGGCTCGATCACGATGTACGCGGGTCCGTCGATCTCGGCGGCGATGGCGTCGATCCAGCCGCGGTAGGCGTCGTGGTTCGGTGCGCCGCCGCCGGAGTGGCCGCCGCAGTCGCGGTTGGGGATGCCGTAGACGACCATGATCGGGGCCGCCCCTGCGGCGGCCGCGCCGTCGACCACGGCGGCGACCTGGGCGCCGATGCCACCGGTCGGGTTGTACTGGGTGAACCAGTTGCCCGCCGGGGTCTCGGCGATCCGGTCGCGGATCATGTTCGCGCGCCAGTCGTTCGGGTTCTGGTCGACCCAGCGGGCCGCGCCCGTGTTGGGGTTCGTCCATAGTGCTTGGGCTTGCGCCGAGACGTCTTCCTGTGCGCCCGCATTGGGGCTGAGGAGGAAGCCCGCGCTGAGCGCGGTGGCGACCGCGGTCGCCATTCCCGCGACGATCGCCGCGAGGCGCTTTCGTCGGTTCATCTGGTGCTCCTTGGGTCAGTTGTGCCGGTAACCCGGGGGAATATTCACCCCTGTCTATGAATGGTAGCGCTTCCAACATGCGGACTTTTCGGTGCCCCACCCGAAAACAACAGGCCTCCCCCTGCGACCGGTTCGCACCGCGACGCTGGAGGAGGCCCAGGAGCTGGGACGCTATCGGTTGCCGGTCTTGCGCAGCAGCGCCAGGAACATCGCGTCAGTGCCGTGGCGGTGCGGCCACAGCTGCGCGAACTCACCGCGCTCGGCACCGGGCACGCGCGTGAGGAGCCACTCGGGACGGACGAGCTCCGCTCCCCCGTCCTTGAGGACGGCCTCGACCACCGCTTCGGTCTCGGCGGTCACGGGCGAGCACACCACGTACGCGACGAGGCCGCCCGGCCGCGCCAGGCGCAGGCCCGAAGCGAGCAGTTCGCGCTGCAGGAGCACCAGGTCGTCGATGTCGCTGCGCTGCTTGCGCCACCGCGCCTCAGGGCGGCGGCGCAGCGCGCCGAGGCCCGAGCACGGGGCGTCCACGAGCACGCGGTCGGCGCTGCCGGCCTTCCCGAAGGTGCGCCCGTCGCCGGTGTGGACGGTGACGGGCAGGTCGCGCGCGGCCTTGGCGACGAGTTCGGCGCGGTGCGACTGGATCTCGACCGCGTCCACAGCGGCCTCACGACCGGCGGCGATCGCACCGAGCAGGCCGGTCTTGCCGCCGGGCCCGGCGCACAGGTCGATCCACGACCGGTCCGGGCCGTCGAGCGGCGCCTCCGCGAGCTGGACGGCGACCAGCTGGCTGCCCTCGTCCTGGACGTGCGCGAGCCCGGTGGCGACGGCCCGCACCCGGCCCGGGTCGCCGCTGGGCAGGTACACCGCGTACGGCGACCACTGGCCGTGCACCCCGCCGCGCGTCTCGCGCGACAGGTCGCCCTTGGTGATGCGGCCGGGCTTGGCGCACAGGTGCACCGGCGGGGCCACGTTGTCCGCCGCCAGCGCGGGCGGCAGCTCCTCGGGGCCGAGCACCGATTCGAACTCGCTGGAGATCCACTGCGGGTGCGAGTAGCGCAGGGAGAGGTCGTGGAGGCGGTCGCCGGTGGCGAGTTCATCGGTCCACTGCTCGAGGTCCTTCGCGGCGACCTTGCGCAGCACGGCGTTCGCGAGCCCGGAGACGCGCGGCGACACGGCGGCCTTGACGAGGCTGACGGTGGTGGCGACGGCCGCGTGCGCGGGGACGCGCATGTACAGGAGCTGGTAGGCGCCCAGGCAGAGGGCGTCGACGAGGTCCTGCTGGAGCTGGCGGATCTCGCGGCCGGAGGCGGCGGCGAGGATCGCTTCGAGGGTGCCCAGGCTGCGGAGCGTGCCGTAGGTGAGCTCGGTGGCGAGGGCGGCGTCGCGGCCGGAGTTGTCGGTCTCGGCGAGCATCCGCGGGAGCACGAGGTTGGCGTAGGCGTTGTCGGCGGTAACGGCGTTGATCGCGTCGAAGGCGACGCGGCGCGGGTTCACCTTGGGCCGGTCGCTCTCGGGCTCTCGTCGGCGGTTTCGCTTGTCGCTCATGTGAACACCGGGCTCTCGGTCTGGAGGCCGCGGCCCCATGCGGCGGCGTCCATGGGTTTCTTCCCGGCGGGCTGGACCTGGTCGAGGAGGACCGGGTCGGTGGCGGTGCCGACATGGACGTGGTGCTTGGCGATACTGATCGCGCCGGGGGCGAGGCGCGGGCCTTCGGGGTCGGGGCGGACGGGGCCGAGGCGCAGGCGCTGGCCTTCGAAGTCGGTCCAGGCCCCGGGGGCGGGGGTGACGGCGCGGATGCGGCGGTCGACGGCGAAGGCCGGGTCGGTCCAGCGGACGCGGGCGTCGTCGACGGCGATCTTGGGGGCGTAGGAGACGCCGTCGTCAGGCTGCGGTTCGCCGGTGATGACGCCGGCCTCAAGGGCGTCGACGACGTCGACGGTGAGGCGGGCTCCGGCGACGGCGAGGCGGCCGAGGAGGTCGCCGGCGGTGTCGGTGGGCGCGATGGGCTCGGTGAGGCGGCCGTAGACGGGCCCGGTGTCGAGGCCTTCCTCGAGTTGGAAGACGCAGGCGCCGGTCATTTCGTCGCCGTTGAGCACGGCGTGCTGCACGGGGGCGGCGCCGCGCCAGGCGGGCAGCAGCGAGAAGTGCAGGTTGATCCAGCCGAGGCGCGGGATCGCGAGCGCGGCGGGCGGCACGAGCGCGCCGTAGGCGACTACGGGCACGATGTCGGCGTCGAGTTCGCGCAGGCGCTCGAGGAACTCGGGTTCGCGCGGTTTGGCGGGGGTGAGCACTTCGACGCCGTGCTCGTCGGCCCAGGCGGCGACGGGCGAGCGGGAGACCTTGCGGCCGCGTCCGGTGCGCGCGTCGGGGCGGGTCAGCACGGCCACGACGTCGTGGTCGGACGCGTGGAGGGCCGCGAGGGTCGGCAGGGCGACCTCCGGGGTCCCGGCGAAGACGATCCTCATCGTTTGAAGAACACACCCTTGGAGTCGTGGGGGGTGACTTTCACTTTGACGTCTTCGTTGTACCAGTCCTGGGACTGGATCTCGGCCATTGCGGCCTTGCGGCGGTCGGAGTCGAGGCGGTCGATGAAGATGATGCCGTCGAGGTGGTCGGTCTCGTGCTGCAGGCAGCGGGCCATGAGGCCGGTGCCGACGATCTGGAGGGGGTCGCCGTACTCGTTGAAGCCCTTGGCGACCACGTTCTGGCGGCGGATCGTGTCGAAGTAGAGGCCGGGGAGGGAGAGGCAGCCTTCGGGGCCGTCCTGCTCCTCTTCGTCGGGGAACTCGAGCACGGGGTTGACGATGTGGCCGATGACGTCGTCGACGTCGAAGGAGAACACGCGCTTGCTCACGCCGAGCTGCGGCGCGGCGAGCCCGGCGCCGCCTTCGTCGCGCATGGTGTCGAGCAGGTCCTTCACGAGGCCCCGCAGTTCCTTGTCGAAGGTGTCGACGTCCTCGGCGGCGGTGCGCAGGACCGGGTCGCCGAAGATGCGGATGGGCTGGATCGACAATGTGCTGACCTTCCGATGCGTGTACTGGCCGTCTACCAGTGTCCCACCCGCCGCACGCGCTGCGTGAGGGGTCCGCGCCCGGTGTGGTGCGGGTCGGGGCCGCCGCGCCCCGGCCGGGCCCGCGGCGGTGCGGGCCTCTGCGGCGCGGTCGGCGGCGAGCATGAGGGCGGCGACGAGGCAGGCGGTGGTGCACACGAGGAGGACGACCACGGGGAAGGGCACGGCGATGCTGAGGAGTCCCATGGTTCAGGCCTTTTTGTGGGGCATCGGCGCTCGGGCGAGCGTGAGCCACACGATGAGGACGAACACGACGGTGAGGACGGCGTCCATCGGGGCCAGCAGCTCCTCACTGCCGGGGAACTCGACTTCGAAGACCTTGCCCTGTGCGAACTCGGTGAACAGCAGTTGGAAGGGGATCGGTCGGAAGATCAGCACCCCGATGACGACCCCGGCGAGTACCGCGCCGAGGGTTCGGCCGTTGAAGCGGGCCATGACGGCGCCGGCGGCGGCCCCGGCGCTGAAGTAGACGGCCGTGCGGATCAGGGTTTCGAGCAGGGCAGCGCCGCCGAGGTCGAGGCGGCCGAGGTCTCCGGGGCCGATGAGGTTGTGGCAGAGCTTGACCAGTTCGATGAAGGCGACGCTTCCGGCGATGACGACCGCGCTGAAGACTGCGAACGCGACGAAGAGCTCTTTGCGGGTCATGCCGGTGGCTATGGCGCGCGGGAAGGCCTTGAAGAGGTAGACCCAGCCGACGGCGGTGAGGACGAACGGCGCGTAGCGGAGGAGGTAGTAGGTGTAGTCGCCTTCGAAGCCGATGGCGAGGCGGAATCCGATCTGGGCGAGTTGCAGTGCCGCGAGGGCGATCAGGGCCCAGAGGCCGAAGGTCCGGCCGACCTCGGCGGACCATCGCAGGCCGAGCCGGTACTTGCGTTGGGCGAGAGCGGTGTCCATGGTCAGGCCTGCTTTGCTCGGATCGGGATGGACCGCAGAGCGGCGGCGCATCCGGCGGCCAGGGCGATGGCGACGATGACGGCGGCGGCGGCCGAGGCCGCTGTGGACCAGCCCGGGTCGAACCATGCGTCGTTGAACTCGAGGTAGAGGGTCGCGGCGTAGAGCCCGCCGGAGCCGAGGAGGACGGCGGCGGTGAATCCGCTGCTGCCGCTGTAGCGTGCGGCGAGGGCGCCGATGAGGCCGCCGGCGAAGAAGTACACCGGGGTGATGGCGAGGTAGCGGACGCCGGAGCCGAGGGCGACGCCGAGGCTTGTCGGCGGTTCGGCCACGAGTCCCATCACGGCGTGCTCGGCGACGAAGCCGAGGGTCAGGTACGCCGCGAGGCTCACGGTGGTCAGTGCGCCGAAGACGATGAAGGCGGTGGTGATCTCGCGGCGGGTGCAGCCGCGCGAGATCCAGACGGCGAGGTTCCCGAAGAGCAGCATGCCGGCGGTGCCGGCGGCGAACCACTGGAGGACGGCGGCGGCGATGGACCACAGTCCGCTCTCGATCACGTCGGCGAGCACTGCGGAGACGGCGGGGACCAGCACGATCCCGGTGAGGAGCCACCACTTGAGCCAGATGGTGGCGCCGGTGAAGAGGCGCCAGCCGAACCGGTAGCGGCGCTTGGCGAGTCGGGTTTCCATGGTCAGGCCTTCTTGGAGCGCAGCGGGATGTCGATGAGGATCTGGCGGGCGGCGAGCCCGAGGACGGCCGCCACGGCGACGACGCCGATGAGGATGGGGACGCGGCCCCATTCGTCCATGAAGCCGCCGAGGAAGCCCATCCAGCCGGGGCCGAACGGCTCGGTGTCGTAGAGCGCGTTGTCGAGGCTGAAGACGACCGGGAGGATCGGGACCAGGAGCAGCCAGCCGCTGCCCTCCCAGCGGTAGGCGGCGGCGCCGATCACGGCCCCGGCGGCGAAGTACGCGAGGTACATGAGCGGGTAGACCGCGGCGAAGACGGCGGTGTCGCTCCAGGAGCCGAGCGCGGAGATGGTGTCGCCCGTCTGGACGCCCTGGGTCCAGCCCATGGCGTCGTAGAAGGCGCGTTCGGCGAGGAGACCGGCGAAGACGAGCGCGCCGAGGGCGACTGACCACAGGAGGCCGAAGAGGCCCATGGCGACGCTGAGCTCGCGGCGGGTGAGGCCTGCGGCGATCATGTTGGGCACCAGGGCGTAGAGGAAGCCGCCGGCGACGAACGCGGTGAACCACTTGCCGATGTTCGCGGTGTAGAACCAGGTCGAGAGGTCGATCTCGGTGGTCTGCGAGAGCGCGAGCGGCCCGAGGAAGGCGAGCACGACGGCCGCGACGATCCAGTACTTGAAGTACTTCAGGCCCTCCCCGGCGATGCCGAGGCCGAGGGCGAATTGCCGGTTGGGGAGCGTGAGGTTCTCGAGGGAGGGCATCGTCAGGCTCCGTTCCGGTTCGGTTCGGTGAGGTGGATGAAGAGGTCCTGGAGGCCGACCGGGCCGATCTCGAGCCCGGCGGCGGCGGCGCGCTCGCGCGTGCCGGCCTCGAAGGCGGCGACGGTGGTGCTCTTGGTGCCGCCGAGCTGCTGTTCGGCGAGGATCTCGAGGCCGGCGGCGATCTCGTCGACGGCGGCGGCGGGGCCGGTGAGGGTGGCGCCCATGTTCTGGAAGACCTCGACCTCCTCGTGGCGCAGGATGCGTCCCTTGTCGAGGATGACGACCTCTTCGAGGTAGTTGGCGACCTCGTCGATGAGGTGGGTGGAGAGGATGACGGTGTGGGGCCGGTCCATGTACTCGGCGAGGAGCTCCTTGTAGAACGCGTCCCGGGTGGGGGCGTCCATGCCGAGGTGGACCTCGTCGAACATGGTGAGCTCGGCGCGGGCGGCGAGGCCGCACACCGCGGCGAGGATCGAGCGCTTGCCGCGGGAGAGCTCGCGGACCTTCTTCTTGAGCGGGAGTTCGAAGCGCTCGGCGAGCTTGAGGGCGTAGGCGGTGTCGAAGCCGGGCCGGATCTGGCCGGTCTCGATGGCGGACTTGACCGTGTCGGAGTCGTCGAAGTCGCCGCCTTCGCGGATGAGGGCGACGCGGGAGACGATCCCGGCGTTCTCCCACACGGGCTCGCCGCCGACGAGGATCTCGCCGCTGGTGGGCTTGCGGAACGCGGCCAGGAGGCTGAGGAGGCTGGTCTTGCCGGCCCCGTTGCGTCCGAGCAGGCCGTAGATCTTGCCGGCTTCGAGTTCGAGGTCGACGTCGGCGAGGGCGTCGGAGTCGCGGTACTTCAGTGTGACGTCGCGGAGGGTGGCGGAGAAGCTCATTTGCGGGCGCCTTCCTGTGCTTCGAGGTAGTCGATGATGTCGGTGAGCGAGATCCCGGCCTGGCGGGCCTCTTGGACGAGGGGGGCGAGCACGCGCTCGAAGAACCGCTCGCGGAAGTCGGCGGCGAGCCGCTCGCGGGCGTCCTCGGCGACGAACATGCCGACGCCGCGCTGCTTGTAGAGGACGCCTTCGTCGACCAGCTCCCGGAACGCCTTCTGCGCGGTGGCGGGGTTGATCTGGTAGAAGGCGGCGTACTGGTTGGTCGACATGACCTTGCCTCCCGGTTCGAGCGAGCCGTTCATGATCTCGGCCTTGATCTGATCGGCGATCTGCCGGTAGATCGGTGTGCCGTCATCGAACATCTCGCCTCCTTCGGTGTAGAGCGAATGGTTCGTTGGTCCATAGGTTCATTACTTGACTAATGAACCATAGCACGTACTGCCGACGCGCGTCGACACGAGCAGCCGCGAACCATCGCGGGCCCGGCTGCGGGAGTCGGACTCGGAGGTGAGCAGTGTTGGGGTGCTTGGCCTTCGGCCGGATTCGAGCGTTACGCGATGCGCGGTGCGGCCGGACCGCGGCTGTCCACGGCGAGGGACGCGAGGCGGGCGCGGAGGGTCTGGGCCTCGCGCTCGCGCCCGGAGGCGGCGGCCTCGGCGTACGTGGCGAAGCCGCGGGTCCAGGTGCGGCCGTCGCGTTCGGCGAACCGCACCGCGCCCTCGACGCAGGCGCGGGCGGCGTCCGCATCGCCGAGGGCGTGGTGGGCGATCCCCAGGTAGCCCAGCGAGACCGCCTGCTCGAACGCGTCGCCGCGCCGCCGCGCCGCGGCCAGCGCGGCGGTCTGGACCGCGAGGAGCGTGTCGGGACGGTCGAGCGAGCGCTCGGCGAGGAGCCAGCCGAGCTGCCAGACCCGCAGGTCGGCGGCGAAGCCGGCGTCGACGTGCAGCAGCCCTTGGAGCACCGCGTGCTCCGCGGAGAACCAGGTCGGGGCGTCGACGACGAGCTCGACGAAGACGCCCGGGGCCGGCGGTCCGGGGTCGAAGCGGTGGCTGGCGTGCCGGTCGGCCCGGTGGGCGGCGACGAGGTAGTGCTCGAGCATCCGCCGGGCGGCGGCGCGGCGCTCGGCTTCGAGCACTTCGTCCACGAAGCATTCGGCGGCGTAGTCGCGCATGAGCCCGTGGACCCCGAAGCGGCCGCCGGGGAAGCGGTCGACGAGGTTGATCTGCGCGAGCGCCGCCAATGCGGCGCGGGCCTCGGCCAGCGGCGCGCCCATGAGGCTGGCGAGCGCGGCCGGGGTGAGCGAGGGTCCCGGGTGGAGGCCGAAGAGGCAGAACGCGAGGGCGTCGCGCTCCCCCAGCAGCTGGTAGGAGCTGTCGAAGACCGCGCGCGGGTCGGAGGCGTGGTCGGTGGAGACGAGCACGTTGAGGAGGTTGCCGGTGCTGGCGAGCCGGTCGGCGAGCGAGTTGAGGGTGAGCGCGGGATCGGCGGCGGACCAGCAGCCGACCAGGGTGAGCGCCAGCGGGAGCCGCCCGCAGGCGGCGGCGATGCGGTGGACGGCCGCCTGGTCGTCGGCGGCGCGCTCGGGGCCGAGCCGCCGCGCCAGCAGCGCCTCGGAGTCGGCCTCGGAGAGCAGGCCGAGGTGCACGACCTCGGCGCCGTCGCTCATGTCGAGGCCGGTGAGCCGGTCGCGGCTGGTCACGATCGTGAACGAGCCGGGCGCGGTAGTCAACAGCGGGCGCACATGGGCGGCGTCGCGGGCGTTGTCGAGCACGATGAGGACCCGCCGCTGGGCGAGGATCGTGCGGTAGAGGCCGGCGCGTTCGTCGAGTCCGGACGGGAGCCGCGCGGCCGAGACGCCGAGTGCGCTGAGCGCTTCGCCGAGCACGTCCTCAGGGCGGGCGCCGGGCGCGGACGGGTCGAAGCCGCGCAGGTTGAAGTACAACTGCCCGTCGGGGAACCGGTGGGCGACGCGGTGCGCCCAGGAGACGGCGAGCGCGGTCTTGCCGACCCCGCCCATCCCGGTGACGGCGGCCAGCCCGGCCTCGGCACCGGCGTCCATGAGGAACCGGTCAAGGGCCCGGATCTCGTTCTCGCGCCCGGTGAAACGGCGCGTGGTGCGCGGCAGCATCGCCGGGACCGCCGCGGCGGCGATCGGTTCGAGCGGTTCGACCGGGGCGGGTTCGGCGGGCTGGTCGCGCAGGATCGCGGTGTGCAGTTCGACGAGTTCGCGGTTGGGGTCGGCCCCGAGGGCGTCGGCGAGCCGCTCCTTCAAGGCGGCGAAGGCGTCGAGGGCCTCGGCGGTGCGCCCGCAGGCGTGGAGGGCGCGCATGAGGAGGCCGACGAGGCGCTGTCGGGAGTCGTGGACGGCGAGGACCTGCCGCAGCTCCTCGACGGCGGCCGGGGCGCGGCCGGAGTCGATGTCGGCGTCGATGCGCTGCTCGAGGAGGGTGAGCCGGTATTCGTCGAGGCGGCGGCCGATGGCCCCGGCGGCGCGCCCGGGCAGGTCGGCGAGTGCGGGGCCGCGCCATTCGGCGAGGGCCTCGCGCAGGACGGCCGCGGCCTCGTCGCTCTTGCCTTCGCGGCGGAGCGCGCGGGCCTGCGCTTCCTTCGCTTTGCAGCGCAAGATGTCGAGTTCGGTCTCGGCAATGCGGCAGCGGTAGGCGCGGCCCACGGTCTCGATGCGGTCGCGGGCCGAACCGAGCTGGCGGCGCAGGACGCCGACGGTGTTCTGGATCTGGGCTTCCGGATCGAGCGGGAGGTCGTCGCCGTAGACGCCGGACACGAGGCCGCTCATGGGGATCACGCGGCCCGCGTCGTCGAGCAGCAGTGCCAGGATCGTGGTGGCGTTGCCTCGCGGGAAGGACACGGGACGCCCGTCGACGCGGACTTCGAGGGGTCCGAGCAGGCGCACGTCGAGGGTCATGGTCGTCGCTTTCAGCACCGCGGTTCGAGGGAGCTCCATTGTCCCACAAAGGTGCGACGCCGGTGCCGCCCTGAGGCATGGCGATTCGAGAGCGGATCCGTGGCGGACGGGGCGAGGATGCGAAGACGACGAACCGGCCGAGGAGGCATCCCTTATGGACCGAAATGCGATCCCTGACGGCAGTGTGATCCCTGACGACTACGAGGACCGCCTGCGGGCGGCGTACACCGCGGCCGGCCGGCTGCCCGAGGGACCGGCGCGCGACAACGCCCTGCGGGCCTTGGAAGCCGCGCCCACGCGCGAGCGGTACGCGGACGCGGCGCAGGCCGCGGCGAAGGCGGGTGCCCTCGCCGCGCAGCTGATGAGCGCCGGGTTCGACGGCACCGACCCCGGCCGGGTGGTCTGGCTGCGGTTGGACTACACCGGGCGGCTCGGGTCGCTCGCGTTGAGCCCCACAGTGGATCGGATGAGCGGCCGCGCCGTCGCCAAGACCGTCCAGACCGCTTGGGACGCGGCCGAAGCGGCCCGTGCCGAGCACGTGATGCGCGCCGAGCGCACCGCTGCAGACCTGCTCGCGAGGTGCCAGCCCGACGCGCGCTCGGCGGACCTGCGGGAGTGGATCGGGCGCTCCCCTGAGCGGTTCACCAGCCAGGCCACCGACGACGACCTGTGCGAGGCCGAGGTGACCTTCGCGGGGCGGCTGACCGCGTTCCGGTTCCTGGTCCCGAACGCCACGGTCGACGCCGACCACGAGGAGCTCTCCGCCGCGGTCTCGGCGGCGATCGCGCTGGCGCAGCGGCGCGCATCCGACCGCCTCACCGCGCTGTTCCAGGCCACGTCCCGGTAGCGCGCACGCGAAACGGCCCGTCATCCGAAGCGGATGACGGGCCGGCGCCGTTCGGGCTGAGCGGCGATGCCCGACTGCTTTCGCCGGTGACGCCCGTGCGCTCCTCCGCAGGACGCCCGCGATCGATCCGGTCCTCGATCCCTGCAGCCGCATCCGATCGGGACGAGCGGGTGCTCGGTCGCCTCGGACGCGATCGCCGAGGCCCGCCGCCGCGGGAGCGGGTGGCCGCACCCGCGCAGCACCGCGACACCCGCGGGCGCGAACCTCAGGACTTTCCGGGCTCGGGCAGGTCGAAGCCCGGGAGGGCGAACGGGGGCAGTTCCTCCACGGGGGCGAGCGTCGGCAGGTCGGACTGCTGCGCTTGCTCCTCCTGGTAGTCGACGTAGGGGTTGCCTTCGTCGGTGCCGATCCCCCACACGTCGTCCTCCGGGTCCTCGGTCAGGAACGACTCGCGCTCGTACTCCTCGTCGCCGTTCACCGGCCCGCGCGCGCCGGGCGCGCCGACCAGGCCGCCGCCGAGGCCGGGCCTGCCGCCTGCGGGAGCGCCCGCGGGTGTGCCGCCCGCAGGGGTGCCGACAAACCCCAAAGGGCCGCCCGAACCGGTGCCCGAAGTGCCGGAGGGGACGCCGGACGAGCCGGGGCCACCGCCGCCGATGCCGCCGCCACCGCCGCCTGAGGCGAGACCGCCGGAGGGCACCTCGGCATCCTCGAGTTCAGTGGGCTTCCAAGGGTCGCCGAGGTCAGGGCCGCCGGGCACGATCGGGTCGGTCGTGAAGTCGGGCACCTCGGGACCCACCGGGTCCGGCGGCTCGAACCCGGGGACCTCGTTCTCGGGCCGCTCGCGGTCCGGTTGCGGGACTTCAGGCTGCGGCTGCTGGTCACCGGGCTGCTCTGGGTCCTTGTCCTGGTCGTCCTTGCCCTGGTCCTTGTCCTGGTCCTCTTTGTCCTTGTCGTCGCTCTTCTCGTCCTCGTCCTCGCCCGAGTCGTCCTTGCCGGAGTCCTTCTCAGTGTCCTTCTCGGTGTCCTTCTGGGCCTTGACGTCCGTCTGCCGCTCCTCCTTCTCGAGGTTCCCGTCGGTGCCGTCGTCCTCCACGGGCAGGCAGTCGGTGGCGCCGGGGCCCTTGTCCTCCAAGGGCTGCAGCGCCTCGGCGGCGGCGGTCAGCGAGGTCCCGGTCGCCACATCGGTCGCGGTCAGCACGGCCAGGCCGGTCGTGAGCCGCATCGTGCCCTCGTCGGCGCGGGCCTGGAACACGGCCTGCAGCACGGGCCCGAACGGCCCGGCGGCGGCGATCGCCGCCCAGTGCGCCGGCCCCAGCTCGACCTTCGGCGCGGGCTGCACGACGAACCCCGCGCCCTTGTAGGCCGCGTCGACGGCCTTCAACTGCTCCACCTGCGAGACCATCGCCGAGCCGCCGGTGCTCAGCACTTCGGCGGCGTCGCCGACCTTCGCGACGACCTGGTCCACGTGCTCGTCCACGAGGTCCACGTCATCGTTGAACGCGGTGTTCGCCGTGTCGTGCCAGCCGTCGTTGATCGTCGTGACCGTCGTGTCGTACTCGCCCCGGTGCTCGGTCAGGTCGTTCCCGGCGGCGCTCATCGCTGCGGCGCAGTCGACGAACGCGGCGGGCTGGGCCGCCAGCGCCTCCTCGTATGCGGGCATGGCTCCTCCTACTGCTCGCGGCGGGCGGGGATGCGGCGTTCGATCGCGCGGAACTTGCCGCGCACCTCCTGGTCGCAGGATTCGAGTTCGTCGGCGCTTGTGGTCACCTGCGCGCCCTGCCAGTCGACGCGGCGTTCGACGCCCGCCGTGACGGCGTCGAACCTGCCGTGCCACTGCACGCCGGCGTCGCCGGTGATGAAGCCGCTGTTGCTCGACGCGGCGGTCGCGGCGGGCGCCTGCACCCGGTCGGAGGCCAGCTTGGCCTTCGGCGCGAGCGACTGCAGGTCGCCGCCGCCGCCGCGCACCTGCTCCACTTCCATGTACACCTCGTCCACGCTGCTCCTCCATCCGTTCGGCGCTACCCCTGCAATGTGCCTCCCGCCGCCACGGACCCGTCCCGCCGCGGCTAGAGCGAAGTCGTGGCGATTCCAGTGCGGAGCGGTCTTCCATGGGGGCGAAGCGAATCCAGGGAGGTGCACGGCATGAGCGACGGCGGGTTCATCGAGGGCTCGGCCCCCAGCGGCGATGCGGGGTCGGAGTTCGTGACGGTCTTCGAGGCCGATTCGGGGGCGGACGCGGGGATCGCGTACGAGGAGGCGGGCCTGGCGTACGACGACACCGCGTTCGCCGCCTACGACGGCACGGCCTACACCGAGATGGAGACGGCGACCGCGAGCTCCACGATCGCGTTCGGCGACACCGCGGCCCTCGAGACGACCGGGGCCGAGCGCGCCGGCTGCACGGCGGGCGCGTGCCCGCACCCGGTCGCGCATCCGGCCGAGACCGATTGGGAGCAGCTGGCTTCGGCGGTCCCGGTCGAGGGCCAGCTGGGCCGGTTCAAGCCGTTCTGCGAGGGCATGTCGTACCCGACGGAGGACGATTTCCGGGCGGCGGTGAGCGCGGTGCGCCCCATCGACCCGGACTCGTTCTCGCTGCAGCGCTTGCGCACCGGCTGGAACGAGGAAGTGGCCGCCGTCATCGGGGACTGGCCCGCGCAGCTGAAGTCGAAGCTCACGGCGCTTTCGACCGGTTGGGCCGGAATGGACTTCGACGCGTTCGCCGACCAGACCGACCAGGCCCGCGCGCTGCTGGAGGGCGTACTCGACGACATCGAGGCGGCGGCGCAGGAGCTCAAGCACCGCGAGGAGGCGATCTACACGCTCCAGGGCGGCGACTCGGGCGAGATCCCTTACCCCGCGCCGCTGGTCGGCGCCGACGGCGAGTGGACGAATCTGGTGGCGATCCATGTGCGGCCCGCGTGGTGGCACGGCGACTGCATCCAGATGACCTGCGAGGAGGCCGAGAAGGCGCTCGAACTGGGCGGGGCCGATCCGGGTCTGGCGGCGGAGGTGCGGTCGTTCATCGAGCAGAAGGCGGGCGAGACGTCCTCCACTGCGGTGGGTGCGGTGGTCTCCGAGGCGCGGGTGGCGGCGGGCGAGGAGGCGAAGTCGAGCTTCGGTTCGCGCATCACCGCGGAGCTGGCGGCGTACGCCGAGCGGCAGGCGGCGATCGACGAGTCGATCGGCGAGAAGCGCTCGGGCCAGAGCGAGCAGCTGGCGTCGCTGCGCACGGCCGGTGCCGACCGGCCGTACCCGGCCAGCGCGGACACGGCCTATATGGACCTCGAGTCGCCCGCGATGGAGCAGCCGGCGCCGCCGGTGCCGCCGCAGACGACCCAGGACCCGACTCCGGTGCCGCCCGGCGGCGACGGTTCCGTGGCGTCCACGGAGTCCGCGGCCGAGGCCGAGGCGAGCGCGAACCCTTGGGAGACCGCGGGGGCCGAGGACGGCGAGGTCGCCGGCGGCCTCGCGAGCGGGGGTGTCGGCGGCGGGTTCGGCGGCGGCATGGGCGGCGGCTTCGGCTCGGTGCCGGGCGGCGCGACCGCGCCGGCCGGCGGTGCGGTGGCGGGCGGGGCCTTCGGGGGCACGATGCCGGGCGCGTTCACCGCGCCGGGGTCGCCGGGTGCGGCGCCTGCGGGCGGTTCGGGCGGCGGCGCGGGCGGGTCCAGGACCGCGATGATCGGCGGCGCGCCGCAGCAACAGCAGCAGTCGGCCGAGACCCGCAAGAGGCAAGGTAAGTCCGAAGAGGACGAAGAGCCGGAGGAAGAGGACCTGACGTTCCGGGAGACCGATTTCGCCTGGGGCTACGTCAGGCCCGGCGACGATCCGTACAACTAGCGAGGAGTGGCGCGATGGCACAGGAGCGGGTGTTCGACCCCGAGGCGATCGAGGAGTACCGGCTGTTCCTGCTGGAGCTGCTCGATGCGCTCGAGAACCAGGTGATCCCGGTGCTGGGTGCCGGGACGCTGAGCCGGGCCCCGGCGTTCGGGACCGCGCCGGGCGCGGCCGAGAACGCCGCGGGCCAGTACCAGGAGTTCCATGCCGCCACCTGGCGGAACCTCCAGTACCTGCGGGGAACGCTGCACGGCATGGAGTCCGCGCTGACCGTGGTCGCGGCGAGCGGCGGCGAGGCCGAAGAGGAGGCGACGGTGGGCCTTGCGGCCACCGAGTCCGATCTGGCCGCGCCGACCGTGCAGCCGCTGGCCGACCAGAGCACGGCCGGCACGGTCCTCATCGCCGAGGGCGTCACCATCGAAGGCACCGATCCCGGTGGGACCGCGGTGTTCACCGCATAGGAGGCGCCCGGCCCCGCGCACTCGGGGCCGGGCGCGCTCGTTCACGAGCGCGCTTTACGGGAGCACGGTGACGAGTCCGCCTTCGTAGGCGGCGATCACGGCCTGCGTGCGGTCGCGGACGCCGAGCTTGGCGTACACGCCGCTGAGGTGGGTCTTGACGGTCTCGCGGCCGAGGAAGAGCTCGGCCGCGATCTCCTGGTTGGAGAGGCCTCTGGCGGCGAGCACGAGGACTTCGCGTTCGCGTTCGCTGAGGTCGTCGATGCCTTTGGGGGCCTTGCGGGTCGGGGCCGCGGCGGCGAGGCGGCGGACCGCTTCGGGGAACAGGAGCGCGTCGGTGCGGGCGACGAGCCTGACGGCCGCGAGGAGGTCTTCGACGCGGGTGCGCTTGAGCAGGAACCCGTCGGCTCCGGCGCGCAGGGCCTGCCACACGTAGTCGTCGTTGTCGAAGGTGGTGACGACGAGGATCTTCGGCGGTGCGGCGAGTTCGGCGACGATCCGCTCGGTCGCCTGGATGCCGTCCACTGTGGGCATGCGGACGTCCATGAGGAGCACGTCGGCCTTGCCGGAGCGGGCGATGGTGAGGGCGTCGATCCCGTCGGCGCCCTGGGCGACGACCTCGAGGTCCGGTTCGGCGCCGATGATCGCGGCGAACCCGGTGCGGATCAGCGCCTCGTCGTCGATCAGCGCGATGCGCAGTGGTGCGGTCATTCCCGGCCCTTCGTCTCGATCGGTACGGCGGCGCGGACGGTCCATTCGCCCGCGTGCCAGTCGGCTGCGGCCGTGCCGCCGAGGACGGCGGCGCGTTCGGTCATGCCGATGAGGCCGCGGCCGCCGGCGCGCCCGCGCGGCCTGCGCGCGGCCGGGCTGATCACCGTGACGGCGGCTTCGGCGGCGCCGAGGTCGACCGTGACCGCGGCGCGCGGCTCGTCGGCGTGGCGCAGCACGTTCGTCAGCGCCTCCTGGACGATCCGGTAGATCTCGCGGGAGGCCAGGCGGCCCAGCGCCTCGGCGTCGCCGGTGACGTGCAGATCGACGGCGACGCCCGACTCGGCGGCGAGGTGCGCGAGGTCGGCGAGGTCGCGCTGCGGGGCGCGCGAGTCGTCGCGGTCCTCGCGCAGGGCCCCGATCACGGCGTCGAGTTCGGCCAGCGCGTTGCGCGCGGTCTCGCCCACGGCGGCCATGGCCTGTGCGGCGAACGCGGGGTCGTGGGCGATGAGGCGCGAGGCGGCCTCTGACTGGACGACGACCACGGAGAGGGCGTGGCCGACCGAGTCGTGGAGTTCGCGGGCGATGCGGTTGCGGGCGGCCAGGCGGGCGGCCTCGGCGCGGGAGGCGGCGAGGCGGTCGCCCGCGCCCTGGCCGAGCAGGTGGGGCGCGAGGGCGCGCATGCCGGCGGTGGCGGCCGCGATGAGCGCGATGAGGGCCGCCAGGATGAGCGGACCGGTGAGCAGGCCCAGTTCGGGGATGCTCCCGATGTAGAAGGCGGGCGTGGTGTCGAACCCGGTGAAGGCGGCGCGGGCGCCGTAGTACAGCAGGTAGGCGGCGTAAGGGACGATCGCGAGGGTCATGCCGCTGAGGACGCCGCCGATCGCGGCGTGCAGGGTGAACCAGCAGCCGGTGCGCCAGCGGGAGTTCCAGGAGTCGTCGTCGGCGGGAGAGGCGAACTCGGCGCCGAGCAGGCGGCGGGCGGCCGTGCGCTCGACCTCGCGGTCGGGCAGGAGCAGCGAGGCGGCGGCGACCAGCGGCAGGACGGCCGCGAAGACGGCGGGTTCGATGATCCCGTTGAAGCCGTTGTCGGGGTCGAGGGCGTTGTGGCCGATCGCGCCGACCATCATGAACGGCATCATGAGCGCGCCGCCGAGGATGATCCAGACCCAGCCGCGGTAGGTGGCCCGGGACCAGAGCGGGGCGAGGAGGCGCATGGGGCCATTGTGCCAGCGGCGGTTCATTCGTTCAGCCTCGCAGGCGCGGGGGCCGGCGGCCTCCCTCCGCGGCGGGGCCCCGGTCCCCCGCGCGGGGGACCGGGCGTGCCCGGGTTCGAGCGCTAGCGGCCCTGGTAGGCGTCCTTGAGCGCCTGGAGGTCGATCTTCTTCATCGCGTACATGGCGTTGACCGCGCGCACTGCGGCGTCCTTGTCCGGGCCGCCCACGTACTGGTCGGCCTCGGTGGGCCAGACCTGCCAGTTGACGCCCCACTTGTCGGCGATCCAGCCGCACTGGATCTCGCTGCCGCCGTTGGCGAGGAACGCGTCCCAGAGGCGGTCGACCTCCTCCTGGGAGTCGCAGTTGATGAGCAGCGACATGGCGTGGTCGTGCTTGGCCGAGTCGTCGCCGTTGATGGCGGTGAACGACTGCCCGGCGAGGTCGAAGTTCACGACCATGGCCTCGCCGACCTTGCCGTGCGCGTCCTCGACGTACGGGATGGTGCTGGTGACCTTGGCGTCGTCGAAGAGGGTCAGGTACCACTCGACGGCCTCCTCGGCGGCGTTGTCCTGGTACCAGATGTTGGTGACGATCTTCTGCATGGCGGTTCGTCCTTCCGAGCTGAGCTGAGCTGCCTTGACTAGGCGATTGCATCAGTTGAGACGAGGCGGCGGGCCGAAACTCATCGCTCGGGAACGGGTTCGCGCTACGTTGCCACCATGGTGCAGAGCGACGCGGCGACCGTGGACGAGTACCTGGCGGAGCTCCCGGAGGAGCGCCGGGAGGTGATGACGGCGATCCGCGACGTCTGCCGGGCCGAGATGCCCGGGTTCACCGAGGTCATGGAGTACGGGATGCCCGGTTTCACGCGCGACGGCAGCGACGGCGTCGCCTTCGCTTCCCAGAAGCGGTACCTCTCGTTCTATATGCCCACCAGCGTGCGCGACGCCCTCGCCGACCGCCTCGCGGACCACGACATGGGCAAGGTCTGCCTCAGGTTCTCCTCCCCGAAGAAGGTCGACCTCGACCTCATCCGCGACATCGCCCGGGCCGCGGCCGCCGCCTCCGGCCCGGTCTGCTGAGGCCGCCGAGGGGGAACCCCCGGCCGCTCCCGCATGGGTGGCGGGGAGCGGCCGGGGGTGCGGACCGGCGACAGCACTGGCCGGCCCTGGTTTCCTGAAAGGTCGCCCTTGCGCGCGGAGGCGGCGCTTCGGTGCACCTCCAGTGCACCACCGGATCGCACTGGGCGGCAACGGTTGCGGTGTCCCGGATCGTCCCGGACGGGGCGGGCGCGCGACGCCGGTCCTCGGTAGACTCAGTGACGTGCGTCATTCCCTCAATGGCCTGGACCCCTCGTCCGCCGGTTCGGCTCCCCAGATGGTCGCCCTGCTCCGCGAACTGCGCGCCGGTTCGGGCTTGAGCATCCGCGAGGTCAGCCGCCGCGCCCGCGACCACGGCGACTGGCTCCCCACCTCGACGCTCGCCGCCGTCCTCAACCGCGACACCCTCCCCCGCTCCGAAGTCGTCGCCGCGCTCGTGCGCGCCTGCGGCGGCGACGAGGCCGCCGTCGACACCTGGCTCGCCCAGTGCTCCCGGATCGCCGCCGCCGATGTGGCGGACGCCGGCCAGGTCCCCCGCCAGCTGCCGCCCGCACCCCACGCGTTCACCGGCCGCGAGCGCGAACTGCGCCTGATCGGCGAGCACACGCGCGAGTCCGCGCCCCGCGCCGTCGTCGTCGCCGGGCCCGCCGGGATCGGCAAGACCGCGCTCGTCCTCCACTGGGCCCACCGCGCCCTCGACGACTACCCCGACGGGCAGCTGTACGTCGACCTCCGCGGCTTCTCCGGCACCGACCCGCTCGCGCCCTCGCCGGTGCTGCAGCGGTTCCTCACCGCACTCGGCACCGACGCGGAGGAGATCCCGGCGGACGGGGACGAACGCGCCGCGATGTACCGCTCGCTCCTGAGCCACCGCCGCGTCCTCATCGTCCTCGACAACGCCCGCAGCCCCGAGCAGCTGCGCGACCTCCTCCCCGGCACCGGGGGCTCAGCCGCCCTCATCACCGCCCGCACCGTCCTCTTCGGACTCACCGCGACCCACGGCGTCCCGCACCTGCGCCTCGCCCCGCTCGCCCGCGAAGAATCAATGGACCTCCTCGGCGCCATGGTCGGACGCGACCGCATCGCCACCGACCCGCAAGCGGCCCGCGGCCTCGCCGCCGCCTGCGGCGACCTCCCCCTCGCCCTGCGACTCGCCGCCTGCCAGACCCTCGCCCACCCCGAACAGGCCCTCGGCGACCTCCGCGACCGCATCGCCAGCGCCCCCCTCGCCAACCTCGACCTCCCCGGCGACGAAGCCGCCGGCCTCCGCTCCTGCCTCGACCTCACCCGCGACCGGCTCGCACCCGCCGAACGCCGGGCCCTCAACGCGATCGGCCTCCACCCCGCCACCGAGTTCGAACCCGCCGGCATCGCCGCCCTCACCGCGGCCACCACCGCCGACGCCGCCGCCGCACTCCACCGGCTCGCCGAAGTCCACCTCGCCGCCCCCCGCGACGACCGCTGGAGCGTCCACGACCTCGTCCGCGCCTACGCCCGCGAGCAGGCCGACGCGCATCCCGACCGCGACGAGGCCCTGCACCGCCTCTACGACTGGCACCTCGCCTCCGTGGCCGGGTCCTGGCAGGTCCTGTTCGGACTCGAACCCGAAGCGAACCCGGAGACCGCTGTTCCCAAGGCGCACTTCGCGACCCCCGAGGACGCCCTCGAATGGCTCGACGCCCGCCACAGCGCACTCGTCGAGACCATCCGCCACGCCGCCGCCGGCGGCCACCACTGGCACGCCAGCCGCCTCGCCTCAGCCCTCTGGCGCTACCAGTACCTGCGCGGCCTGCGCACCGAAGCCCTCGACTGCCTCGCGATCGCCCTCGACGCCGACCGCGCCGCAGGCGACCGGCGGCACGAGGCCACCGTCCGCTACCAGATCGGCAGCACCCACCGCGCCATCGGCGCCCTCGACGACGCCGAATACCACCTCAACGCCTCCCGGACCCTCGCGGCCGAACTCGGCGACCGCAACGGCGAACTGATCGCCCTCGCCGGCCTCGGCTGGTGCCACAGCCAGCGCTGGCGGCTCGCCGAGGCCCGCCAGTGCGCCGTCGAGGTCGCCGAGGGCTTCCGCGACCTCGGCGACGCCGTCCGCGAGGCCAACGCGCTGGACGACCTCGCCCATCTCGACCTCCTCATCGGCGACAACGAGAACGCCCAGTCCGGGTTCGAGCGGTCCGTCAAGACCTTCGCCGACCGCGGCTGGAACCAGAACCTCGGCGCCGCCCTCGCGGGCCTCGCCCGCCTGCGCCTGCGCGACCACGACCCCCACGCCGCCGCCGAGCTCCTCGAGAAGGCACTCCACGCCTACCGCGACTCCGGCGACGACTACGGCCAGGCGTTCATCCGCAGCCGCTTCGCCTACGCCCGCGCCCACCAGGGCCGGCACGACGAGGCCAAGGCGCTCGCCGAGCACGCCCTCGACGCGACGGCCGGCGCCAGCAGCATCGAACTGCGCCTCGAGATCCTCAACAACACCGGGTTCACCTACAACGTCGTCGGCGACCCCGCGACCGCCGAACGCCTCCACCGCGAAGCCCTCGACCTCGCCGAAGCCGCCCCCGACCCGTACGAGGAGGCCCGCGCCAACCACGGCCTCGGCAACGCCATCGCGGCCCAGGGCAACGAGCGTGAGGCGCGCACACACTGGGCGCGGGCCCTGCGCCTGCACGACGCGATCGGCACCTACGGCAGGGCCGAGGTCGCCGAGCTCCTCGGCAAGTCGAAGTAGGCCTCCCGGGGAAGCGGCGTAGACGCCCTGCTCCCCGACCCCGCCGAAGAGCCCGTCGCCGACGAGCACTGCTCGCTCTGGTCGAGGCAGCCCGTCCTGAAATCCGTCCTGCACTTGGGCGGGCACCGCCTGCCCTCCTCACGGCGAGTTCGGGAGCGGCCGCGACATGATCCCCGCTGGTATACATGAGCAGTGACCGAAAAGCGGCCCGGCCGCCTCCGCAACGCGTTCGCAGCCCTCGTCTACCGCATGCAGGCGTTCACCGTGGTCGGCTACATGGGCGTCGCCTCGTTCATCGGCGTCGAAGCGCTCATCGTGCTCCTCGGCTTCACCACGGTCCTGCCGATCGCGATCCCGTTCGTGCTCATAGTCCTCGGCCTCGTCTACCTCTTCCGCCAGCGCCTCCGCGGCCTGTGGGCCGGGGCCCGCGCCAGGCTGCGCCGCGGCGAAGCCGAGTAGGCGCTGGGGGGACCCCTCCCGGTCGGCCCCTGCGACAATCAAGGTCCCCCTGACATGAAGGACCTGACATGTCCCCGAACGAATCGCGCCCCGAACCCGACTCGGAGCCGAACCCCGCGCCCCCTCCCGAGCCCACCGCAGCGGACCCGAACGCTGACACCGAGCCGGCCGCCCCCGAACAGCGCCCCCCATCAGCGCCCGAGCCTCCCACGGCCCCAGAGCAGCACGCCCCGCCGCCTCCCGCATCCGCGTTCGCCTCGGAACCGGACGCCGACCCGTCGTCAGCGACCGCCGCCGCACCCGAACCGCCCATTGCGGCAACTGCAGCCCAGGACGACACGGCGTCTCCCAATGTCACCGATGACAATGCAGCCCAAGCCATCACGGAACCACCGCCCGTGGCACCCGCGAACGCCGCCTCCGATGACGCTGCCGCCCAAGGCACCTCGGCACCACCGCCATCCGGTACCGGAGCCGCCCCCGCACCGCCGCCCTACCCGGCCGCGGCACCGTACTACTGGCAGCCGGCGCGACCCCGCACGAACGGATTCGCGGTCGCGGCCCTGGTCGTCGGCATCGTCGGCGTCTGCCTCTGCTTCGGGTTCCTGGGCATCATCTTCGGCAGCATCGCGAAGCGGCAGATCGCCGAGACGGGCGAAGCCGGGGCCGGCCTGGCGACCGCCGGCATCGTCCTCGGCTGGATCGCGGTCGCCTTGGTCGTGCTCCGAATCCTCGTCATGATCGGCGCGGGCGGCGTCTCCTCCGGCTACGACTACTGACCCGCCGCAGGCCCGAACCGGTTCCGGCTCAAGCGATCTCGCGGGGATCGATCTGGACCCTCACCTGCTCGGCCTTCGCACTGGACCGCTCGGCGGTCGCCTTCGCGAGCACGCTCGCGAGGGCGGCCCCGTCCCGGCGGCGCACCCGCAGCAGCAGCCGCTCCGTCTGCTCATCGACCGGAATCGGCCCGATCACCTCGGCCCCCAGGTCCGAAGGCAGGTCCGCGGCGATCTTCTCCGCCTCGCCGTTCGGCCCCGTCAAAGCGGCGAACTTCATCACCGGCGGGAACCCGAGCTCAGCCCGCTCCTCGAGCTCGACACGCGCGAACCACGCAGGATCCCAACGGATCAGCGCCTGCACCACCGGCAGTCCCCCGTCCGCCGTCACCACAGCAGTGCCCGTGGAGGCGCACAGCGACACCGCGTTCATCCAGATCCGAAGCGCCTCTTCAGAAGCGGTCAACTCGGCCCGGGTCAACTGGGCCCACGTGTCCAGCAGCAGCACCGCGCCGTAGCCCTGCGGCGCCGTCGGCTCGACCCCCGGAGTGGACACGACGATGCGCCGGCCCTCCGGGATCACGCCCAACCGCTCCGAAGCGTTCGACTCGACCACCTCGACCCCCGGGAACGCACTCGCCAACTCCTCGGCGGTCCGCGCCGCACCGATCACGACCGCCCTGATCTGCGTCGATCCGCATTCCTTGCAACGGTAATGCTCATCGACCCGGCCGCACCACGTGCACACCGGAGGCCGACGCGGCCCCGTGAGCCGCAGCGGCCCAGTGCACTCCGGACACAGCGCGCGGGTGCGGCAGCGCTGGCAGGAGACGGCCGGCACATAGCCCCGGCGCGGCACCTGCAGCAGCACCGGCAGGTCGGCGTTCAACGCGCTCCGCGCGGCCTCCCAAGCGACCGTTGGCAAGCGCGCGGTCGAACTCGACGGGTCGGCCGCGAGGTCCGCGTCGTCGCCGATCGGCACGACGCGCGGCGCGGCGGCGCGGAGCGCGTCGCGCTCGCCGACCGCTGAAATCGCCCAGCCGGTCTCGACCAAGAGCTGCGCCTGCGGCGTGCGCGAGAAGCCGCCGACCACGCAGGCGGCCCCGGCGAGCTCGGCGCGGGTCAGCAGCACGTCGCGGGCGTGCGGCTGCGGCGCGTGGAGACTGATCAGGTTCTTGTCGCCGTCGTCCCAGACCGCCACCAGCCCGAGGCGTTCCACCGGCGCGAGCATCGCGACCTGCGTGCCCGCGACGACGCGGACCTCGCCCCGCAGGGCCTTGAGGAACGACCGGTACCGCGGCGTCGGACCCATGGCGTTCGAGAGCGTCACGTGCCGGTCCGGTCCGAGCACGGCGCTCAGCGCCGTGTCGAGCCGTTCCAGGTCGTACTGGTCGGGGACGACCAGCAGCGCCCCTCGCCCGGCGGCTGCGGAGGTCGCGGCGGCCTCGGCGAGCCGGGTCGCCCAGTCCTCGCCGGGGATCGCGCTCCAGACGATCCGGGGTGGTTTCCCTTCGCGCACCGCGCGCAAGAATGCCTCGCCAGCGATATATCTATTCCAGTGAGTGGTGGTCGGCGCCGTCACGGGCTGCGGTTCGCCCGGGGCCTCCTTCTCCACCCGCAGCTTGCGCTCGGGCAGGGCGAGGCGCAGCACGTCGGCGAGGTTGCCCGCGTAGCGGTCCGCGACACGGCGCGCCGCCGCCGCCACCTCAGCGGTGAGCACCGGCCCGGGCGGGACCGCTTCGAGCACCGGGAGGATCTTCCCGGTGAACTCCGTCCGGTCGCGCAGCTCCATCACGGTGGCCTTGAGCTTGCGGCCGTTGAACCGCACCGCGACGCGGCATCCCGGCTGCACCTCGTCGAGGAGTTCGACCGGGACACGGTAGTCGAAAAGCTGGTTGAGCTGCGGCAACGGGTGGTCTACGCAGACCGCTGCGTATCGTGCCGGGGACTCGTCCATCCAATAAAAATACCGGGCGGCTACGACAGTCGCAGCCGCCCGGCGCCTGAAGTCAGTACCCAGTTCACAGCATGTCGAGCGCAACCGCGCTCAGTACCGTCGCCGCCTCGCCAGCGCTCGCAGCTGGGTCTGGCCCGCGGTGACCGCCGTGTCGGCGAGTCCGAAGTCCGCGGCAGCGGTCGCGTCGCAACCGGGCGGCGCGCCCCAGCCCGTCGGCATGACGGACGCGCATGTGGTGCCGACCGCGACGTTGTCATGGAGGACGGCGCGCATGTCGACGCCGTTGGTCGCACCGCCGTTCCAGCCCGGCTTGTAGAGCCCCCACTTCACGTAGCCGCCGACATGGTTGTCGTTGTACGTGTTCGGACCGTCCGCATCGACGACCTGCCGCCAGCCGGGGCTCTTGCTGGTCTGCATCCAGGCGTCGATGTGGCCCGATGCGTCATAGGCCCAGTCGAACTTGAAGACGAAGTCGGTCCACTGGCCGAGCGCGGGCGTGCCGAGCGAGAAGTGGGTCATGGCGATCGAGTTCGCGGTGGTGCAGGCGTTCGGGTCGGCGTTCACGCGCAGGCGCCACTCCGCGGGCGGCGCGGGGTCGCTGCCGGGGTGCACCGCCAGGAAGGCGCTCGGCGTCTTCTTCGGCTCGCAGGACTCGGTGGGCGAAGGCGTGTTGTGCCACTGGAAGACGATGTCCTCAGCGGACCCGTCGTGCGCCCAAGTGCTGGGCAGGTAGACGCTGAACGCGTAGTAGCGGCTGTCGCCGACGCCGAAGCGCGCCTCGTCCACGTTGAGCGCATCGCTCTCGGAACGCATGCCGCCCTTCACCGGTGCGTCCGTCTGGCGCAGCTCGTGCCGGATCGAGGTGGTGCTGTCGCGACCGGTCCCCGAGGTCTGGATCGAGTGCGTGCAGCACTTCCCCAGGCCGATCTCGGGGTTTCCGGAGGTCACGCCGCCCGCCTCGTAGTCCGCCCAGAGCAACGCGTCGGGATCGTGCTCATCGGCGAGGGCGTTGAGCGAGGTCATGCCGGCGGCGGCCAGCGCGGCGACGGCGACCGCGACGATGGTGAGGGTGGATCGCTTCACAGGGGGGGACCCGTTCCAAGTCAAAAGGGACAGTACGCCTGCACCGTACCGCATCCGGGCCAGGCCGAAGGTTCCCGAAGACGCGAACGCGAGCGCCCCTGCCCGCCGGGCAGGGGCGCTCGGTTAGTGCGCTGCTAGTTCACGGCCTCTTTGAGGGCCGCGGCGCGGTCGGTGGCCTCCCAGGTGAACTCCGGGAGCTCGCGCCCGAAGTGGCCGTAGGCGGCGGTCTTGGAGTAGACCGGGCGGATCAGGTTGAGGTCGCGGATGATCGCGGCCGGGCGGAGGTCGAAGACCTCGAGCACGGCGCGCTCGATGCGCGCGGGGTCGACGGTCTCGGTGCCCTGCGCGTCGACCGCGACGCTCACCGGCTTGGCCTTGCCGATCGCGTACGCGACCTGGACCTCGCAGCGCTCGGCGAGCCCGGCGGCCACGACGTTCTTCGCCACCCAGCGGGCGGCGTACGCGGCCGAGCGGTCGACCTTCGACGGGTCCTTGCCGGAGAACGCGCCGCCGCCGTGGCGGGCGTAGCCGCCGTAGGTGTCGACGATGATCTTGCGGCCGGTGAGGCCGGCGTCGCCCATCGGGCCGCCGATCTCGAAGCGGCCCGTGGGGTTGACCAGGAGCTTGTAGTCGGCGGTGTCGAGGTCCAGGCCGGAGACGACCGGGGCGATCACGTGCTCGGCGACGTCGGGCGACAGCAGCGAGTCGAGCGAGATGTCGGGCGCGTGCTGGCTCGAGACGACGACGGTGTCCAGGCGCACGGGCTTGTTGCCCTCGTACTCGATGGTGACCTGGGTCTTGCCGTCCGGGCGCAGGTACGGCACGGTGCCGTCCTTGCGGACCTCCGTGAGGCGCTGGGAGAGCCGGTGCGCCAAGGCGATCGGCAGGGGCATCAGCTCGGGGGTCTCGCGGCATGCGAAGCCGAACATGAGGCCCTGGTCGCCGGCGCCCTGCAGGTCCATCTCGTCGATGTCGCCGGAGTCGACGCGGGACTCCCAGGCCTTGTCGACGCCCTGGGCGATGTCCGGGCTCTGTCCGCCGATCGAGACGTTCACGCCGCACGAGGCGCCGTCGAAGCCCTTCTTGGACGAGTCGTAGCCGATCCGCAGGATCGTGTCGCGCACGATCCGGGGGATGTCCGCGTAGGCGTGGGTCGTGACCTCGCCCGCCACGTGCACCTGACCGGTGGTGATGAGGGTTTCGACCGCGACTCGGCTCGAGGGGTCCTCGCCCAGCAGGGCGTCCAGGATCCCATCGGAGATCTGGTCGGCGATCTTGTCCGGGTGGCCCTCAGTGACCGACTCGGAGGTGAACAGGCGACGTGCCACGGCACTCCTCAACACTTCCACACCGCCAAGCGGCGCTCATTCGACTGACTTCGCAGCTCACAAGTCTATGCGCTGATGATCTTCCCACCAAGTCGGCACGCGCCGGTCACGCGGTGTCAATTGCGTCCACCCAGCGGGAGCCGCCCTGCGACGGCGTCCCAGATGGCATCGGCCACGGCCTCTTTGGAGGCGTGCTCGCGGGCGTCGACTTCGCCACGTTCGTCGAATACGGTGACCGAGTTCTCCGCCGAGCCGAACACGGCCCCGCCCGAGACGTCGTTGAGCACCACCAGATCGGCCCCTTTGGCCGCGCGCTTGCGCATGGCGTGCTCGGGGCCGTCGTGGGTCTCGGCCGCGAACACGACGAGCACCTGCTCGGGGCGTTTCTCGCGGCCCACGGCCGCGGCGATGTCGGCGGTGGAGGTCAGCGCCAGGTCGAGGTCGCCCTTGCGCTTGAGCTTGCGGTCCGACCGGTCCTTGGGCGTGAAGTCGGCGGGCGCGGCCGCGAGGACCGCGGCGTCGGCCTCGGCGGCGGCCTTCACGGTGGCGTCGTACAGCTCGCCGGTCGTGGAGACGCGTTCGACGCTGATCCCCGCGGGCAGCGGCGCGTCGATGTGGGCGGCGATGAGGTGCACCTCCGCGCCGCGCGCGGCTGCCGCGGCGGCGAGGGCGATGCCCTGCCTGCCTGAGGAGTGGTTCCCGATGAACCGGACCGGGTCGATCGGCTCGCGGGTCCCGCCGGCGGTCACGAGGACCTTGCGGCCCACCAGGTCCCTGGCCGGTGACGTCAAGAAGCCCTTGATGAGCGCGAAGAGCGATTCGGGCTCGGGCAGGCGCCCGGGACCGGTGTCGGCGCCCGTGAGGCGGCCCGAGTCGGGCTCGACGACGTGCGCGCCGCGCTCACGCAGGAGGGCGACGTTGGCGCGCGTGGCCGCGTGCTCCCACATCTCCGTGTGCATCGCCGGGGCGAACACGACGGGGCAGGTGGCGGTCAGCAGTGTGCTGGTGAGCAGGTCGTCGGCGCGGCCGTGCGCGGCCCGCGCGAGCAGGTCGGCGGTCGCCGGGGCCACCACGACGAGGTCGGCCTGGCGGCCGAGCCTGACGTGCTTGACCTCGGACACGTCGGAGAAGACGCCGGAAGCCACCCGGTGGCCCGAAAGGGCCTCCCAGGTGGCTTCACCGACGAACTTGAGCGCTGCCTCGGTCGGAATCACGTGGACGTCGTGTCCGGATTCCTTGAGGAGGCGGAGCAGTATGCAGGCCTTGTAGGCGGCGATGCCGCCTGACACGCCCAGGACGATGTTCACGCGCGAAGTTTACGCCCGCCGGACGCTTACGCGTCGGGGTCGTCGAACGCCTTCGTCTCGAGCAGGCCCTTGTCGAGCTCGCGCATGGCGATCGACAGCGGCTTCTCCTCGGGCGTGGTCTCGACGAGCGGGCCGACGTACTCGAGCAGGCCTTCGCCCAGCTGCGAGTAGTACGCGTTGATCTGACGCGCGCGCTTGGCCGAGTAGATGACCAGCTGATACTTCGACTGGCTCTTCTCGAGCAGGTCGTCGATCGGCGGATTGGTGATGCCGACCGGGTCGGCGACAGTCCCTGACACGTGTAATCCTTCGTGTGCGACTCGTGTTGCTCAGAGGCCCGGTGTGCCGGACCTCAGTTGTGGCTCGCCAGCTTCGCCGAGGCGAAAGCGGGGGAACTGAGCAACTCTACCAGCTCGGCGGCCGCCTGCTCGATCGACACATTCGTGACTGTGTGATCGAACTCGGCCTCCGCGGCGAGCTCTTGGCGGGCGGCGTCCAGGCGGCGCGCGATCGTGGCCTCGTCCTCGGTGCCGCGGCCGGTGAGGCGGCGGACGAGTTCGTCCCACGACGGCGGTGCCAAGAACACCAGTTGGGCGTCGTGCATGGCCCGGCGGACCTGGCGGGCGCCCTGCAGTTCGATCTCCAGCAGCGCCGGGAGTCCGGCGCGCAGGCGCTCCTCGACCGGGCCGCGGGGGGTTCCGTAGAGGTTCCCCGCGTAGGAGGCCCACTCAAGGAACTCCCCCGCGGCGATCATCGACTCGAACTGCTCGGTCGACACGAAGTGGTAGTCGGCGCCATCGGCCTCACCCGGGCGAGGCTTGCGGGTCGTGCAGCTCACGGAGAGCCAGACCCACGGGTAGTACTCCTGGATGAGGGCCTTGACGCTGCCCTTGCCGACTCCGGACGGGCCGGACAGCACCGTGAGGCGCTGGGCCAGGGCTGCGTGGTGACGATCGATGTTCACGCGACTACTACTACCCGAACTTAGGCCTGGTCGCCCTTGAATTCATCCAGAAGCGCGGCGCGCTGGTGCTCGCCGAGGCCGCGCAGCCGACGGGAGTCGGCGATCTTGAGCTTCTCCATGATCTGGGTGGCGCGCTTGTCGCCGATGCCGGGGAGGGCCTTGAGCACGGCCGAGACCTTCATCTTGCCCGAAATGTCGTCGGTGGCGGCGGACTTGAGGACCGCTTCCAGGGTGGTCTCGCCCGACTTCAGCTTCTCTTTGAGCTCGGCGCGGGCCTTGCGGGCCGCGGCGGCCTTCTCGAGAGCTGCGGCGCGCTGTTCCGGAGTCAGTTTAGGGAGCGGCACGGGGTCTCCTTGCAGTCGATGGTTTCTGTCCCTGTGGACCTTGACGTGCGGGTATCGCTGAAGCATACCCAGCTCGGGAACGGTAACCCCAGCGTCCGACACGCCTGCGACCGGGGGTGGGGCAAATTTCGGGCCCCGAAATCGCGGGTTTATTCCCCCATTGCGGCGCGGCATTCCTCCTGCAGCGCCTCGACGGCGCCGCGAATGCTCGCCACGGCTGGCCCCGGCTGTGCGATTTGTCGGGAATAGGACGGGATTGCGAAGTTCGTTGCCGCGCCGAGCACGCGCGGAAGATCACTCGGGCGTCCGCCCTGCGCTCCCATGCCCGGGACCAGGATGGGGCCGTTGAACTGGGACAGGTCGTGAGCGGTGTCACGTTGCCGCACGGTGGTGTGCGTGATTCCGTAAGTCGACTCACGCAGGCGGGCCTCCCCTTCTGAGGCGCAGGCCCCGATGGTGGCGCCCATGACGATGCCGAAGGAGCCCATGGGCTCGGCGTCGCCGTTCTGCTCGTTCACCTCGTCGATGATCCCCTGGGCCACTGACTTGCCGTCGCGGCGCTTGGCCATCTGCACCTGCTTGCCCTCGGGGTTCGAGGTGCGGGCCAGGACGAACAGGCCCTTGCCGTGGGCGCCGGCGAGGTCGAACGCGGGCTGCAGCGAGCCGGTGCCGAGGAACGGGCTCACCGTGATCGCGTCGACCGCGAGCGGCGAGGCCGGGTCGAGGTACGCCTGGGCGTACGCGGCCATCGTGGAGCCGATGTCGCCGCGCTTGACGTCGAGGATGACGAGCGCCCCGGCCCGGCGGGACTCCGCGATCACCCGTTCGAGGAGTGCCACGCCGCCCGAACCGAACCGCTCGTAGAACGCCGACTGCGGCTTGATGAACGCGCACGTCTCGGCCGCGGCCTCGACGAGCGTCATCGCGAAGCGCTCGGCGCCGGCCAGGTCGTCGTCGAGGCCCCAGTGCTGCAGGAGTGCGCCGTGCGGGTCGATCCCAGCGCAGAGCGGACCGCGCACCCGCGAGAGGTGGTGGGCCCGGGAGCCGAAATCCTTGCTGGTAGGCATGGCATTCCTTAAAAGGTTCAGGCTTAAGAGGTTCAGGCTTGTCGTCAACTGGACTGAGGGGTGCGGGCGCCCTTGCGGGCGGACGATCGGTAGCGGCGCACGCTGCTGCGCACCAGGCCGGGTCCGTTGTACACCAGGCCCGAATAGAGCTGCACGAGGCTCGCGCCGGCGTCGAACATCGCCTGCGCGTCGTCGGCGGTCATGATCCCGCCCGAGCCGATGATCGGCAGCGCCCCGTTGGTCTCACGGTGCACGAAGCGCACGATCTCGCGCGAGACCTGCGTCAGCGGCTTGCCGGACATGCCGCCGGGCTCGGCCGCGATCGCGTCCTCGCTCGGGTCCACGCCGTCGCGGCCGAGCGTGGTGTTCGTGGCGATCACGCCCGCGACCCCGGTCTCGAGGCAGACCTCCAGGAGCTCCGCCATGGCGGGCTCGGTGAGGTCGGGCGCGATCTTGACCAGGAGCGGGCGGGCCGGGCGGCCGGCGGCCAGGCGCACGCCCTCGGTGCGCAGCGCGTTGAGCAGGGCGCGCAGTGCGGCCGCGTCCTGGAGCTGGCGCAGGCCCGGCGTGTTCGGCGAGGAGACGTTGATGGCGATGTAGTCCGCGAACGGGTAGAGGAACCGCAGCGAGACCAGGTAGTCGTCGATCGCGCCCTCGAGCGGCACCGCCTTCGACTTCCCGATGCTGATCCCCAGCGGGCAGTTCACGGCCGGTGCGGAGGTGAGCTGCGCGGCCAGGGCCTGCGCGCCGTGGTTGTTGAAGCCCATGCGGTTGACGATGCCCTGGGAGCGGCGCATGCGGAACATGCGCGGCTTGGGGTTGCCGGGCTGGGGCTGGGCGGTCACGGTGCCGATCTCGGCGAAGCCGAAGCCGAGGGCGGGCCAGGCGCCGGTGGCGACGCCGTTCTTGTCCATGCCGGCGGCGAGGCCGATGGGGTTGGGGAAGGGGATGCCGCAGACGGTGACGGGGGCGCTGAGCTGGTTGAGCTTGATGAGCGCGTTCCGGGCCTGTCGCTGGGAGGACAGGCGGGTGAGCCAGCGCAGGGTGAACTCGTGCGCTTGCTCGGCGTCGCCGCGTCCGATCCGGAACAGGACCGGGCGGGCCAGTTTCTGGTACAGCATGCTCATTCCTGTATACGTCAATTCGCCGGGTGAGCGACACGGCTACGCCGTGCAGTCGCTCACCCGGCGAAGGTTACGAGGCGGTCGCTTCGCTGCCGCGGAGGCGCTGGTGCAGTTCCTGGAGCGAGGCGACGCGGATCTCGCCGCGGGAGGCCGATTCGATGGCCTGGGTGGCGGCGGCCGCGCCCTGGATGGTCGTCACGCAGCTGACGTCGGCGACGACGGCGGCGGAGCGGATCTCCCAGCCGTCGGTGCGCGGGCCCGTGGAGGCCGAGGGCGTGGTGATGACCAGGTCGATCTCGCCGGAGGCGATGAGGCTGACGGCGTCGACGGCCTCGCCCGAGCTGTGGCGGGCGACGGCGGTGGAGTCGATGCCGTGGCGCTTGAGGACCAGGCCGGTGCCTTCGGTGGCGTAGACGGTGAAGCCGAGGTCGACGAGGCGGCGCACCGGGAAGACGATGGCGCGCTTGTCGCGGTCGGCGACGGACACGAAGACCTTCCCGGTGGTGGGCAGCTTGCCGTAGACGGCGAGCGTGGCCTTGGCGAAGGCGAGGCCGAAGGAGGAGTCGATGCCCATGACCTCGCCGGTGGACTTCATCTCCGGGCCGAGCACGGCGTCGAGTCCGGCGCCTTCGACGGTGCGGAACCGCTTGAAGGGCAGGAGGACCTCTTTGACGCTGATCGGGACCTCGGGGCCGGCGTAGGAGCCGTCGCCCTCGGGCAGGAGCAGGCCTTCGGCGCGCAGCTCGGCGATGGTGGCGCCGAGCGAGATGCGGGCGGCGGCCTTGGCGAGCGGCACGGCGGTGGCCTTGGAGACGAACGGGACGGTGCGCGAGGCCCGCGGGTTCGCCTCGAGGACGTACAGCTGCTCGTCCTTGAGGGCGTACTGGACGTTCATGAGGCCGCGCACGCCGATGCCGAAGGCGAGCTTCGCGGTGTAGTCGCGGATCTGCTCGATGACCGTGGCGCCCAAGGTGATGGGCGGGAGCGCGCAGGAGGAGTCGCCGGAGTGGACGCCGGCCTCCTCGATGTGCTCCATGATGCCGCCGATGTAGAAGTCGGTGCCGTCGCAGAGGCAGTCGACGTCGATCTCGATGGCGTCGTCGAGGAACCGGTCGATGAGGATCGGGTGCTCGGGGCTGGCCTCGGTGGCGCGGGAGATGTAGCCGGCGAGGGTGTCCTCGTCGTAGACGATCTCCATGCCGCGGCCGCCGAGGACGTACGACGGGCGCACGAGCACGGGGTAGCCGATCTGGGCGGCGACCTCGCGGGCCTCCTCGTAGGAGAACGCGGTGCCGCCCGCGGGGGCGACGAGGCCGAGTTCGTCGAGGAGCTTCCCGAAGACGCCGCGGTCCTCGGCGTTGTCGATGGCCTTGGGGCTGGTGCCGACGATCGGGAGTCCGGCCTGCTCGAGGCGCTCGGCGAGGCCGAGCGGGGTCTGGCCGCCGAGCTGGACGACGACGCCGATGACGCCGGGTCCGCCCGCGGCGCGGCCGGTCTCGTTCTCGGCGTGGTAGACCTCGGTGACGTCCTCGAAGGTGAGCGGCTCGAAGTAGAGCCGGTCGGCGGTGTCGTAGTCGGTCGAGACGGTCTCGGGGTTGCAGTTGACCATGATGGTCTCGTACCCGACCTCGCGCAGGGCCTGCACGGCGTGGACGCACGAGTAGTCGAACTCGATGCCCTGGCCGATGCGGTTGGGGCCGGAGCCGAGGATCATGACCTTGGGCCGATCGGAGGGCGCGACCTCGGTCTCGTCCTCGTAGGTCGAGTAGTGGTAGGGCGTGTGGGCCTCGAACTCGGCGGCGCAGGTGTCGACGGTCTTGAAGACCGGGCGCAGGCCGAGCCGGTGGCGCAGGCGCCGCACGCCGGCCTCGCCGGCGAGCTCGGGGCGCAGGGCCGCGACCTGGGCGTCGGAGAATCCGGCGCGCTTGGCCTTGCGGAGCAGGGCCTCGTCGACGACGGCGGCGTGCTCGATCTCGTCGCGCAGGTCGATGAGCTGGGCGACCTGGTCGAGGAACCACGGGTCGATCTTGCAGGCCTCGTGGACCTCGGCGACGCTGGCGCCGAGGCGGAGGGCGCGCTCGGCGGTGTAGAGCGTGCCGTCGTGCGCGGTCTTGAGGGCTTCCATCGTGTTCTCGAGGGTCGCGCCCGCGGGGTCGGGGCGGGTCCAGAACCCGGCCTGCTTGGTCTCGGTGGACCGCAGGGCCTTCTGGAGGGCCTGCTGGAAGGTCCGGCCGAGGCTCATGGCCTCGCCGACGGACTTCATGGTGGTGGTCAGGGTCGGGTCCGCGCCGGGGAACTTCTCGAACGTGAAGCGCGGGACCTTGACGACGACGTAGTCCAGGGTCGGCTCGAACGCGGCCGGGGTGGCCTTGGTGATGTCGTTCGGGATCTCGTCGAGCGTGTAGCCGATGGCGAGCTTCGCGGCGATCTTCGCGATCGGGAAGCCGGTGGCCTTGGAGGCGAGCGCGGAGGAGCGGGACACGCGCGGGTTCATCTCGATGACGATCATGCGGCCGTCGGCCGGGTCGATCGCGAACTGGATGTTGCAGCCGCCGGTGTCGACGCCGACCTCGCGGAGCACGGCGATGCCGATGTCGCGCATGTGCTGGTACTCGCGGTCGGTGAGGGTCATCGAGGGGGCGACGGTGACGGAGTCGCCGGTGTGGACGCCCATGGGGTCGATGTTCTCGATGGAGCAGACGACCACGACGTTGTCGTTGCGGTCGCGCATGAGCTCGAGCTCGTACTCCTTCCAGCCGAGCACGGACTCCTCGATGAGGACCTCGGTGGTGGGCGACTCGGCGAGGCCGTTGCCGGCGATGCGGTCGACGTCGTCCCAGGTGTAGGCCATGCCGGAGCCGAGGCCGCCCATGGTGAAGGAGGGGCGGATGACCACGGGCAGGCCGAGGTCGTCGATGGTGGCCTTGACCTCGTCCATGCTGCGGCACACGGCCGAGCGCGGGACCTCGCCGCCGACCTTGAGGACGATGTCCTTGAACTGCTGGCGGTCCTCGCCGCGCTGGATGGCGTCCATGTCGGCGCCGATGAGCTCGACGCCGTACTTCTCGAAGATGCCGGCCTCGTGGAGGCCGACTGCGGCGTTGAGCGCGGTCTGGCCGCCCAGGGTGGGCAGGAGCGCGTCGGGCTTCTCCTTGGCGATGATCTGCTCGATGACCTCGGTGGTGATCGGCTCGACGTAGGTGGCGTCGGCGAACTCGGGGTCGGTCATGATCGTGGCCGGGTTGGAGTTGACGAGGGTGACGCGCAGGCCCTCCTCGCGGAGCACGCGGCAGGCCTGCGTGCCGGAGTAGTCGAATTCGCAGGCCTGGCCGATCTGGATGGGTCCGGACCCGATGACCAGGACGTGCTTGAGGTCGGTGCGCTTAGGCATGGGTCGGTGCCCCTTCTTGCTGCTGAATGAGTTCGATCAGGCGGTCGAACAGGTAGTCGGCGTCGTGCGGCCCGCCGGCGGCCTCGGGGTGGTACTGCACGGAGTAGGCGGGCGCGTCGAGGCAGGTGAGGCCTTCGACGACGTCGTCGTTGAGGCAGACGTGGCTCACCTGGACGCGGCCGAACTCGGTCGCGAAGAACTCGCCGCTCTCGGGCGCCTTCAAGGCGAAGCCGTGGTTGTGGGCGGTGATCTCGATCTTGTTCGTGTGGCGGTCGAGCACCGGCTGGTTGATGCCGCGGTGGCCGAACTTCAGCTTGTAGGTCTCCAGGCCCAGGGCGCGCCCGAGGATCTGGTTGCCGAAGCAGATGCCGAAGACCGGGACCTTGCGGCGCAGGAGTTCCCGCGTCAGCGCGACCTGGTGTTCGGCGGTGGCGGGGTCGCCGGGGCCGTTGGAGAGGAACACGGCGTCAGGATTCCCCGAAAGGAGCTGCTCGACCTCCGCAGTGGCGGGGAATACCTGGGTGGTGATCCCGCGTTCGGCGAGGCGGCGCGGCGTGTTCCGCTTGATGCCCAGGTCGAGGGCGGCAACGGTGTACCGCGGCTCCTTGGCCTCGTACGTGTAGGGCTCCGGAGTGGTCACGGCGCCCACGTGGTTGGCGCCGGCCATGTGGGGCGTGGCGCGGACCCGCTCCAGGAGCGCGGCCACGTCGGTGTCGCGCGAGGAGATGCCGACGCGCATGGCCCCGGCTTCGCGGAGGTGGCGGGTGAGCGCACGGGTGTCGACGCCGCTGATGCCCACGATCCCCTGGGACGCCAGCTCGTCTTCGAGGCCGCGCTTGGACCGCCAGTTGGAGGCGGTGCGGGCGGGGTCGCGCACGACGTACCCGGCGACCCAGATGCGGCGGGACTCGTCGTCCTCGTCGTTCCAGCCGGTGTTGCCGATCTGCGGGGCCGTCTGCGCGACGACCTGCCCGTAGTAGGACGGGTCGGTGAGGGTCTCCTGGTAGCCGGTCATGCCGGTGGAGAAGACCGCTTCACCGAAGGTCTCGCCGACCGAGCCGTAGGCCTCACCGCGGAAGACGCGGCCGTCCTCGAGTACGAGGATCGCTGGTGCTCTGCTGCTCATTCGGAGATCTCCTCTGCAATTTTCCCGTTGAGAACGGTGGCGCGTCCGCGAAGGAACGTCGCCTGGACGGTGACCGGGAGCTCCCTCCCGGCGTACGGCGTGTTGCGCGACAGGGACGCCAGTCCCTCGGGGACGACGGTCCAGGTCGCGGCGGGGTCCACGAGCGTGAAGTTCGCTTCGGCCCCCGGCTGCGGGTCGCGGCCGTGGGTCTCCAGGCCCGCGATGCGCGCGGGGGTGCGGGAGGTGCGCTCGGCGAGCACGTCCCAGTCCACACTAGAGGGTCCACCGAGGGCGAGGACGCTGATCGAGAGCGCGGTCTCGAGGCCGAGCATCCCGGGGCGGGCGGCGGCCCACTCGCACTCCTTGTCCTGGGGGGCGTGCGGGGCGTGGTCGGTCGCGACGGCGTCGATGACGCCCTCGGCGAGCGCGGCCCGCAGCACTTCGACGTCGGCTTCGCGCCGCAGCGGCGGGTTGACCTTGTACACCGGGTCGTAGGAGCGCGCGGCCTCGTCGGTGAGGAGGAGGTGGTGCGGGCAGACCTCGGCGGTCACGTTCGCGCCGCGGGCCTTCGCCTCGCGAATGATGTCGACCGAGCGGGCGGTGGAGACGTGGCAGAAGTGGACGCGCGCACCGGTGTACTCGGCGAGGAGCACGTCGCGGGCGATGATGGCCTCTTCGGCGACCGAGGGCCAGCCGGGCAGGCCGAGCTCGGCCGAGACGGCGCCCTCGTTCATCTGGGCGCCTTCGGTGAGCCGCGGCTCCTCGGCGTGCTGGGCGATGAGCCCGCCGAAGGTCTTCACGTATTCGAGGGCGCGGCGCATGAGCACCGGGTCGTGCACGCAGTGTCCGTCGTCGGAGAACATGCGGACCCGCGCGGCGGACTGGGCCATCGCGCCGATCTCGGCGAGCCGCTTGCCTTCGAGGCCGACCGAGACGGCGCCGATGGGCTGCACGTCGGCGTAGCCGGCGGCGCGGCCGAGCGCGGCGACCTGCTCCACGACCCCGGCCGTGTCGGCCACGGGGTAGGAGTTCGCCATGGCGCACACCGCGGTGTAGCCGCCCTTGGCGGCGGCGCGGGTGCCGGAGAGGACGGTCTCGGCGTCCTCGCGGCCGGGCTCGCGCAGGTGGGTGTGGAGGTCGACGAGGCCGGGCAGGAGCACCAGGCCGTCGGCGTCGACCACGTCGGCATCCTTTGCGGACAGTGTGCCGATCTCGGCCACTCGGCCGTCGCGGACGAGGACGTCCTGGCGTCCCCTGCCGACGATGTCGGCGCCCTTGATCAGGATGGTGCCGTTGAGCGGGTCGCTCACTTGCTCTCTCCGTTCGTCAGCAGCAGGTAGAGGACGGCCATGCGGACCCACACGCCGTTCGTCACCTGCTCGGTGATGGTGGCGCGGGGCGAGTCGGCGACCGCCGCGGCGATCTCCATGCCGCGGTTCATCGGGCCGGGGTGCATGACGATCGCGTGGTCGGGCATGAGGCCGAGGCGGCGCTCGTCGAGCCCGTAGAGGCGCGAGTACTCGTTCGCGGTGGGGAAGAACGCGGCGTTCTGGCGCTCGTGCTGCACGCGGAGCATCATCACCGCGTCGACGCCCTTGAGGCTGGCGTCGAGGTCGTAGCCGATCTCGACGGGCCAGTCGTCGATGTCCTTGGGCAGCAGCGTGGGCGGGCCGACCAGGCGCACGTTCGCGCCGAGCTTGGCGAGCAGCCAGATGTTGGAGCGGGCCACGCGCGAGTGGAGGATGTCCCCCACGATCGCCACGGTGCGCCCCTCGACGCCGCCGAGGCGCTGCTGCATCGTGTAGGCGTCGAGCAGGGCCTGCGTCGGGTGGGCGTGCGTGCCGTCCCCGGCGTTGAGCACCGCGCCGTCGAGCCATTCGGTGAGCCGCTGCGGGGCCCCGGCGGCCGGGTGGCGGATGACCACCGCGTCGGCGCCCATGGCCTGCAGGGTGAGCGCCGTGTCGCGCAGGCTCTCGCCCTTGTTGACGCTCGAGGTCTTGGCCGCGAAGTTCACGACGTCCGCGGAGAGGCGCTTGGCGGCGGTCTCGAAGGAGGTGCGGGTGCGCGTGGAGTCCTCGTAGAAGAGGTTCACGACGGTGCGCCCGCGCAGCGCCGGGAGCTTCGGGACCTCGCGGCCGGTGACGGCCTCGGCCATCTGCCCGGTGACGTCGAGGATGAGCTCGGCCTCCTCGCGGGTGAGCTCTTTGGTGGTGAGCAGATGCTTCATCGCTCCCGGCCTCCGGTCAGGATCACGGCGTCGAGACCGTCGTACTCCGTCAGGCGCACGGCCACGGACTCGTCGCGCGCGGTGGGGATGTTCTTGCCGACGTAGTCGGCGCGGATCGGCAGCTCGCGGTGGCCGCGGTCGACCAGGATGGCGAGCTGGACGCTCGCGGGGCGGCCGAGGTCGTACAGCGCGTTGAGCGCGGCGCGGACGGTGCGCCCGGAGTAGAGGACGTCGTCCACGAGGATGACGCGCTGGTCGTCGACGCCGCCGGGCGGCAGGTCGGTCGGGCCGAGGGCCCGGAGCGCGTTGCGCCGCAGGTCGTCGCGGTAGAGCGTGATGTCGAGGGTCCCGGCCGGGACGTCGAGGCCGGCGAAGCGGCGGATCCGGTCGGCGAGCCGCCCGGCCAGCGCCACGCCGCGGGTGGGGATGCCCAGGAGCATGGTGTCCGGGGCGCCCTTGGTCTTCTCGAGGATCTGGTGGGCGATGCGGTCGAGGATGCGACCGATGTCCTCGCCCGAGAGGATGTGCTTGCCTGAGAGGCCGTGCTCGCCCGACGGGTCTTCCTCTGGCTGCCTGAGGGCAGGGGAAACCACGCGAACCTCCTTCTCCGCCTCACTGGACGGTCTGTTAAAGAATGGTTTCGTCGCGCGCCAGCTTACGCCGCCGGTGACGGAGCGTAAAGGCCGATCCCAAATCAACGGGGCCGGTAGCGGCCGTGATGTCAGTTTTTGCCGGGTTTGCCAGGCGGTTGTGTGGGGCCTACGCGACGAAGAACACTGTTTGGGGGCACCCCAACGGCCGATGGTGACCGACCGTAGTCAAGAATAGGATTCCTCTCGTACCGAAAATTGGAGTTGATCCCAGCATGGCGACATCTGACTACGCCAAGGCGCTCGGCAACCGGCTGCGTGACATCCGCATGCAGCAGGGGCTGTCGCTGCAAGGCGTCGAGGACAAGTCCGGCGGCAAGTGGAAGGCCGTCGTCATCGGTTCCTACGAGCGAGGCGACCGGTCGATCACCGTGAGCCGTCTCGCCGAGTTGGCCGACTTCTACCGGATCCCCGTCTCGGAGCTGCTTCCCGAGGGCGTGCCGCTCCCGGTCGAGCAGGCCGAGAAGATCGTCCTCAACCTCGAGGCGCTGTACGACCACCCGGACTCCGACCTGGAGCACGTCGCGAAGCTGGCGCGCTCGATCCAGCAGCGCCGCGGCGACTACAACGGCCGGATCCTCTCGATCCGCGCCGACGACCTCTACACCCTGGCCGTGGTCTACTCGACCACGCCTTCGGGCCTGATCGAGAAGCTCGAGGACTTCGGTGTCCTCGTGCACGACCTCCAGGCGTTCTTCGCCTCGGACGCCGAGTAGGTCTCCCGAGCACGGATGAAGCCGGGCCTCCCCATGAGGGAGACCCGGCTTTCGCGTTCGCTGGAGCTATCCGGCCTTGGCGGCGGCGTCGAGGACGGCGTTCACGAACGAGGTGTCGTCCGAGGAGCCGATCTGCAGCGCCACGCGCATGGCCTCTTTGATGGCCACGGCGGTGTCGACGTCGTCGACGTGGCGGATCTCGTAGAGGGCCACGCGCAGGACGTTCCGGTCGACGGCGGGCATCCGCTCGACCGACCAGCTCGTGGAGGCCTTGCCGAGCACGGCGTCCAGTTCGTCCAGGTTCGCGGCGACACCGCGCACGAGCTGCTCCGCGTACGCCGGGAGGCGCGGGGCCTCCGGGTCCGTGAAGGCCCGGTCGGCGCGCTCGGCGAGGACCTTGGAGGGCTCGGTGTCGCGGCTCTCGGCTTCGTACAGGATCTCGACGGCCCGCATCCGCCACTTGGTGCGGGCGGTGAGCCGATTGGGATCGTGCTGTTCCTTCGCCACGCCTATGCCCGCGAGAGGTACTTGCCGTCGCGGGTGTCGACCTTGATCTTCTCGCCGTTGTCGATGAACAGCGGCACGAGGACCTGCGCGCCCGTCTCGACGGTGGCGGGCTTGGTGCCGCCGGAGGAGCGGTCGCCCTGGAGGCCCGGCTCGGTGTAGGTGATGGTGAGCTCGACCGAGGCGGGGAGCTCGACGTAGAGGACCTTGCCCTCGTGCTGGGCGACCGTGGCGTCGGAGTTCTCGAGGAGGAACTTGGCGGCGTCGCCGACGACGCCGGGGCCGACCGGGATCTGGTCGTACGTGTCGGTGTCCATGAAGACGAAGTCGTCGCCTTCCTTGTACAGGAAGGTCATGTTGCGGCGGTCGACGTTCGCGGTCTCGACCTTGGTGCCGGCGTTGAAGGTCTTGTCGACGATCTTGCCCGAGGGGATCTGCTTGAGCGTGGTGCGCACGAACGCCGGGCCCTTGCCGGGCTTGACGTGCTGGAATTCCTGCACCTGCCAGAGCTGGCCCTCCAGGTTGAGCACCAGGCCGTTCTTGAGGTCGTTCGTGGATGCCACGGGCGTCGTCTCTTTCGGTTGAGGTTGGAGTTGACCGTCAATGCTAGCGGGCGGCCGGGCTGGTCAGGGCTGCGGCCGCTCCGGCTGTGGTGGGCGGCGCAGCGGATCTATGCCGAGATGAACCGCAGTGCGGCGGTGTAGCCGCTCGGGCCGAGGCCCGCGATGACGCCGACCGCGTGGGCCGAGACGTACGAGTGGTGCCGGAACGCCTCGCGCTTATGGACGTTGGACAGGTGGACCTCCACGAGCGGGGCGGTCAGCTGCGCGCAGGCGTCGCCTATCGCGACCGAGGTGTGGGTCCAGGCGGCGGCGTTGAGCACGACCGGGTACCCGTTGTCGGCGGCCTCGTGCAGCCACTCCAGGAGTTCGCCCTCGTGGTTGGTCTGGCGGAAGTCGACCTCCAGGCCCAGTTCCTTGCCCGTTGTCACGCACAGCTCCTCCAGGTCGGCGAGCGTCTGGGAGCCGTAGATCGCCGGTTCCCGCTTGCCGAGCCGGTTGAGGTTGGGGCCGTTCAGCACCAAGGTCTTCATGCGGTCAGCCTCTCATAGGCCTCGCGCTGCTGGTCGGCGGTCACGTCGTCGACCACGACCGGTTCGGCCAGGGCGTCCAGGAGCACGAACCGCTGGGTGGCGCCGACGTTCTTCTTGTCGATCTTCATGACCTTGAGGATGTCGTCCCAGCGTCCGGCCTCGTACGTGGTCGGCAGGCCGAGCGAGGCGAGCACCGACTTCGTGCGTTCGACGAGGTCGACGCGGCCGGTGATCGCGTTCAGGTGCGCGGCGTAGACCATGCCGACGGCGACGGCGTCGCCGTGGCGCCAGCGGTAGTGCTCGAGTTTCTCCACCGCGTGGGCGAAGGTGTGCCCGTAGTTGAGGATGGCGCGCAGGCCGCCCTCTTTGAGGTCGGAGCCGACGACCTCGGCCTTGACGGCGATGGCGCGCTCGACGAGTTCGGCGACGACCGGGTGCCGGGCGTCGAGGGCCGCTTCGGGGTCCGCTTCGACGAGGTCGAGGATCACCGGGTCGCTGATGAAACCGGCCTTGACGACCTCGGCGAGGCCCGCGGCGAGGTCGCGCCTCGGCAGGGTCGCGAAGTGGTCGAGGTCGACCAGGACCGCGCGGGGCGGGTGGAAGGCGCCGACGAGGTTCTTGCCCGCGGCGGTGTTCACGCCGGTCTTGCCGCCCACGGCCGCGTCGACCGCGCCGAGCAGCGAGGTCGGGACGTGGACGACGGCGACGCCGCGCAGCCAGCAGGCGGCGACGAACCCGGCAAGGTCGGTGACGGCTCCCCCGCCGACGCCGACGACGAGGTCAGTGCGGGTGAAGCCTTCGGCCCCGAGGGCCTCCCAGACCTGCTCGGCGACGGCGACGGCCTTGCCGTCCTCGGCATCGGGCAGCTCCATGAGGGTGGCCTCGACGCCGTCGGGGCACAGGCCGCCGATGCGTTCGGCGAGCGGTGCGGTGCTCGCGGTGTGGAGCACGGCGACCCGCGAGGCCTTGCCCAGGAACTCGGGGAAGCGCTCGGTGGTGCCCCGTCCGATGAGGACCGGGTAGGGCTGCTCGGCGTCGTTCACCGTGACGGTGCGGACGGCGAGCTTCGCAACGATCGCTGCGGTCAGCTCGTCCACGTCCCTTCCGGTGGTGTCGATCGCGAAGGTCTCGACCTCGCGGTAGAGCGGCAGCCGCTCGTCCATGAGGCGCCGGAGCGTGGCGCGCGGGTTCACCTGCAGGAGCGGGCGGCCCTTGTCGATCTCGGTGCGCTTCACCGCTTCGCCGAGGTCCACGCGGAGGTGGACGACGGTGACATCGGCGAGGAGCTTGCGGGTGGCCTCGGCGAGGACGGCGCCGCCGCCCAGGGCGAGGACGCCGTCGTGCTCGGCCACGGCCCGGCGCACGGCTTCGCGTTCGAGGGCGCGGAAGTGCTCCTCGCCCTCGTCCACGAAGATGTCCGGGATCGGCTTGCCCGCGGCGGCGGCGATGTCGGCGTCGACGTCGCGGAACGGCGCGTCGAGCGCGGCGGCCAGCGCCCGCCCGATGGTGGTCTTGCCCGAGCCCGGGGGTCCGACGATGACGACGAGCGCCACTACTTCACCCGCAGGTGTTCGAGGTACTGCTCGAAGTTGCGGCGGGATTCGGCGACCGAGTCGCCGCCGAACTTCTCCAGGGCCGCTTCGGCGAGGACGTAGGCGACCATGTGCTCGGCGACGACGGCCCCGGCGGGGACCGCGCAGACGTCGGAGCGCTGGTTGATGGCCTCGGCGGGCTCGCCGGTGGTGGTGTCGATGGTGCGCAGCGGGCGCGTCAGCGAGGAGATGGGCTTGAGCATCGCGGAGACGCGCAGCGGCTGGCCGGTGGTGATGCCGCCTTCGAGGCCGCCGGCGCGGTCGGTGAGGCGCTGGACGCCGTCGGGGCCGGGCACGATCTCGTCGTGCGCGGAGGAGCCGCGCACTGCGGCCTGCATGAGGCCGTCGCCGATCTCGACGGCTTTGACCGACTGGATCGACATGAGCGCGGTGGCGAGGCGGGCGTCGAGCTTGCGGTCCCACTGGACGTGGGAGCCGAGGCCGGGCGGGAGGTGGTAGGCGAGGACCTCGACGACGCCGCCGAGGGTGTCCGCGTCCTTCTTGGCCGCGTCGACTTCGGCGACCATGCGGGCGGAGGCCTCGGGGTCCATGCAGCGCAGGGGGTCGGCGTCGACGGCGCCTGCGTCGGCCGGGGTCGGCACGAGGCCTTCCTTGGCGCGGACGGGGCCGAGGGCCTTGACGTGCGAGACGATCTCGATGCCGAAGGCCTGCTTGAGGAAGGCCTTGGCGGCGGTGCCGCCGGCGACGCGGGCGGCGGTCTCGCGGGCGGAGGCGCGCTCGAGGATCGGGCGGGCGTCGTCGTGGTCGTACTTCTGCATCCCGGCGAGGTCGGCGTGGCCGGGGCGGGGCCGGGTGAGGGGGGCGTTGCGGGCGATCCCGGCGAGTTCGGCGGGGTCGACCGGGTCGGCGGCCATCACGGTCTCCCACTTGGGCCACTCGGAGTTGCCGACGCGGATGGCGACCGGCGAGCCGAGGGTGCGGCCGTGGCGGACGCCGCCGATGAAGCTCACGGCGTCGGCCTCGAACTTCATGCGCGCGCCGCGTCCGTAACCGAGGCGGCGGCGGGCCAGTTCGGCCGCCACCGCGCCGGTGGTCAGCTCGATCCCGGCGGGCAGGCCGTCGAGCGTGACCACGAGTTCGGGTCCGTGAGATTCTCCAGCTGTCATCCATCGCAACACGCGGTCAAGTCTGCCACCCGGCCGGATGTGATCAGGCACCTGGTGGAAGGCGTGTCCCAGGGTCTGGGCGCGTTGCGGCCGCCCCGCGTGTCCGGGAGCGGCCGAGTGGTGCCTACTTGCTGTAGTGGGCCTTGCCGAAGTCGATGAGGACGACCTTGTCGTCGCCCATGACCTCCGCGTCGTGGCCCGGCGGAATCTCGAACGCGTCGCCGGCGCGGATGTCCTTGTCGGTGCCGTCGTTCATGTGGACCATCAGGTGCCCTTCGAGGCAGTACCCCAGATGGTGGACCTCGCAGGTGTCGGTTCCCGCCATGGGCTTGACGTCGTTGGACCAGCGCCAGCCCTTCGTGAATTCGGCGCGTTCGACGGGCATGCCGTCGATCATCACCGTGTCCTTCTGTCCGTGGCCGCTCAGGTTCACGGACTCGTCCGGTTGGTTGAAGTTCTTGATCGCGAGTTGACTCATGGTTCTCTCCCCCTGGGTCGAGTCTATGCCCGCATTGAGAGGGATGTTCACGTTCAAGGGCCGGGACGGATGCAAGGGCTTGCTGAAACCCGGGTTCCTGGAGGCAGGTGGTTACACTGGGCACTTCGTTCCCAGGTCATCCCCTCGATACTGGAACTTTCAACAAAGCTGCATAAGGAAGGACGCGATGAGCCCCCAGCACGCGCGGAAATCCCCAGACCGCTCCCCGGCACCGCGGTCTCGCAAGCCGACCATGGCGGACGTCGCCGCGGAGGTCGGCGTCTCGCGGGCACTGGTCTCGCTGGTGTTCCGCGGCCAGCCCGGCGCGAGTCCCGACACTCGCGAGCGGGTCTTCGCCGCCGCCGCCAGGCTCGGCTACAAGCCGGACATGGCCGCGCGGCTGCTCGCCCGCGGCCGCAGCAAGGTCCTCGGCGTGCTCTTCACCGCCCGCAACCCCTACCACATCGACCTCGTGGAGGCGATCTATCCGGCGGCCGAGGAGCTCGGCTACGACCTGGTGCTGAGCGCGACGGTGCCCACCCGCAACGAGCACAACGCGATCGAGGCGCTCATCGGCCACCGCAGCGAGGCGCTGCTGCTCTGCGGCCCCACGATCCCCGACGAGGACGTGTGCGAACTGGGCTCGAGGGTGCCCACAGTGGTGCTCGGACGGCACATCAAGAGCCCCCGGGTCGACGTGGTGACCTCGTACGACCGGCCCGGAGCGCGCGAGGTGGTGGACTACCTGGTGGGCCTCGGGCACCGCGACATCGTGCACGTGGACGCGGGCAACCGGCCGGGCGGGCCGGAGCGGCGGCGGGCCTACCGCGACGCGATGCGCGCGCACGGGCTGGCCGACCGCATCCGGGTGATCCCGGGGAACCACTCCCAGGAAGGCGGCTCGGAGGCGGCGCGGCTGCTGCTGGAGGAGGACGCGCCCCTGCCGACGGCGGTGTTCGCGGCGAACGACCAGTGCGCGATCGGCCTGCTCGACGTGTTCACCCGGGCCGGGGTGAAGATCCCCGAGCAGGTCTCGATCGTGGGCTACGACGACAGCCACATCGCCGGGCTGAGCCATATCGACCTGACGACGGTGCGCCAGGACGTGCCGCGCCTCGCGCAGCTGGCGGTCGAGGCGGCCGACGAGCAGCTCAGGGGCGCAAGGGAACCGGGCGTGTACCTCAAGCTCGAGTCGAAGCTGGTCGTGCGCGGCACGAGCGGTCCGCCGGGCAACCGGTAGCCGCGCCCGCGGCCGTCCGCACGTATTGACATCCATGTATTTCAATGACAGGATGTCGGGTGGTAACGCTCCCAAACCCCATCGGAGGCGAGCACTCCATGCCGCGACCGCACTCGCGACGGCGCCTCGGCGTCGCCGTCATCACCGCCCTCCTCCTCGGATCGGCCGCCGCCGCTCCGGCCGCGCTGGCGCAGGACGAGGAACCCACGAACCTGATCACCAACGGCGACTTCGCCTCCGGCACCACCGGCTGGTGGTCGACCGCCAACCTCACCGGCGAAGCGGCGGACGGCGAATGGTGCCTCGACGTCCCCGGCGGCACCTTGAACGCCTGGGACGCCATCATCGGCCAGAACGACCTCCCGCTCGTCGCGGGCGAGTCCTACGAGCTCCGGTTCACCGCGCGGGCCTCGGCCGACTTGAGCGTCCGGGCGCTGGTCCAGCGCGACGTCGACCCCTGGCCCACCGCGCTCGAGGAGTTCCCCGGGCTGACCGCCGAGGCGCAGACCTACAGTTACAGCTTCACCGCCAACACCGACTGGAGTGACGCGCAGTTGGCGTTCCAGATCGGGCGCCACGCCGAGCCGTGGCAGTTCTGCCTATCGGAGGTCGCCTTGCTCACCGGAGCCGAACCGCCCGTCTACGACCCCGACACCGGCCCGCGCGTACGGGTCAACCAGGTCGCGTACTTCCCTGACGCCCCCAAGCAGGCCACCCTGGTCACCGACGCGACCGACCCGGTCCCGTGGCAGCTCCACGACGCCGCCGGAACCCTGGTCGCCCAAGGCGAGTCCTCCCCGCACGGCGACGAGTCCACTTCGGGCGAGTCCGTGCACGTGATCGACTTCTCCGCCGCGACCGCCACCGGCGAGGGCTTCACCCTCACCGCCGACGGCGAGACCTCCTACCCGTTCGCCATCGGCGGCGACGTCTACGGCGACATGGCGGTCGACGCGCTGTCGTTCTACTACCCGCAGCGCTCGGGCATCGCCATTGACGATGGCATAGCCCCCGGCTACGGCCGCGAGGCCGGGCACGTGGACGTCGCGCCCAACCAGGGCGACGGGGCGGTCCCCTGCTACGGCGGCGCCTGCGACTACACGCTCGACGTGACCGGCGGCTGGTACGACGCCGGCGACCACGGCAAGTACGTCGTCAACGGCGGCATCTCGGTCGCCCAGGTCATGAGCGTCTACGAGCGGGCCCTGCACGCCCCCACCGGCGACGTGAGCCGCCTCGGCGACGGCAGCCTGCGCATCCCCGAGCACGGCGACGGCGTCCCCGACGTCCTCGACGAGGCCCGCTGGGAGATCGAGTTCCTGATGGCGATGCAGGTCCCCGCCGGCGAGGAGCTGGCGGGCATGGCCCACCACAAGATCCACGACGAGAACTGGACCGGACTGCCGCTCATGCCCGCCGACGACCCGCAGGCGCGCTTCCTGGAACCGCCGTCGACGGCGGCGACGCTGAACCTGGCGGCCGCGGCCGCGCAGGCAGCCCGGCTGTTCGAGCCCTACGACGCCGAGTTCGCGGCGCAGGCCCTGGAAGCGGCCGAGACCGCCTGGGCGGCGGCACTGGCGCACCCGGACGTGTACGCGGTCGACCGCGGCGCGGGCGGCGGCCCCTACGGCGACAACGACGTCACCGACGAGTTCTACTGGGCCGCAACCGAACTATTCCTGACCACCGGCGCGAAGACCTATGAGGAGCACGTGCTCGGCTCGGAGCACCACGAGGCCGACACCTTCGGCCCCGGGGCCTTCTTCTGGGGCAGTGTGGCGACGGTCGCCAAGCTCGACCTGGCCCTCGTCCCCAACGCCCTGCCGGGCCGCGAGGACGTGGTCGCGCAGGTCGTGGCCGGCGCCGACCACTACCTGGAGCTGCAGGCCGCGAGCCCGTGGGGCCTCTCCTACGGCTCGAACGGGACCTTCGACTGGGGCTCGAACAGCGCCGTGCTCAACGAGCTGGTGGTCGTGGCCACCGCCTTCGACCTCACCGGCGAGGCGCGGTACCGCGACGGCGTGCTGACGGGCCTGGACTACCTCCTCGGCCGCAACGCGCTCGGGAACTCCTATGTGACCGGGTACGGCTCGCACGACTCGCGCAACCAGCACAGCCGCTGGTACGCCAACCAGCTCGACCCGAGCCTGCCCAACCCGCCGGCCGGGACGCTCGCAGGCGGCCCGAACACCGTGGCGTCGACGTGGGACCCGGTCGCGCAGCGCTGGCTCACCGGCTGCGCGCCGCAGCGGTGCTACATCGACGACATCGGGTCGTGGGCGACGAACGAGCTGACGATCAACTGGAACGCCCCGCTCGCGCAGATCGCGAACTTCGCGGCCGACCAGGCGGCGGACGTCGCCGGCAAGCCGTCGTGCAACGTGGAGTACCGGATCAACGGCCAGTGGCCGGGCGGGTTCAACGCGCAGGTCATCGTCACCAACACCGGTGACGAACCGCTGAAGGACCTCACGCTCACGTGGGCGCTGCCGACCGGCCAGTCGATCGTCCACTCGTGGAGCGTGGCGCTGGTCCAGGAGGGCCACCTGGTGACCGCCACCGAACTGGGCGGCGGCCACGAGCTCAAGCCGGGCCGGACTTACACGTTCGGGCTCATCGGGAGCAAGGACGCCCGCACCGCGGTCGCCCCCGCATCGGTGACCTGCTCGGCGGGATAGCAGTCAGGGTCGCCCCCGGGCGACCCTGAGCACGGCGAAGGGGCGGTCCATGGTGTCAGTGGACCGCCCCTCAATTCCGCTCACATGCCTGGTGGTCGGCGCCCCCCGTGCTCAGACCGGCGGCAGCCCGGTCCGCGCATGAGGTGCCGCGCAGACCGCACCTAGCGGCGTGCTTAGTCCTTGTGGCCCTTGCCGTCGATCCACACGTGCGAGTCGTCGAACTCGCAGGAGGCGTTGCCGGCCGTGAGGAGGTCGAGGACCTGGATCACGTTGATGTCGCTGACGTTCACGCAGAAGTTCGACAGGACGTTGACCCCGCCGAAGTCGTTCTGGTCGAAGTCGTAGTCGTTCGACGACGAGTACGCCATCGCGGGCGAAGCAGCGCCGACGGCGATGAGGGTAGCGGCCCCCGCGGCCGCTGCGCCCATGAGTGCTTTGCGAAGCATGAAGGCTCCTTGTTAGACGTGATTGGACAGTCCTGATTGTCGGGACTGCGTGAAACTCTAAGGGATGCCGCGGTGATGTCGCGACATTTCACGGCGTTTCTTCCAAAAAAACACTTTCACAATCATTTGCAAGACTTTCGCATGTTCTCGCGGCGAAACGCGAGGTCATGAGGAAGAGAAAGGCGCGATGGCGACCGCGGCCGCGGTGCCCGCGAGCATCGCGGGACCGTAAGGAAAGTCCTTGCGCCCCATGGCCACGACGACCGCGGCCTGTCCCCCGCCGATGAGCACCGTGGCCGCGAGCGCGATCAGCGCCGCGGGCCATCCGGTCCAGCCGAGGATCAGGCCGAGGAGCCCCGCGAGCTTCACGTCGCCGAAGCCGACATGGCCGGTCGCGCAGCCGATGCCGTACAGCGCCATCGCGGTCGCGGCGCACGCGGCGGCCCGCAGCAGCGTGTCGGGATCGCCCGTGGCGATGAGCAGCGTGCCCGCCAGCGGGTAGGCGGGGAGGATGAGCACGTCCGGCAACCGCCGCTGGTAGACGTCGATCCAGCCGGCCGCGATGCCGACCGCGGCAACGGTGCCGAGCGCGAAGCCGTGCAGCAGTCCGTCTGCGCGCCAGGCGATCAGGAGCGCCGCGGTGAGGCTCACGACCTTGATGAGCCGCGGGTCGGGATGGCGGTCGGTCGCCAGGGCGACGCAGCGGCCGAGGCCTGGACCAGCGAGGAGGGCGGCAGTGGCCGCGCCGATATAGAGGGCACCGGGGATGAGCACGCTGCGATGCTCGCATTCCGTTGCGGCCGAATGCGGGAGCGACGCGGCCGAGTTCGGCCGCGTCGCCGGTGTCGTGCGTCTTCCGTTGCGGCACCGCGGGACCGGAGGGCGCGATGCCGGTCACGGGCGGCGGGCGGGAAGCCCCTCGGCCGGAAGGCCACGGTCCCGCCGAGCCGTCGGAGCGGTCCGGCCGGCGTGTCGGCGCAAGCGCTTCGGAGCGGCCTCCTAGCGCTTGGCGGCGGTCTTCCTGCCGTTGCCGGCTTTGGCCCTTCGCGCCGCCGCGCCGTCGACTTTGCCCTTGCCGTCGAGGCCGAGCAGCGGGCGCAGGTACGCGCCGGTGTGGCTCGCGCTGATCGCCGCCACCTCCTCAGGCGTGCCGGCCGCGACGAGCGTGCCGCCCTTGTCGCCGCCTTCGGGCCCGAGGTCGATGACCCAGTCCGAGCACTTGATCACTTCGAGGTTGTGCTCGATGGTGATCACGGTGTTGCCCTTGTCGACCAGGCCGTCGAGCACGCCGAGGAGCTTGCGCACGTCCTCGAAGTGCAGGCCGGTGGTCGGCTCGTCCAGGATGTACACGGTCTTGCCGGTCGAGCGCTTCTGCAGCTCGGAGGCGAGCTTGACGCGCTGCGCCTCGCCGCCCGACAGGGTCGGGGCGGGCTGGCCGAGGCGCACGTAGCCGAGGCCGACGTCGTTGAGCGTCTTCAGGTGCCGGTGGATCGTCTGGATCGGCTCGAAGAAGTCGGCGGCCTCCTCGATGGGCATGTCGAGCACGTCGGAGATGGTCTTGCCGCGGTAGTGGACCTTGAGCGTGTCCCGGTTGTAGCGGGCCCCGCCGCACTCCTCGCAGGGCACGTACACGTCGGGCAGGAAGTTCATCTCGATCTTCAGCGTGCCGTCGCCGCTGCACGCCTCGCAGCGCCCGCCCTTGACGTTGAACGAGAACCGGCCCGGGCCCCAGCCGCGGACCTTCGCCTCGGGCGTGCCCGAGAAGAGCTTGCGGACCTTGTCGAACACGCCCGTGTAGGTGGCCGGGTTGGAGCGCGGCGTGCGCCCGATCGGCGACTGGTCGACGCCCACGACCTTGTCGACCCCGTCGATGCCGGTGATCGTGCGGTGCCGGCCCGCGACGATCTTCGCGCCGTTGACCTCGGCCGCGAGGGTGTTGTAGAGGATCTCGTTCACGAGCGTGGACTTGCCGGAGCCGGAGACGCCCGTGACCGAGACGAGGCAGCCCATCGGGAAGGCCGCGTCGATGCCCTTGAGGTTGTTCTCCGTGGCGCCCTTGACGACCAGCTCGCGGCCGTGGTCGGCCGGGCGGCGCTGCTCGGGCACCGGGATGTGCTTGCGGCCGGAGACGTAGTCGCCGGTGATCGAGCCCTCGGCCTCGGTGAGGCCGGCGACCGGACCGGAGTAGATGACGTGCCCGCCGTGCTCGCCCGCGCCGGGGCCGATGTCGACGATGTGGTCGGCGACGCGGATCGTGTCCTCGTCGTGCTCGACCACGATCAGCGTGTTCCCCAGGTCCCGCAGCCGCTCCAGGGTCGCGATGAGCCGGTTGTTGTCGCGCTGGTGCAGGCCGATCGACGGCTCGTCCAGCACGTACAGGACGCCCACGAGGCCCGCGCCGATCTGCGTGGCGAGCCGGATGCGCTGGGCCTCGCCGCCCGAGAGGCTCCCGGCGGCGCGCGCGAGCGTCAGGTAGTCGAGGCCGACGTCGAGCAGGAACTGCAGGCGGGCCTTGACCTCCTTCACGATCGGCGCGGCGATGATCGAGTCGCGGTTCGAGAGCTTGAGCGCGTCGAAGAACACCGAGCAGTCCGCGACCGAGAGCGTGCAGACCTCGTGGATGGACAGGCCCTCCACGGTGACCGCCAGGACCTCGGGCTTGAGCCGGGTCCCCTCGCAGGTCGAGCACGGGATCTCCCGCATGAACTGCTCGTACTTCTCGCGGGTCCACTCCGAGTCGGTCTCGTGGTGGCGGCGCTCGACCCACGGCACGACGCCTTCGAAGCGCGTCTCGTAGGAGCGGCGCTGGCCGCGCTTGTTGCGGTAGGAGACCTGGAGCGTCTCGCCGTAGCCGTAGAGCACGGCCTTCTGCGCCCGGTCCGGGAGGTCGGCCCAGGGGGTGTCGACGTCGAAGCCGACCGCCTCGCCGAGGGCGACGATCTGGAACAGGAAGTAGTCGCCCATGCCGACCGAGGACCAGGGCGCGAGCGCGCCGTCGCGGATGCTCGACTCCTGGTCGCGGATGACGAGCTCGGGGTCGACCTCCTTGCGCACGCCGAGGCCGTGGCACACCGGGCAGGCGCCGAACGGCGCGTTGAAGGAGAACGTGCGCGGCTCGAGCTCGTCGAGGGACAGCGGGTGGTCGTTGGGGCAGGCGAGCTTCTCGGAGAAGCGGCGGGTCCGGTTCGGGTCGTCCTCGGGGACGTCGACGAAGTCGAGCACCACGACCCCGTCGGCGAGGCCGAGCGCGGACTCCACCGAGTCGGTGACGCGCTGGATCGCGGAGGCCTTGACCGCGAGGCGGTCGATGACCACGTCGATGTCGTGCTTCTCCTGCTTCTTCAGCTTCGGCACGTCCGTGAGGGCGTACACCTCGCCGTCGACCCGCGCGCGGGCGTAGCCCTGCTGCTGGAGGTCGCCGAAGAGGTCCACGAACTCGCCCTTGCGCTTGCGCACGACCGGCGCCAGGACCTGGAAGCGGGTGCCCTCGGGCATCGCCATGATCTGGTCGGTGATCTGCTGCGGCGACTGGCTGACGATGGCCTCGCCGCACTGCGGGCAGTGCGGGACGCCGATGCGGGCGTACAGGAGGCGCAGGTAGTCGTAGATCTCGGTGATGGTGCCCACCGTCGACCGCGGGTTGCGGGAGGTGGACTTCTGGTCGATCGACACCGCGGGCGAGAGCCCCTCGATGAAGTCGACGTCGGGCTTGTCCATCTGGCCGAGGAACTGGCGGGCGTAGGCCGAGAGCGATTCGACGTAGCGGCGCTGGCCCTCCGCGAAGATCGTGTCGAACGCCAGGGAGGACTTGCCGGAGCCGGACAGGCCGGTGAAGACGATGAGCGAGTCCCGCGGGAGGTCGAGGTCGACGTCCTTGAGGTTGTGCTCGCGCGCGCCGCGCACGACGATGGTGCCGGCGCCGTGCCGTTCGGCGGGCGTGTGCGATCGGGCGGGAGATTGCGTTCGGGAATCGGTCTGAAGGTGCTCGTTGGCCACGGTGGGAATCTAACGTTCGGGTCCGACAGTTCTGGGAGGCCCGCTGTTCGAAAGCGGCTCCGCCATACGAGGCTACTCCCCCGCACCGTGCGCTTTCGTTCGTCGATGTGACGTTTGCCTCACCGTTCACGCATACGAAGGCGGGTCCGGTCGAAGCGAACGCGCGAGCGCCAGCCCGACCGGACCCGCCTTCGCCGGCAGGAATCAAGCCTTGCGGGTGACGTGTCCGGTCAGTCGAACCGGTACAGGTCGTAGTCGTCCATGATCCCGATGAGCTTGTCGGCGTACTCGGGGTCGGTGGCGTAGCCGGCCTTGTGGATCTCCCGCGCGAAGCGCTTCGGGTCGTTCGCGTGGTCCATGGCCGTGGCGTAGCGCGACCAGTTCGCGAGCAGGTCGCCGTGGTCGCGGTACGAGGCCGCCACGTTCGCGTAGGCGCGGAAGGTCGCGTTCATGTCGAAGCAGCCGCCGGTGGGACTGCACTCGAAGGTGGCGTAGTCGCGGCAGCCGATGGCGTGGTCGCCGGGCGAGCCGAAGCACTTCATGCCGAACAGGTTGTGGTCCTCGCGGGCCAGGGCCCCCTTGCCCCAGCCGGACTCGAGGATCGCCTGCGCGATGGTCACCGAGGCGGGCACGCCGGTGGCGCGGTCGCTGGCCTGCGCGGCGGGCGCGTGCGCGTCGATGAATCCCGCGGTGCCGCCCCGCGGGACCGACGGCGGGTCCTGGCCGCACCAGGGCAGCCACGGCTCGCCCGCGCTCCACTTGATGTAGGCGGCGGAGACGTAGCGCTTGTCGCCGATGCGGTACCAGGCGCCGGTGTCGCGGACGGGGCCGTCGACCTCCTGGCCCCAGGCCTGGCATTCGACGGTGATGCCGGTGCCGTTGGCGTACGCGCCCTGCCGTCCGGCCGACGAGTTCGCGGCGGCGCGGATGTTGAGCTCGCCGCCCTTCGTGCTCACGGCGGCGTTGGTGGCGGCCTTGGTGGCGGCCGAGCACCACGGCACGGGCTGCGCGGGCGACCAGGTGACGTACGCGTTCGAGATCCAGCGGTCCTTCCCGATGCGCAGCCACGTCGCGGTGGTGCGCACGTGGCCGCTGATCTCCTCGCCCCGGACCATGCAGAACACCTCGGGGCTCGCACCCTTGGCGAGCGTGCCGGCGGCCTTCTGGTCGGTGGCCGGGCCGGTGCGGACGTTGAGCGTGCCGCCTTCGGTGGCGATGATCGCACCGGTGATCTTGGCGTGTCCAGGGGCCGCGCCGACGAGGATCGCCCCGGCGGCGAGCGCGAGAACCATAACGAATCGGATAGATATATGGAATACGCCCATAATCGGCAGTCTAGGCATCGAAGGATTTTCTGTCACTGAAAGGCGCAATGTGAACAACCCTCGGTGAGTGGGCGCGAAATCTGGTGTCCGCGATCACCTGGGTTGACGCCAGGTCCGTCTCGTGCTTGAGCGACAATGGTCGTCGTGTCTACACGCTCTGATCTGCGCAACATCGCCATCGTCGCCCACGTCGACCACGGCAAGACCACGCTCGTCGACGCCATGCTGAAGCAGGCTGGCGCCTTCCGCGAAGGTGCCGCCGTCGACGACCGCGTCATGGACTCCGGTGACCTGGAACGCGAGAAGGGCATCACGATCCTCGCGAAGAACACCGCGGTCCACTACACCAACCCGGCCGACAACTCCGCGATGGTCATCAACATCATCGACACCCCGGGCCACGCCGACTTCGGCGGCGAGGTCGAGCGCGGCCTGTCGATGGTGGACGCCGTGGTGCTCCTGGTCGACGCCTCGGAGGGTCCGCTCCCGCAGACCCGCTTCGTGCTCCGCAAGGCGCTCACCGCGCGCCTGCCGGTCATCTTGTGCATCAACAAGACCGACCGTCCGGACGCTCGCATCGACGAGGTCGTCAACGAGACCTACGACCTGTTCCTGGACCTCGACGCGGACGAGGACCAGATCGAGTTCCCGATCGTCTACGCCTGCGCCCGCGACGGCGTCGCCTCGCTGAACAAGCCCAAGGACGGCACGGTTCCGGAGGACTCCGACAGCCTCAAGCCGTTCTTCGACACCATCATCGAGCACGTGCCCGCGCCCGAGTACACGCCCGGCGCGTCGCTCCAGGCCCACGTCACGAACCTCGACGCCGACAACTTCCTCGGCCGCATCGCCCTGTGCCGCGTCGAGGAGGGCGAGCTGCGCAAGGGCCAGACCGTCACGTGGATCAAGCGCGACGGCTCGCAGCAGAACGTGCGCATCACCGAGCTGCTCATGACCGAGGCGCTCACCCGCAAGCCCGCCGAGATGGCGGGCCCGGGCGACATCTGCGCCATCGCGGGCATCCCGGACATCATGATCGGCGAGACCCTCGCCGACCCGGAGAACCCGGTCGCGCTGCCGCTCATCACGGTCGACGAGCCGGCGATCTCGATGACCATCGGCACCAACACCTCCCCGCTGGTCGGCAAGGGCGGCAAGGGCCACAAGGTCACCGCCCGCCAGGTCAAGGACCGCCTCGACCGCGAACTGGTCGGCAACGTCTCGCTGCGCGTGCTCCCGACCGAGCGCCCCGACGCGTGGGAGGTGCAGGGCCGCGGCGAGCTGGCCCTCGCCATCCTGGTCGAGCAGATGCGCCGCGAGGGCTTCGAGCTCACCGTCGGCAAGCCCGAGGTGGTCACCAAGGTCATCGACGGCAAGGTCCACGAGCCGGTCGAGCGCATGACCATCGACTCCCCCGAGGAGCACCTGGGCGCGATCACGCAGCTCATGGCGACCCGCAAGGGCCGCATGGAGACCATGACGAACCACGGTTCGGGCTGGGTCCGCATGGAGTGGCTCGTGCCCTCGCGCGGCCTCATCGGCTTCCGGACCGAGTTCCTGACGCAGACCCGCGGCACCGGCATCGCGCACTCGATCTACGAGAAGCACGAGCCGTGGTTCGGCGAGCTGCGCACCCGCAACAACGGGTCGCTCGTGGCCGACCGGGCCGGGGCCATCACCGCGTTCGCGATGATCAACCTCCAGGAGCGCGGCGTCCTGTTCTACGGGCCGACCACCGAGGTGTACGAGGGCATGATCGTCGGCGAGAACTCGCGCTCCGACGACATGGACGTCAACATCACCAAGGAGAAGAAGCTCACCAACATGCGCGCGGCCGCGGCCGACTCCACCGAGAACGTGGTGCCGCCGCGCCTCCTGTCGCTGGAGCAGTCGCTGGAGTTCTGCCGCGACGACGAGTGCGTCGAGGTCACCCCCGAGACCGTGCGCATCCGCAAGGTCGTGCTCGACCAGAAGGAGCGCGGTCGCAGCGCTTCGAAGGCCAAGCACAACAAGTAGGCACTGCACATGAGAAGCGGGCCCGACCGATGGTCGGGCCCGCTTTCGTCGCGCTTGCGGTTACTTGTCGTCCTCGCCGCGCTGCCGCTCGGCGAGGAAGGTCTCGAAGGCCGCGCCGAGCTCGTCGGCGGTCGGCATCCGGCCGTCCTGGAGCATCTCGTCGGCCTCGGCGGCCTCGGTGAACGAGTCGTACTGCTCCTCAAGGGTCTTCACCACGTCCGCGACCTCGTCGGACTCGGCGACCTGCTCGGCGATGTCCGAGTCCACTTGGGCGCGTTCGAGTTCCAGCTCCTCGTCGGAGGGCAGGTCGAGGCCGGTTGCCTCGCGGATGCCCTCGAGGAGGCGGAGCGAGGCGGCCGGGTAGGTCATCTGCATGACGTAGTGCGGCACGTGCACCGACAGGCCGATCGCGTCCCGACCGGACTCGCCCAGGCGGTACTCGAGGAGGCCCGCGGCATTGCCGGGGACCGTGACCTCGTTGAACACCGGGCGGTTGTCGAAGACGAGCTCGGGCCGGGTGGCGTGCACGGTCATGCCGAGCGGCCGGGTGTGCGGCACCCCCATCGGGATGCCCTGGAAGCCCAGGGTGAGCGGCACGTGCCAGTGCTCGACCAGGTCCTCCACCGAGTCCACGAAGCGTTCCCACGCGAAGTCGGGCTCCGGGCCGGTCATGAGCAGGAACGGCTTGTCCGAGGCGTCCCGCATCAGGTACACGACCAGCTGCGGGGCCTCGAAGTCGGACCAGCGGTCGATCGAGAACGTGAGATTGGGCCTCCGGGACCGGTAGTCGATGAGCTGGTCCACGTCGAACGACGCGACCGGGGTGTGCTCGCAGGTCTTGAACAGGTGGTCCACCACCCCGCGACCCGCTTGGCCTGCGTCCATGAACCCGTCGAGGAAGTGCAGCAGCACCGCTCCCCGCGCGTCGGCCGGTTCCGCCAGGACCTCGCACAGTGCCCAAGGGTCAACGTTCAAAACAATCGGCTCCTTCTTCCTTGACGCCTTCGATGCTAACGCCCGGGGCCGATCCCCGATTCCCCCTCGTGGAGAAGTTCGGAGAAGGTCACCCCCAGACGTCGAACACCGGCGCGGGCGAGGTCGCGGGGCGAACCCCGAAGTAGCCCAAGGCGAACTCGTTGATCTCCTTGAACGCTTCACCGGTGGTCGAGCCGCCGCCCCCGCCTCCGGGGACGTAGACGCTGACGGCCACCACGTACTGCGGGTCCTCGGCCGGGGCGAAGCCCACGAACGAGGTGATGTTGCCGGGGGCGTACTGGCCGTCGACGACGAGGCTGCCGGTGCCGGTCTTGCCGGCCAGGTGGTAGTTCTCCAGCTGCGCGTTGCGGCCCGTGCCCGTCTCGGCCGCGATGGGCGCCTGCAGCAGGTACTGGAGGCTCTCGGCGGTCTCCTGCGAGATGACGCGGTGCGTCTCGGGCTCCGGCTGCTCAACGACGGTGCCGTCGGCCTCGATCAGCTGCTCGACGAGCGTGGGCTGCACGTACACGCCGTCGTTCGCGATGGCGCCGTAGAGCGCGGCCATCTGCATGATCGTGGCGGTGCCCTCGTGGCCGATCGGGACCGAGCCCGGGGAGGTGCCGGACCAGTGCTGCGGCTCCTGGAGGATGCCCGAGGCCTCGCCCTGGATGCCCACGCCCGTGGGCTGGCCGAGGCCGAACGCGAGCTGGTACTCGTACAGCTTCTCCTTGCCGATGCAGTCGGCGAGCTGGATGGTGCCCACGTTCGAGGACTGGGCGATGATCCCGGCCAGGCTCAGCACCGCGTCGCCGTGCTCGTAGCCGTCCCTGTAGACCTGGTCGCCCTTGGTGATGCTCTGCTCGACGGGCATCGTGCCGTCCGGCTCGATGCACCCCTCTTCGAGGGCCGCGGCGAACACGATCGCCTTGTGGATCGACCCGGGGTCCACAGTGGCCTGCGTGCCGTAGTCGCGGTACACCTCGGGATCGTCCACCTTGAACGGGTTGGCCGCGTCGTAGGTCGGGGTGGAGGCCATCGCCAGCATCTCGCCGGAGCCGACCTCCATCACCATCGCCGAACCGAACTCGGCGTCGTGCTCCTTCACGGTCTCCTGCAGGATGTTCTGCACCTGGAACTGGAGCTTGTCGTCGAGGGTGAGCTGGAGGTCGTTGCCGGGCAACGCCTCCTCCTCGCGGTAGAAAGCGCCGGGGATCGGCAGGCCCGACTGCTGGCTGCGCTCGTAGGAGACCTCGCCGTCCTCGCCGGAGAGCCAGTCGTCGTACGCGGCCTCCAGGCCGCCGAGGCCGTTGCCCTCGCTGCCGGTGAACCCGATGACGTTGGCCGCCAGGTCGTGTCCGGGCACCATGCGGCTCTCGTCCTGGCCGATGACGAGCCCCGGGTTCTCCATCTCGCGGATCTGGTCGCCGACCGCGAGGTCGACGCCGCGCTGCAGGTACGCGAAGCGGATCGGCTCGCCCTGCGCGGTCTCCTTGGTGGCGATGATCGGTTCGAGGTCGGAGGCCTTGCGGCCCAGGAGCGGCCCCAGGGTCGCGGCCAGCTCGGCGGGGTCGCCCTTGACCATGCCGGGGTCGACGGCGATGTAGTTGGCCTCGATCGAGTAGGCGAGCCGGTTGCCGTTGCGGTCGAGGATCGCGCCGCGCTCGGCGGGCAGCGGCTCGGTGGTGAGGCGCTGGTTCAGCGCCTCCGCGGCGTACGCGGCCGAGTCGGTGACCTGGAGCTGCACCAGGCGTGCGCCGGAGATGAGCAGCAGGATCATGACGAACGCCGAGGCCATGCGCAGGCGCCGCCGGGGGTTGCCGAGGCGCGGCAGGCTCGCGAGCGGCCGGACCTCGATCGGGCCCGTGGGCCGGACCGTGCCGCGCGGGCCGCCGCGGCGCGGCGGGTTGATCGGCCCGGTGCGGCGGGGCGGTGTCGGACGCACGGTCCCGGTGCGGCGCAACGGCTCCGAGCGCACTGCGGTGCGCCCGGGCTCCGGTTCGGCCGGGCGCGGTTCGGTGATCGTGCCGGTCTCGCGCTGGCGGCGCTCGCGGGAGCGGGCCGCGGCCTGGGGGGGGGGGCGGGGCGGCCGGGGGGCGGGGGGGCGGCCCGGGGCGGGGGGGGGGTTGGTGGGGGGGGGGGGGGCGCCCGCGCGGCCGCCCCGCCCCCC
>NZ_JBFADC010000013.1:0-133427 GCF_040641195.1 Glycomyces sp. NPDC021274 | reverse complement strand
CCGCAGGCGGCGGGGCCAGCGGCACGAGCAGAAGACTCTCTGACCGATCGTCGAGAGCCCGGCCGTGAGCCGGGAGGCGGCCAGCAGCACGGTCGCCAAGCGCCCAGTCGGTGCGGTCACCAGCCGGGCTCCTGCCTTGCGCAGGGCCGTGACCGCGTCGCGGGCGATCCCGTTCGGAGCGATGACCAGGCTGCCGGGCCGAGCCTGGGCTAGTGCCACCAGCGTGCGCTGATGGTGCCCGCCCAAGCGGTCGGCGTACGGCTCGATGAGTACAAGGGGGCCGCCGGTCATCCGGCCACCGCCTGATCCCCGTGGGCGGCGGCGAACCTGCTCCACAGCCAGGACGGATCGTTGAGGTGGTCGAAAACCTTCGGGTTGTGGGCAGCCGCACGTGCGAAGGCGACGCCGTCACGGGCTCCTGCCGCGGCGTAGGTGGCGAACTCCCCGTCGTGGCTGTTGATCCATGCCGCTACCCGGTGGCGGGCGTCCTCGTCCGCCATGCCGTACTCACTGCCACGAGCGAGCATCGCGCATTCGCGGAAACCAGCCTTCCAGGCATGGAAAGGGCTCTGATTGAACCGAGTGACACCCGCGGCCTGTTCGGCGAATTCGACACGGCCGGGCAGCGCGGCCAGCACATCCACCGCCTCGCCCATCTCGCGCAGGGCACTGCGGCGGATCAGCTTCAGCCCTCCGTAGCCGTAGGCCAGGCCGTTGACCGGATTGACCGCCCGCCACACCCGCATCGACACGCTCTCGCCCAGCGGTTCGACGGCAGCCGGGGCGAATCCGGTGTCGATGGCGAAGTCGCCATCGGCGAGAAAGAACTGCTCGCGGTCAACGACCTCGGCGCACAGCCGGTAGGCCCGCCGCATCCCGTGCACGCCGTGCAAACGCTTGACCGTGCCGCCGAGCGTCCGCTGAAGCCGGGAGTGCAGGCGGTCGGCCATCGGCTCGTCGTAGGAGAGGAAGACCGCATCGAATTCGGTCACGAGAGCGCCTCCAAGTAGCGGCCGGCGACCAAGTCGGGAGCGAAGTCGGCAGTGGAGGCGTGAGCCCGCTTGGCGTGCACGGCGTGGAACTCGTCGTCCGTGGCCAGTCGTTCGGCCAGGCTGACGGCCTCGGCTGGAGTGGTGAAGCACAGCTCGGGGTCGATGTGCTCGGCGAGCCAGCCCAGGCGCGGGGCGATGACCGGCAGGCCCATGCCCTGGCAGTCGATCACGCTCATGGACCAGGGGCAGCCGGCGCGGAACGGGGCGATGCCGAAGCGGGTGTCGGCCAGCAGATTCCTGTAGCGGACGCGGTCACCTCGGTCGGAGACGACCTGGACGTGTGGCAGGGAGGCGAGCTGGTCGCGCATCCGCTCGGGGCTGCCGTCCAGTCCCGTACGAGCCGCCCTGCGTTGGCCGAACAGATCCATGACCCGGAGATGCACCGCACCGGATGCCACCATGTCGCGGGCCAGGCGCACGAACCGCTCGGTCCCGTAGTGCGCGTACAGCCGGTGGTTGTAGACCCCGATCGCCACAGCGCCCTGCCGACGGTGGACCGTGACGGGGTCCCGAACCAGCCGCTCGTCACGCGGCGCTGGCACCACCCGCAACCGGTCACCGAGGTCCACCGTCATACGGGCGGCGGCGGCCGACAGCCATGAGGCGGCCGTCGAGGAGTGGACCATCACCCGGTCGCAGGCCGCCAGTCCGGCGGCGAACGCCAGCAGCACCGGGCGCCCCAGTCCCACGTCGTTCAACGACGGATCGAGCAGGAGCTGACCGCCACCGCTGAAGGAGAACGGCAGGTAGTGGCAGTAGCCGGCCAGCAGCGCGTCCGATCCGGCTTCCAACAGGGCCGTGCGGATTGCCGGGGCTTCCTCGATCTGGTTGGCCACGACGGCATCCGGCTTCTCGGCGCGGATCAGCGCCACCAGCTCGTCGATGTCCGCGGAGAAGCGGGCGCGGTACTTCGTCCCCGGCACCTTTGTCTGGTGGAAGCCGCAGCGGGCGTCCCCGGCCGCAGCCGGAGCCGCGACGGTCACCTCCGCGCCGGCATCGGCCAGAGCGGGGGCGAGAAGGTCCGCGAAGATCCATCCCGAATCCGCGGACAGCCGGTCAGGGTTGGAGATGTTGAGCAGGTACAGCACGCGCATGATGCGTCGCCTCCCTCATCTGCCCGGAAGGGTCGATCCGGGGCGGTGAGGGAAGGAAACCGGCGACGTGAGCCGTGACGGGATGATGAACTGGGATCACTCACGGTTCATTCATGCTCACCAACGAGGACGCGGGGCGGGGCTTCGATGGACGCGCAGGAAGACGAGATCACCGTTGAACGGGCGGCCGAGAACTTCGCGGCAGAGGTCGCGCGGTGGCGGGAAGTGCGGGGCATGTCCAAGCGGGCCTTAGCGCAGGCCATGGGCTTCGACCCGTCGTACGTCAGCCACGTGGAATCTGGCCGCCACCGGCCCCGTGAGGAGTTCGCCCGGCTCGCCGACGAGGCCCTCAACGCAGGGAAGGCGATCTGGCGACGGTGGTGCGACTACGAGCAGGCCAAGGCCAGGGAGGGGCAGGCCCGGCGTCCTCCCGCAGCCACGCCGCCTCCGCGCAGGTCCGAGCAGCCGTACGCGACCGGCTCTGCCCTCGTCGTCGAGCATGACGCCGCCCGGCTCCAGTACGACGGTCGCGGCTACCGGCTCACGATGCGGCGGCTGCTGCGGAACACAGGCGAGGAGCCCGTGACGCGCTACCTGATCCGCATCTCCGTCGACCGCTACCCCGGTGACCCCGAGCGGTCGAATGCCCACGGGAGCCGAGGTACTCCGGCCGGTGCTTCTCGGCCGCGAACGGCGCTTCCAGGGCGTTCTCGACGCTGTTGAACACGATGAACAGGTTCGAGCGCGGGAACGGCGTGATGTTCCCGTTCGAGCCGTGCATGCAGTTCGAGTCGAACCAGATCGCCGAACCGGCCGGGCCGGTGAACTGGTGGATGCCGTGCTTGTCGGCGAGCATCCGCAGCGAATCGTGGTCGGGCGTGCCGACCTCCTGCTTCACCAGCGAGGCCTTGTGGTTGTCCTCCGGGGTCGCGCCGACGCACGACACGAACGTCTGGTGCGAGCCCGGCATGATCATCAGCGAGCCGTTGAAGTGGTAGTTCTCGGTCAGCGCCAAGGAGAGGCTGACCGCGCGCATGCGCGGCATCCCGTCCTCGGCGTGCCAGGTCTCGAAGTCCGAGTGCCACTCGAACGGGGCACCGCCGAACCCGGGCTTGTAGTTGACCCGGCTCTGGTGCACGTACACGTCCGAGCCCAGGATCTGGCGGGCGATCCCGGCGATCCGCTCGTCGCGGATGAGCGCGGCGAAGTGCTCCGAGAGGCGGTGCACGTCGAAGACCGAGCGGATCTCGGCGGTGCTGCGCTCGCGGATCACGCGCTCGTCGCCGTCGAGCGACGGGTCCTGGAGGATCTGGTTGAGTTCGGTCTGGGCCGCGGCGAGCTCGGCCGGTTCGAGCAGCTCTTCGATGGCGGTGAAGCCGTCGAGTTCGTGCGCGTCGAGCTGCGCCTCGGTGAGCGGCCCGTCGCCGGGGCGGCCCCACACGGCCGGGTCGTCGGTGCGGTAGACCAGGCGCGGTTCCTTGAAGCGCCGTGTCGGGTAGAGGTCGGTGGACTGCATCGTCGTTCGCTCCTCACTGCGCCGCAGGGCATGCGGCGCACGGATCGGCTTAGTCTTCGGTCAGCAGGGGGTAGGTGCCGTCGGCGTCGTGCACCTCGCGGCCGGTGACCGGCGGGTTGAACACGCAGACGCAGCGCAGGTCCTCTTCGACGTCGAGCGTGTGCCGCTCGCCCCCGTTGAGCAGGTACATCGTGCCCGGCGCCAGCGCGTGGACCTCGCCGGTCTCCAGGTCGCGGAGCTTGCCGGCGCCTTCGATGACGTACACGGCCTCGACGTGGTTGGCGTACCGCATGGTGGTGGAGGTCCCGGCGAACAGGACCGTGTCGTGGAGCGAGAAGCCGACGCCGTCGCGGGCCAGCAGGAGCCGCCGCGAGCGCCACGTGCCGGTGGCCTGGTCGCGGTCGCCGCCTTCGACGTCGGCTTCGGTGCCTATGAGGTCTTCGAGCCTTCTGACGATCATGCGGTCGCCTTTCCGAGCGCGCCGTTGGCGGCGGTGTCCTTCTCGACGGCGTTCTTTTCGACCACGGCGACGGCTTCGCGGACGATGCTGACGCCCTCTTCGAAGTCGGCGCGGGTGGTGGTGAGCGGCGGGAGGAACTTGACGACCTCGTCCTGGGCGCCGGAGGTCTCCATGAGCAGGCCGTTCGCGAAGGCCTCCTGGCAGACCTGGCCGGCGTGCTCCGGGTCTTCGAAGACCATGCCGCGGGCGAGGCCGCGGCCGCGGGTGGTGATGCCCAGTTCGGCGTGGCTGGCGGCGATGTCGGCGAGTTCCTCGTCGAGCCAGGCCCCGTCGCGGTCGACGCCGGCGGTGAAGTCGTCATTGCGCCAGAAGGTCTCGAGCGCGGCCGTGGCGGTGACGAACGCGGGCGCGAACCCGCGGAAGGTCCCGTTGTGCTCCCCCGGCTCCCACACGTCGAGGTGCGGTTTCATGAGGGTGAGCGCGAACGGGAGTCCCATGCCGGACAAGGACTTCGAGAGCGTCACGACGTCCGGGTAGATCCCGGCCCGCTCGAACGAGAAGAACGGCCCCGTTCGCCCGCAGCCCATCTGGATGTCGTCGACGATGAACAGCATCTCGTGCTCGCGGCACACGTCCTGGAGCCCGCGCAGCCACTCGTCGGTGGCGACGTTGATGCCGCCTTCGCCCTGCACGGTCTCCACGATGACCGCCGCGGGCTGGTCGAGGCCGGAGCCCGAGTCCTCCAGGAGGCTGCGCAGCCACAGGAAGTCGGGGGTCTGGCCGTCCATGTAGTTGTCGTAGGGCATGGTCGCGGCGTTGTTGAGCGGGACGCCCGCCCCGCCGCGCTTCATGGAGTTCCCGGTGACCGCGAGGGCCCCGAGGGTCATGCCGTGGAAGCCGTTCGTGAAGGACACGACGGTCTCGCGGCCGGTGTACTTGCGCGCCAGCTTGAGCGCGGCCTCGACGGCGTTGTTCCCTGCCGGGCCGGGGAACTGGACCTTGTAGTCGAGGTTCCTGGGCGCGAGTACGACGTCGCGGAAGGTCTCCAGGAAGGTGCGCTTGGCGCCCGAGTAGGTGTCGAGGGTGTGGACGACGTTGTCCTCGGTCAGGTAGGCCAGCAGGGCCTCCTTGAGCACGGGGTGGTTGTGCCCGTAGTTGAGCGAGCCCGCACCGGCGAAGAAGTCGATGTACGACCTTCCCTGCTCGTCGTCGATGCGGCTGCCCTTCGCGGTGGTGAACACCGTGGGCCAGTTGCGGCAGTAGGAGCGGACTTCTGATTCGACCTGTTCGAAAACCTGCATGATCTCTTCTGGGTCGGCCTGTTGGCTGTTCTCCGCTTCCCGGCGGCCGTGGGCACGGCCTGCCGGGCGCATACCCGGGCCGGCACGTGTCGATGCCCGGGTAGGGCTGGCTCAGTCCGGCAGCGGGCCGTCGAGCGAAGGCACCGGACCGGCCAGTGGGCCGATGCGGTGGAGCACCTCCGGCTCGTGGCCGGAACCGAGCTCACGCTCAGAGAACAGCACGTCGCGCGTCAGGTCCGCGCCGTTCGCTTCCGCGAACGACTCGAACAGGCGCATCGACGCTTTGTTGTCCGGAGTCACCGTCGTCTCGACGTAGCGGACTCCGTTGGAGCGCATGCGAAGGACCACATGGTCCAGCATGGTCCGAGCCAGTCCCCGGCGGCGGTGGCCGGGTGCGACCGCGACCTGCCAGACGAAGTACACGTCCGGCGCCTCGGGCCTGCGGTAGCCGGTGATGAAGCCCGCGACTTCCCCTCGGGGGTCGCGGGCGACGATGCTGGTGGCCGCGAAGTCGCGGCACCACAGCAGGTACGCGTACCTGCTGTTGACGTCGAGGTTCCCCGCCTCACGGGCGAGGTTCCACAGGTCGGTCCCTTCGGCGGGGGTCGGCGAGCCGAAGCTCAGGTCCCCGCTGGGATCGATCATTGCCTTGACCTGGGTGGCCGGGCCCTGCGGGCCTCTGTCACTTGCGTCACCGGATGGCATGCGACCGACCGTAGCAAAGAAAACGACGATTGTTAAGGCCAGCAGAACGATATTGTGAAGTTCAGGTTTGAAGATCTGTGTGGCTGCTCGCACAGCTCCTAATGCTCGATCGACTCCGCGACGTGTCCTTGCGGATCGAGCCGTTCGAGCCCTGCCCGCTCGGTGATCGACTTGCGCAGCGCCAGCTCGGGATCGACCCCGGCGGCCCGCGCCGCGGCCACGGCGGCGAGCAGGAAGTCCCCGACCTCGTCGGCCTCGAGCTTCAGGCCCTCGGGCAGGTCCGGCAGCTCCAGTTCCTCGCCTTGGTCGTGGAATCGCTCGATCACCTTGGCGGCCAAGGAGAGCGAGGGCAGCTGGCGGGAGACGCCGTCGGCCGGGTGGTCCCGGTGCGGCTTCTCGGCGGCCTTCGCCTCGTTCCAGTGCTGGTAGAGGTCGTCCGGGTCCGCGTCGCCCCACACGTGCGGGTGGCGGCGGATGATCTTCTCGACCAGGTCGCCCGCGACCTCGTCGATGTCGAAGTCCTCGGCCAGCGAGGCGTGCAGCAGCGGCTGGAACAGCAGGTCGCCGAGCTCCTCGCGCAGCTCGTCCGGGTCGCCCCCGGCGATGGCGTCGAGGACCTCGTACGACTCCTCGAGCAGGTACGGGCCGAGCGTCTGGTGGGTCTGCTCGTGATGCCACGGGCAGCCGTCCTCGGCGTGCAGCCGCGCCACGGCCTCGACCAGGTCGAGCAGGCGCGCGCCCGGCGGATCCCAAGAGCCGTAGACGATCTCGAGCTCGACCTCACCGCCCGCGACGTACTCGGCGAGGGCTTCGCGCAGCTCCTCGTCGCCCTCATCGCCGACGATCCAGACGCCGCCGGTCTCGATGAACTCGGCGGCGTCCTCCACGAGCTCGACCTCGATCCCGGCGTCGCGTACGGCCTCGACGGTGGGGCTCTCGAAGAACGCGGCCACGGCCTCGGCGTCCTGCAGGGCGTCCCAGGCCTCGACGGTGAGCAGCCCGGCGGGAATGCGCGGGGAGGTCAGGAGCCAGGTGATCTCGCTCAACGCTGCGGCACCTCGACGGTGAACACGCCCACGAGCGGGCTGATGTCGAGCGCGCCGTAGCGCGGGTTCACGGCGATGTCGTACTCGGCGATGTACCCGTTCAGGTCGTCGGCGAAGCCGGCCTGCTCCTCGCCCCACATCTGCACGACCTGCTGGATCACGGTCGGGTCGGCCTGCGCGGCCATGTTGAACTCCGCCAGCTGCTCCTGGGTGAGCTGCTGCGAGGCGAGCCAGCCCTCCACCACGCGCTGCAGCAGTTCCTGGTCGCCGCCGACGGCCGCGTTCAGCCCTTCGAGCTCCGCGTCGGTCAGCTCGCGCGGCTCGGCGGCCGCCGCGATCTCGTCGTAGTACTTGCCGGCCTCCATGTAGAGGGCCTCGACTTCGTCGGCGGCGTTGTTCGTGTCGGGGGCCTCCAGGCCCATCGCCTTGCCGAGCTCGGCGAAGAGCACGACGAACGCTGCCTGCCGGCGGCTGTCCCCGTAGCTGACGTCGGCGAGGGTGGCGCCCTGCTCGAAGTACGAGCTCATCTCGGCGTCCACATAACTGTCGAGCGTGGCCTCCGTGACGCGCTGGTCGCCCACGAACATCGCGGCCCCTTGCTCGCTCCCGCAGGCCCCCAACGCCAAGAGCCCGACCGACGCCACCGCGAGAATCCTGAGTCTGCGCACGACACTTCCCTTCCACTCGACTGCCCCTGTGACCTTAGCCTCACCAAGGATTCCTCCACAATCCGGTGCACCCGGGTCGCGCTCGGGACAGGTCAGACCTTCCGGTACTTGGCCTGGAAGAAGCAGTAGACGCCGAAGCAAGCGAGGCCGAGGGCGACCAGGCCGAGGAGCCACGGCCCCCAAACCGTCCCGGCCAGCGTCTTGAGAGCGGCGTCGAGGCCACCGGCCTTCTCCGGGTCGTAGGTGACGGCCGCGGAGACGACCAATGCGCCGGCGAGGCCGTACGCGACGCCTTTGCTCGTGTACCCCGCCATGCCGAGCCGCTGCACCGTCCGGCGCACCGCCGGGTCCATCTGCCCGGTGTTGAGGTGCTTCGTGAACTTCTTCGTCAGCCCGTAGATCACCAGGCCGACGCCGACACCGGCCACGACGACACCGGCCAGGCCGAGCAGGAACCGGCCGCCGCCGGAGTCCATCATGGATGACGCCGAGGACTGCTGGCTCTGCGACTGCGACGCGTTCGCGCCGCTGACCACCTTGTAGCCGAGGTACGCGAAGTAGGCGTAGAGGACGGTGCGGCAGCCGGAGACGACGCGCTCGGCGATCGCGGTCCGGTCCTGCGGGCCGCTCTCCCCGATCGCCGCCTCGAAGGCCTGCCAGACGGCCATCGCGACCAGGCCGATGATGGTTGCGATGACCAAGAGCTCTCCGGCCGGCTGCTGCGCGAGGGTCTTCAGGGCGCCGGACTGGTCGGTCTCGCCGGACGATTCGCCGAAGGCGACCTGCAGCGCCAGCCACGCGAACAGCAGGTGGATGACGCCGTATGCGATGAAGCCGCCGCGTGCCAGGAGTTCCAGCGGCTTGCTGTCGGCCGCGCGCGAGGCGGCTCTGCGGACGTTCGGGGTGGACGACATGCCGCCATGAGTTACCGATGTGGACAAGTCTCAAACGCATTCCGCGTGGCTGAGCCGCATGTGGAACGGGGGCCGACCGATCCCCACCTGAATCGGTCGGCCCGTTTGCGGGGCGCTCACGCGGTCCGGGCCTGGAGCATCACCGGGCCGGGGCGCTCCCGCCTCAGTGCGGCTTCTTGACGAGCTTGCGGGTCTCGGCGACGATCCAGGGGCACCACCGGTCGCGGTTCCAGGCGCCGTGCCAGTACGGCGATTCGCCGATGCCCTCTTCGAAGGTGGCCGCCGGGTTCGGTCCGCCGCCGTTGTCGCGGCAGTCGACCCGGATCACCTTGGGGTCCTTGGCAGTTCGGAAGACCGTGAAGATCGCGGGTCCGCGCTGGAACTCGCCGAGGTACTCGTCTCCGGCTTCAGCCATTGCAGACCCGGACATTCCCGGACGCCGGAGGCCGGCCGTTGTAGAAGACCATGAACGCCTGGTCCTTGAACCACGCCTTCCACTCGGCCCTGGCGGTGCGCCAGCCGTCTCCCCATGTGGCCCTGAGGTTCCAGGACACCAGGCCCGAGACCACGACCACGATGTCCGCCGGGTCGCCTCCCGCGTACACCTGGAACGAGTCCGGCACTTCGGCGCTCGAAGCGCGGACGGTGAAATAGCGCTGCCCGTCGCTGAACTGTCCCCGAGTCAGCGGATCCGGCGCTCCCTGTCGCGCACTCAATTCCTCTCGCATCACTGGCTCTCCTCCATCCGGTTCGGTGGTGATGCGTCGACAGTAGGGAGAACCGGGCACTGTCTCAAGGTGAAACACCAGGTAGGACTGTTGGCAATCCGACAGATGAGAATCGTTGTGCCATAGGAATATGGCAGTACGGGCTGCCAAACTGCCATCCGGAACCCGGCGGTTCTTGAGGTTGCACATTCCGTGGTGATTGCGATACTGAGTTGATGTCTACGGCATCTGAACTTCGCAGGCAGGTCGGGCGAGAGCTTGAGGCGCAAAGGGAACTCGCGGGAATCAAAGTCACCGATAAGGAAGCCGCGGCGATCGTGGGGTCGACCCGGACGCTGAAGCGGCTCGAGGCTGGAGTCAAGGTGCGGGTGACCTTCGTGGTCATCGGCAGGCTCGCCGAGCATTACGGAGCACCGAGGCAGACGCGGTTCGAGCTGGAGCGCATCTGGCGCTTCGTGGACGACGAGATCTGGGCCCAGCCCAGCCACGCAATCGAGAACTCGGGGTGGGACGCCTACGTCGAATTCGAGCGTTTGGCAGTCGGCATCGACAAGTTCGAGACCATGTTCGTGCCGGGCCCGCTCCAAACCGAGGACTATGTCCGGCGGGTATTCGAGCGTGGCGATGCGGCACCTGACCGCATCCCCGTGCTGATCAACAACCGCCTCGCCCGCCAGGCCGAGCTCATGAATCGACTCGACTCCATCAGACTGCGATTCCTGGTCACCGAGGCCGTGCTTCGGAGCGGGTGCGACGCAGGTCAGCTCAACCACATGATCCAACTGGATGAGCACCCCAACGTGACGGTCAGATTCCTGCCGGAATTGCACGGGCCGTATCGAAATTTGGCAGTGCCCTTCTCCGTACTATCCTTCAGGAACAGCGAGGATCCCAGCATCGTCTATCTGGAGAGCCCCTACGAGCACCGGTTCTATGAGAACAGCGACGCCGTGGGCAAGTACAGCCAGGTTCTCGAGGGAGGGTTCTCAGCAGCCAAGTCTGTGAAGGAGTTCAAGCGATGAGCCAGGATGGGTGGCGCAAGTCAAGCAGGAGCCAAGGCACCGCGAACAGTGACTGCGTTGAGCTGCGTGTCGCTCCGTGGCGGAAGTCGAGTCGCAGTCAAGGTGGAGAGAACAGCGACTGCATTGAGGCTCGCCCCGCAGGCACCGGCTTCCAGGTCCGTGACAGCAAGCTTGGCGATGATTCCCCGATCTTCGACCTGAAGACCGCCGACTTCACCGCGCTGCTCCAGCGAGCCGACCGGTAGCCCGACCCAGAACACAGAACGGCCCCGCCTCCAGGCGGGGCCGTTCGTCTGTTCGCGGTCAGCCCACGGCGGTCTCAAGCACCTGGTCGCATCGGGACCGGTCCCGGCTCGGGCGATCTACGATCCTCGTCTCCCGCTAAAACCGAGGCCGAATAGGGGCAGCCATGCGATACCGCGTCCTGTCGATCCCGCTGGCCGCATTGCTGCTCGCAGCATGCGGCTCCAACGGTGCGGAAACGCCTTCGGAGCCATCGGCCTCAGCCTCGGCGTCCGTCGAGGCCACCGACGCCCCCACCGAGGCCGAGAGCACGGCACCCCCCGAGCCTGCCTCCGTGTTGCCGGTCGGGATGGACTCAGCGCTCGGCATTTCGTACCCCGATGCGAGCGGGGGAACGGCCTTGGAGTTCAACTTCGTGGTGACCGAGGTCGAAGCCGTCACCGAGGGCATGTCCGAATTCGTGGTGTTCACCGTCGGAGTAGAGGTCGTCAAGGGCGAGATGACGTTCATGTTCGGCCTCTGGGCCGAGCCTGCAGTGTCACCGACCCTGATCGACGCCAACGGCATCGAGTACCAGACCTCCATCCGACCGGTCGGCACCATGCTCAATGGCACTGTCCCCGAAGGAGAGTCGATAGCGGGGCACATCGCGTTCGAAGCCCCGCCCACCGTCGCCGACTCGGGCACCTTCCAGCTCGAAATCCCCGCTCCTGAAGGCACGGACCTCCTCCACTGGACCTACTGAAGGCCCTGGGGGTCAGCCCAGGATGCGGGCAAGGGCCGCCTCAGCAGCGGGCTTCCAGGTCGGCTTGCCGCCTAGCTGGCCGCGTTCCCCGGCGATACCGATGTCGCGCAGGACCAGGGTCTTGATGAGCGCCCGGCCACGAGCGCGAAGGATCGTGGAGTCCTCGGCTGCTTTGTAGGCGTTGAAGAACCGCTCGGCTGCGCCGTCGGGCAGGAGGATCCAGGCGGCGGCGAGGTCGACGGCGGGATCGCCTACGAAGACGTCGCCGAAGTCGATCACGCCCGCGAGCGCGCCGTCCTCGACAACGACATTGGCGGGGTGCAGGTCGCCATGAAGCCAAACGTCGGATTGATCTGCTTGGGGCGCTTCGAGAGCGGCACGCCAGACGGCGCGAGCACGGTCGGCGTCGACATCGGGGTGGCGTTGGAGCGCGTGCTCGAAGTGCTCGCCCATCGCTTCGAGCGGTGTGCCGCGGCCGTCGTTGGCGGAGGTTGCGTCGGGCCCTTCGGTATGGAGTGCGGAAAGGAACTCGGCGAGCACGGTGGCCGATTCGGGATCGGTGATCGGCGCGATGTCGGCGGGCGTGCCATGAACCCAGGTGGTGATGAGCCAAGTGTGCGGAAACTTCTCGGTCGGCTGGCCGAGCCGGGCAGGCACGGGGACCGGGAGCGTCAGGCGCGGCGCGATGCCGGGAACCAGGCGGTACTCCCGCGCCAGCAGCTCGGGCGCGCCCTCCGTGCGGGGCACGCGGACCGCCAGGTCGGGGCCAAGGCGCCACATCTGGTTGGACCAGCCGCCGTCAACGGCCTTCAGTTCCAGGCCGGCCAGGTCGGGGTGCTGCTCCTCCAGGAGCTCGCGCAGCAGTTGCTCGTCGATCGCCCAGTCGCTCAACCGGATTCCCTTCGTCGAGTGCTCAGCCCTGGAGGTACGTCGTCACCCAGTACTGAACGACCTGGTCGTAGGTCTCGTTCATCTCCATCCCCTCCGAGGAGGCGATGGTCAGGCGGGAAGTCTCGACGTTCCAGATGCAGAGCGACGTGCCGGCGCTGAGGCCCGTGAGTCCGGAGTCCATCGCCCTGTACTCGAGGTTCAGCGTGGCGTTCGCGCCTCCGGCCGCATTGACCGCGTCCATGCAGTCTTCAGGGGTCGGCGAGGCCACCTCGATCGCCGCGCCCTTGGCTGTGCCTGCGCTGGTGAGCGAGGCGAGGACGGTGGAACTGGTGTTCTCGCAGGGGTTCCAGATCAGATCGTCGGTCGGCTCGGCGTGGAGGGCGGAGGTCGCAACGGGCTGGACCGTGCCTTCGAACGCGGCGTCGAAGTCGACGTGCAGATACTGGCAGTCCCCCGCACCGTCGCGGACGGTCGTCAGTACGAGCTCGGCGCCCGTGTTCTCAGGGGCCCAGGCGGTCTCGTTCGCGGCGGCTTCCGAAGTCGCTCCGGCCTCGTCTTCAGCGGCGGCCTGATCGGACTGGGGTTGACCGGTCTCTGCCGCGGAGTTGCTCGGATTGCCGTTGCCGCGCAGCTGCTGGACGCCGACCATGATCCCGACGACACTCGCGACAACGCCGATCACGGCCGCGATGACGGCGAACGCTCCTCTTGCTGAATTGGTCACGGGGACAGATTACTGAGCGCCGACCAGCGCTCGCCCGTCACGTTGCACGGATGCTGCTAGGAGGAGATGAGGACCGTGGTGAGGCGGGTGAGGGCGGTCTTGACTTCCTCCAGCGAGAGTCCTTGGGCGCGTTGATAAGTGAAGACCTCGGGGGCGAGGGGGGCGAGGAGGGTGTCGGCGAGGGCCTCGGGGGCGGGAACGGACGCTGCCCTGAGTAGGGAGAGGACATGCGCACGCCAGAAGCCGTACGCGCCGATCTCGAAGCGGCGGCCACCGGTTTCGGTGGCGAGGGCGAGGTGGCCGTGGGTTTCGAGGAGGTCGGCCATGGCGGTGTAGAAGGCGGCGAGGCGTTCGGCGGGCGGGGCTCCGGGGCCGAGGGGCGGGGGGCCCGACATCAAGCCCTGTTGGAGGGCGGTCTCGTGCTCGTCCAGGAGGGCGACCGCGATGGAGGCGACATCCGGGTAGCGGCGGTAGAGGGTGCCGCGGCCGACGCCGGCGGCTTTCGCGATGTCGTCCATGGTGACCGCGCGGGGGTCCTTGGCCGCGAAGAGGTCCGCCGCGGCGGCGAGGACCTTGGTGCGGTTGCGGGCGGCGTCGGCGCGCTCGGGCTTCATGGTGGGGATCCTAACAAGATGTGGACAGGATGCCCGGTTATGCTCGAAGATAAGTGGACATCGTGTCCGTTTAACTGAGGAGGAACCGTGCTCCTGCACCTCGACGCCAGCGTCCGCCGCAACTCGTTCAGCCGCGAGCTCGGCGACACCGTCACCGCCACGTGGCAACAAGCGCATCCCGATGAGGCGTACCTGCACCGCGACCTCACCCTCGACCCCCCGCCGCCCATCGGCGAAGCCTGGACCGAGCTCTGCGACTACGTGCTGGAACACCAGATCACCGATCCCGCGCGGTACGCGGAGGCCGTCCGCACGCCGGAGCAGGCCGAGGCCTGGGCCGTCGTGCAGCCGCTGCTCGATGAGCTGGTCGCGGCCGACACCGTGCTGATCGCCGCGCCGATGTACAACTTCTCCATCCCGGCGGTGCTCAAGGCCTGGATCGACCAGGTGACGTTCCCGCGAATGTCGTTGGCCGGCAAGCAGTTCGTGGTCGCCTACGCCCGAGGCGGCGCGTACGGCCCCGGCAAGCCGCGGGAGCCGTTCGACCACCACGAGCGGTACCTCCGCGACTTCTTCGCCGGTCACTTCGACGTGGAGGACGCCGTGTTCGTCGGCACGGAGATGTGCAACGCGCTCCTCGACCCGGCGCTGGCCGGGCGGCGGGACGAGCACGAGCGGTCGCGGGCGGCGGCGCTGGAAGCGGCTCGCGCGATCGGAGGCTGGTTGTGAGCTGGTGGTTCCTCATCGCCGCCGGAGTCGTGGAGATCGCCTGGGCCATGAGCATCAAGCCGACGGAGGGGTTCACGCGGCTGTGGCCGAGCGTCCTGTGCATCGCGCTCATGGGGCTCGCGGCGTTCCTGCTCGCGGTCGCCATGCGCGACCTGCCCACGGGGACGGCGTATGCGGTGTTCACCGGGATCGGCGCGGTCGGGGCGGTGACGCTGGGCATCGTCGTCAACCGGGACCCGGTCACGGCGGGCCGCATCGCGGCGGTCGTGCTCATCTCGGCCGGTGTCGTGCTGGCGCGGATGACGAGTCCCGAGTAGCACTTAGTCGGCGTCGGGCTGGTTGGGGTCGTGGGCGGTGCGGTAGCGGCGCCGGCGGCGGGGCCGGGGGCGGGAGCGGCGGCGCACCTGCTGGATCTGGTCGATCTCGTAGCGCAGGTACCAGGGCTCCCAGCCGCCCTGGCGGAACCACTGGCGGGCGGTGTGCGAGGCGAGGCCGCCGAGGACGCAGAGCGCCACGAATATCCACAGTGGTGCGACGATGAGGGCCCACACCTCGCCGTAGGTGCGGACCACGGCGACGATGCCGATCCAGGTGTTGAGCGGGGCGGCCACGACGGCGGCGGCGCGGGCCCATTTGCGGCCCAGGCCGAGGGCGAGGACCACCGCGACGTACGGCGCGGTGTAGAGCACGAGCGCGGGCAGGACCACCGCCATCGGGAAGCTCGTGCCGATGTCGATGGCCGCCTCGATGTCGGAGAGGAACGGCACCCCGGAGGTCTCGCCCTTGACCCAGTTGAAGATCCGGGGGCCGATGCCGACGCTCACGCTGACCAGCATGAAGTACTGGAACACCAGCATGACCTGGGCGAGGTCCACCGAGTGCGGCTTGTCGTACAGCGCTTGGGGATCGGGCGGGGTGCTCATCACGGGGCTCCAAGGTGCCGGGGCCTCAGCCCGCTGCGGTCGGGGGTTACGGCGCGGGGATGCCCGTCCGCTTGGCGTGGTCGCGGCGGGCGCGGTCGATGCTCTTGGCGTGCTTCATGCTCCATTCGCGAACGGCCGCGAGTGGAATTGCGGCACTGCGTCCCAATTCGGTAAGGGTGTATTCGACGCGAATGGGTGCTTCGGCGTGCACCGTGCGCGAAATGAGGCCGTCCGCTTCGAGGACGCGGAGGGTCTGCGCCAGCATCTTCTTGCTCACGCCCGGCAGAACGCGCTGGAGTTCGCCGAAACGGTGCGTGCGCTCTTCGAGCGCGCCGATCACAAGGGCGGTCCATTTGCTCGACAGGAGGTCGAGAGTGCTGCGACAAGGACAAGCCGATTCGTAATGTTCGTCCTTATCAGAGCCGGTCGCTCCTGGGGCGACCTGTTTGTGCAGTACGTCCATGGTTGCTTCTCCGTCTCGATTGTGGGACTTGTCATCACGCTCGAATCCGGGCCGATTTCCCGCGACGACAGCCTGGTCGGTCACCAGGGGGTAACTAGGTGACGCGGAAGTGCCTACTGTCAGTTGCCCTTCACATCATATAGCTTCCGAACCACGGCCGATACCACGCAAGGAAGCAGGTCGGCCGACTGCCTACCCCCTTTCGAGGCAAGGAACATCGCATGGAAACCAGCATGCCCAGCGCGCCCGCAGTCCGGTTCTTCACCACTGGAGCCCTGCGCCGCACCGTGATCGAGTACGCCGTCGACCTCTGCGGCTGGCAGCGGACCGCACTCTCCCGCCGCCACCGCACCGACGACAACTACGCCCAGCGCCGGCCCTTCGCCGTCCACGGCCCCGACGACGTGCGCGGCCTGACCGCCCGCGCCGAAGTCCTCGTGTCCGGGCTCCTCGAGGACTTCCCCGCCGCCGCGAGCGGCTTCGCCGAGCGGTTCAACCGCATCCTGCCCGTGTTGGGCGACAACGGCTCCGGGGCCGCCGAGCTGCGCGAGCAGTTCAACCGGCTCTTCGGTCTGGAGGACCCGGACGCCGACGTGAGCGGCGGGGCCTTCCGCATCGACGTCACCGACGAGGGCGTCCGCGTCACCGCGGCGCAGGGGACGGACTTCCTGGAGTCCGTGTCCGCCTTCCTCACCGCGTCCCGCGACAGCCGCAAGGCCGCCAGCGCCGACGAGAAGCTCGCGGTGCGCCTGGCGTACACCGCGATCAACGACGGGGAGCAGCTGCGCCTGCCCGCGAAGCCGTGGGGCAGCCCGGGCTTCCGGGACGTGCAGACGTACATGTCCGTCACCGACCCCGGCGAGGGGCACCTCCTCGGCACGACGACGGAGCGCTCCTACCTCAACGGCGTGATCGTCCACGTCGAACACCTCGAGCGGGGCATCGAGCAGAGCCGCGAGGAGGTCGAGCCCTACCGGATCCCGATCCCCCGGGTCATCTCGCGGGTGCGCCTGCACACCGGGCTGGACGCGCCGGTGTCGTCCTATGTGGGCAGGCCGATGTTCGAGGGGTCCGTGCGGGACTCGATGCTCAAGACCGTGCACACGACGGCGGCCGCGTGCTCGGCGCTGTTCGCGGACGGCATCACCGAGTGCAAGCTCGCCATCGAGCGGATGACGGCGACCGAGGCGGTCGAGTTCATGGGCGCGATCGTGGGGAACGTGCGCCGCAACCGGCACCGCCAGGTGCTCTCGGCGGCGTTCAACCTCAACACGCCCCTGGTGGACGACCGCTCGGCCACCATGCGCGCCAACGGCGGCCGGCCGCTGCTCGTGGAGGACCGGTTCGCGATCGGGTCGCTCGGCATCGAGCTGGCCGCCGCCGCCGGGTTCGACAAGGTCACGTGGGACGGCACGGCCGACACGTACCCGAGCCGGTGCGTCATCGAGCAGCTGGCGTTCGAGCAGGCGGTCACGCTGGTGCACCGGGCGCACGAGGCGGGCCTGCTGACGTACTTCTCGGCCGGGTTCCGGTTCGGCCACCTGGCCGACATCACCTGGACGGGCACGGACGGCGTGGGCGTCGGCGGGGCGCAGATCCTGCGGTTCATGGACAAGAAGACCGGCCACCACGGCCCGTTCAAGGCCGAGAACATCGCCGAGATCCTGCGCCACCGCGACGCGGCGGCCGAGGCGGTGCTGGGCCGGGGCGCGGTCGCCCTGGCGCGGCTGGACCAGATGTTCTTCGAGAAGAGCATCACCGTCGAGCTGGACGCGGCCCGCGAGGAGCTGTTCCTCGCGCAGGCGCTGCGGGACGAGGCGGCCGTGGCCGCGGTCCTGGAGCGGATCGGCGGGGTCGCCACCGCTCCGGCGACCGACGAGCTGCCGGTGCTCGCCTCGGCGCGGCGGCTGGTGGAGGCGGGGCACCGCAGCCTCGCCGCCGCGGCCCACACCGAGGAGGACTGGACGAGGGAGCTGGGCCGGCTCGAGCGGGCCGTGAAGGCCGGGGACGCCGACTGGGCCGCCGAGCTGCTGGCGGCCGCCCGCAACCACCTGGTGGAGGCGGCCGCGCGGATGGACGCGTCCGTCGCCGTGCGGTTCAAGGACTTCGCGCGCGAAGGGCGCGCGATCGCTATGAAGAGAGGCAATGGCGCATGAGCGAATCGAAAGCCGTCGTCGTCAACGGGTTCGGCGGGGCGAACGAGCTCACGATGACCACTGTGGACCGGCCGTCGGCCGGGCCGAGCGAACTGGTCGTCGCGACGGCCGGGGCGGGGCTCAACCCGGTGGACTGGAAGACCCGCGCGGGCGGCGGGATCTCAGGGATGGTGCCCGGGTTCCCGTTCGTGCTCGGCTGGGACGTCTCGGGCACCGTGGCCGAGGTCGGCCCGGGCGTGGTCGACTTCGCCGTGGGCGACCCGGTCTACGGCATGGCGAACTTCCCGCTCCCGGCGGGCGCCTACGCCGAGCACGTGCTCGCTCCGGCGGTGCACTTCGCGAAGGCCCCCACCGGGATCGGCCTGGTCGAGGCCGGGGCGGTGCCGCTGGCCGCGCTCACCGCGTGGCAGGCGCTGTTCGACTTCGGGCGCATTGAGGCCGGGACGCGCGTGCTGGTGCACGCCGCGGCGGGCGGGGTCGGGCACTTCGCCGTCCAGCTCGCGGCCTGGGCGGGCGCGGAGGTCGTGGGCACGGCGTCGGCGCGCAACCACGAGTGGCTGCGCGGGCTCGGCTGCAGTGAGGTCGTCGACTACACGGCCGGCGACTTCGCGGAGAAGACGGGCGAGGTCGACCTGGTCGTGGACGGGGTCGGCGGCGAGGTCTTCGACCGCTCGCTGGACGTGCTGCGTCCCGGCGGCGCGATCGTCACGCTGCCGAGCCCGGGCGACTTCGGGCCGGCGCGCGAGCGCGGCTTCCGCGCCGACTGGGTGTTCGTGCACCCCGACCGCCACCAGCTCGAGCGCATCGCGGCCCTCATCGACGAGGGCCGGGTCGCACCGCACATCGAGCGCGTCTTCGCGTTCGACGAAGTCGCCGACGCGCACCGGCTCGGCGAGCAGGGCCACGTGCGGGGCAAGCTCCTGCTCGACCTGACGCGTTAACCCGCACCCCTGAGGGCCGCGCCGGAAGCCTCCGGCGCGGCCTTCCGCGTTAAGGTCGCTGACCGTGGACACCTTGCGACCTGCCGACCTCGCCCGCGAGCACGGGCTCTCGACCCAGGCGGTGCGCAACTACGAGCGCGACGGCTTCATCCCGGCGGCGGCCCGCACGCGCAGCGGATACCGGGTCTACACCGAGGCGCACGCGGCGGCGCTGCGCGCGTTCCTGGCGCTCGTCCCGGCGTACGGGCACGCGGAGGCGGGCCGGATCATGAACGCGCTCAACGCAGGTGACCGCGAGAGCGCGCTGGCCCTGATCGACGGCGGGCACCTGCGGCTGCTGCGGGACCGGGAGACCCTGGACGCGGTGCGCGGCGCGATCGGGCACCTGGCGGCCGCGCCCGCGCGGTTCCACGGCCCGCCGCTCACGGTGGGCGAACTGGCGCGGCGGCTCGGCGTCACCGCCGCGACCGTCCGGAACTGGGAGGACGCGGGCATTCTCGCGCCCGAGCGCGAGCCGGGCACCGGGTACCGGCTGTTCCGGGACGAGGACGTGCGGGACGCCGAGCTCGCCCACCTGCTGCGGCGCGGGGACTACCCGCTGGAGCGCATCGCGCTGCTCGTGCGGCAGGTGCGCACCGCGGGCGGCACGGAGGAGCTGACGGTCGCGCTCGAAGGCTGGGGCCGCAGGCTCACCGAGCGGGGCCTGGCGATGCTCGACGCCGCCGCGCAGGTGAGCCGGTACCTGCGGCTCGCGGCGGAGCACGGCGATTGACAAGCGTTGATATCCCACTTACCATGGCACGGTCCTTCTCGGAAAGTTTCATGAAACTTGTCGAAACTTCCGAAGCTTCGTTTTCCCTCCTCCGCAATGGAGCTGCCAAGCCATGGAACATCACCCCCGACCGCGGCACCGGCGCCTGCGCGCCCTCGCCGCCGCCACCGGAGCGCTGGTCCTCCCCGCCGCGCTCGCCTTCGGCCAACCCGCCGCCGCCCAAGACGAAGGCACGGTCGTCTACGCCGCGGACTTCGCGGACGGCACCATCGGCGACTGGGCCCCGCGCGGCCCGGTCACCCTCGCCGTCGAGGACGGCGCGCTCCTCACCACCGGCCGCACCGCCGACTGGAACGGCCCCGCCCTCGACCTCACCGGACTCATCGCCCCCGGCGGCGTGTACGAGATCGCGCTCGACGTCCGCTTCGCCACCGGCAGCGCCGGCGAGGTCGTCTCAGCGACCGTGCAGCGCGAGGCCGGCGGCGAGACCGCCTACGACAGCGTCGTCTACCAGGCCGCCGCGAGCACCGACTGGACCACGCTCGCCGGCGAGTACTCGATCGCCGCGACCGCGGACGCCCTCACGCTCTACGTCGAGTCCCCGACCCCCGACGCCTCCTACGCCATCGACAACGTGCAGATCACCGAGCTCAGCCCGCCCGGCGTCGACCCGAGCATCCCGTCCCTCAAGGACGTCCTCGCCGACGACTTCCCGTTCGGCGCGGCCGTCGACCCCCGCGACCTCTCCGGCCCCAACAGCGAACTGCTGAACAAGCACTTCAACCAGATCACCGCCGAGAACCACATGAAGGTCGAGGCGATCCAGCCGACCGAGGGCACGTTCACCTTCGACGCCGCGGACGAACTCGTCGCGCACGCCGAAGCGAACGGCATGGCGGTCTACGGGCACACGTTCCTGTGGCACAGCCAGACCCCAGACTGGTGGTTCACCTACCCCGCCGGGCACCCGAGCGCCGGTGAACCCCTCGGCAGCAGCGCCGAAGACCAGCAGATCATGCTCGACCGCCTCGAAGCGCACATCGGCGCCATTGCCGAGCACTACGGCGACCGCGTCTTCGCCTGGGACGTCGTCAACGAGGTCATCAGCGACAACGCCGCCGAGGTCTACCGCAACAGCCGCTGGTTCCAGATCTTCGAAGGCCCCGAGTACATCTCGCACGCGTTCCGCATCGCCCGCGAGCAGCTCGACGCCGTCGGCGCCACCGAGGTGAAGCTCTTCATCAACGACTACGGCACCGACAACCCCGCCAAGCGCGACAACCTCTACAACCTCGTCGCCGACATGCTCGCCGACGGCGTCCCCGTCGACGGCGTGGGCCACCAGACCCACATCAGCCTCAACACCCCGCTCGAGAACATCGAGTCGAGCATCGACAAGTTCGCCGGGCTCGGCGTCCTCCAGGCCGTGACCGAGCTCGACGTCGCCATCGGCGCGCCCGTCGAGGGCGTCGAGTTCCCCGAGTACGAGGCCCGCATCGTGCAGCAGGGCCACTACTACCGCGACCTGTTCGCGATGCTCCGCGAGAAGGACCTCGTCTCCGTGACCGCCTGGGGCCTGCACGACGGCCGCTCCTGGCTGCGCGGCTTCAACGGCACCCGCCCGCTCGAATCCCCGCTGCCCTTCGACGACGACCTCCAGGCCAAGTGGGCCTACTGGGGCATCGTCGACCCCAGCCGCCTCCCCGAGATCCCCGAGGAGCCGGACCCCGAGTACGCCCGCGTCCAGGTGCCGCGCGCCAAGGACGCACCCGTGATCGACGGCGAGAAGGACAAGACCTGGAAGAAGGCGGCCACCGTCGCCACCGAGGTCAGGGTCGAAGGCAGCGAGGACGGCGCGAAGGCCGACGTCTCGCTGATGTGGGACGAGGACGCGATCTACGCCCTGTTCGAGGTCACCGACCCGAGCCTCGACGAGAGCAGCGCCAACCCCTGGGAGGAGGACTCCGTCGAGGTGTTCCTCAACCCCGGCAACACCAAGGAGGGCGGCTACGGCGAGGCAGACGGCCAGTACCGCGTGAGCTTCACCAACGTCGTCACCTTGGGCGGCAACGGACCCGAAGCCGGCGCGATCACCAGTGCCGCGGTGACCACGAGCACCGGCTACCGGGTCGAGATCGCGATCGCGCTGGCCGACGGCCAGGGCGAGGTCGGCGCCGAGCACGGCCTGGACCTCCAGGTCAACGACGCCACCGACGGCGTCCGCACCGCCGCGCACACCTGGTACGACCCGACCGGCCAGTCCTGGAGCACCAACAAGAACTGGGGCATCGCCGAACTGGTCGAGAAGGTCAAGAACGACAACGGCAACGGAGGCGGTGGCGGCGGGAAGCTGCCGGTCACCGGCACCGGCCTCACGGTCGGCGTCGTCTCGGCCGCGGCCCTCGCGATCGGCGGCGCCATGCTGATCATGCGACGCCGCCGCGCCGCCAACTGGGGCGAGTAACGGCATAGGCGCATGAGAGGGCGGGACCGTGGGGTCCCGCCCTCGTTCGTCTCCAGCGCGATGTCGTACCAGCGTGCCACCATTGGGACATGTGCCGCAGTGTGAAGACCCTGTTCAACCTCGACCCGCCCGCCACGGAGGAGGAGGTCGCCGCCGCCGCGCTCCAGTACGTGCGCAAGATCAGCGGCTCGACCCATCCATCGCAGGCCAACCAGGAGGCGTTCGACGCCGCGGTGGCCGCGATCGCCGCAGCGACTCAGGAGCTGCTCGGCAACCTGGTCACGGCCGCGCCGCCGAAAGACCGGGAGGTCGAGGCGGCGAAGGCGAAGGCCCGCGCCGCCAAGCGCTTCGGCACCGAGTAAACGGCTGCGGCGCTGACGCGGGGCGAGCCGTTCGGCGGTGGCGCTGAAGCGTTGCCCCGCCCCGCCCCGGCAGCACCCGAGCGCCGCAGCGGCGGTCCTAGGACCCGTCCGAGGATTCCCCTGCGAACGCATCGGTGAGAAGCTGAGACTTGCACACGCAAGGAGGGGCGCTCATGCGGTTCGAGGGGTATCGGGTGGTCGTGACCGGGACCGGTCGCGGCTTCGGCAGGAGCCTGGCGGTCGCGCTGGGCCGGGAAGGCGCGGAGCTGTACCTCTGCGCGCGCGACTTCAACGCGGCCGAAACGGTCGCGGAGGAAGTGCGGCACACAGGCGGCCGAGCGCACGCGTTCGAGTGCGACCTCGCCGACCCGGAATCGGTGCGGGACTTCGCCGAGACCCTCGGGGAGGTGACCGACGCTGTCGACGTGCTCGTCAACAACGGCGCGCCCTACCTGGACGCGGGCGGATTCCTGGAAGCCGACGACGAGCAGATCGCCGCGACCATCGCGGCCGGCGCCACGGGGACCGTGCTCGCCACGAAGGCGATCCTGCCGCTGCTGCAGCGCAGCCCGCGGCCGGACATCGTGACCATGGTGTCCGGGTGCGGCGAGTACGGCAACCACAGGTCCGAAGCGCACGAAGCGTTCTACGCCGCGAAGTCCGCGCAGGCCGGGTTCACCGAAGTGCTCTCGAAACGCCTGCGGCCCCAAGGGGTCCGCGTCATCTCGCTGTATCCACCGGACTTCGACAACCCCGACCCGCTCGGCCCCGAATGGGACGCCGAGCGCGCGGACGGGGACGCGCTGTCGGCGCGCTCGGTCGTCGACTGCGTCAAGTTCGCCATCGGGCAGCCGCGCGACTGCTACATAAAGTCGTTCTACTTCGAGCAGGCTTAACTCGCCGACCGGATCCAACAGGATCTGCCCCTGGACCGCGCGACCCCAGCGCCTAAGCGACCTCAGGAATGATGTCGTTGACCAGGTCGGCGCACCACTGGAGGAGCGCCAGGCCCTCGAGCGGTTTGCCGCCGATCTTCGACGTGGTCGGGCGCGGGACGCTGATCAGGCCCGCCTGGGCCTTGTAGTGCGCGTCCGGGTAGTGCCGGCCGAGGCGCAGTTGCTTCGAGTCCGGCAGCTCGACCGAGGAGAACCGGAGGTTCTTGCCCTGCAAGGCGACGTCCTGGAGGCCGTGGGCGCGGGCGAGGAGCCGGAAGCGCGCCAGGTGGAACAGCGTCTGCACCTGGTCGGGCGCGGGACCGTACCGGTCCTCCATCTCCTCGCGCACCTCGTCGAGCTCGGCCTCGCTGTGGACCTCGGAGATCTTGCGGTACATCTCCAGGCGCAGCCGCTCGACCTCCACGTAGTCGAACGGGATGTTCGCGTCCAGCGGCAGCTCCACCTTCACCGGCGCGGGTGGCTCCTCGGCGCCGCCCTTGAAGGACGCCACCGCCTCGCCGACCATGCGCAGGTACAGGTCGAAGCCCACGTCCGCGATGTGGCCGGACTGCTCGGCCCCCAGGAGGTTGCCCGCGCCGCGGATCTCCAGGTCCTTCATCGCCACGTACATGCCCGCGCCGAGCTCGGAGTGCTGCGCGATCGTCGCCAGCCGCTCGTGCGCGGTCTCCGAGAGCGTCTGCTCCGGCGGGTACAGGAAGTACGCGTACGCGCGGTCGCGGCTGCGGCCCACGCGGCCGCGGATCTGGTGCAGCTGCGAGAGGCCGAGCAGGTCGGCCCGCTCCACGATGAGGGTGTTCGCGTTCGGGATGTCGATGCCGGACTCGATGATCGTGGTCGAGACGAGCACGTCGTACTCGCTCTCCCAGAACCCCTGCATGATCTTCTCGAGCTGGCCCTCGCCCATCTTGCCGTGGGCCACGGCGATCCGGGCCTCGGGAATGAGCTCGCGCAGCTTCGTCGCGGCCCGGTCGATGGACTCGACCCGGTTGTGCAGATAGAACACCTGGCCGTCGCGCAGCAGCTCGCGGTGGATCGCGGCGGCGACCTGCTTGGCCTCCCAAGCGCCAACATAGGTCAGTACGGGGTGGCGCTCCTCGGGCGGGGTCGCGATCGTGGACATCTCGCGGATGCCGGTCACCGCCATCTCGAGCGTGCGCGGGATCGGGGTCGCGGACATGGTGAGCACGTCGACGGCGGTGCGCAGGGCCTTCAGCTTCTCCTTGTGCTCCACGCCGAACCGCTGCTCTTCGTCCACAATGATCAGACCCAGGTCCTTGAAGCGGGTCTCGGCCTGGAGGAGCCGGTGCGTGCCCACGAGGATGTCGATCTCCCCCGCGGCGATGCCCTTCTGGATCTCGGCGGCCTCGCGCGCGGACTGGAAGCGCGAGAGCTGCTTGACCTTGACCGGGAACTGGCCCATGCGTTCCACGAACGTGCCGTAGTGCTGGCTGGCCAGGAGCGTGGTCGGCACCAGCACCGCCACCTGCTTGCCGTCCTGCACCGCCTTGAACGCGGCGCGCACGGCGACCTCGGTCTTGCCGTAGCCCACGTCGCCCATGACGAGGCGGTCCATCGGGACGCGCGCCTCCATGTCCGCCTTGGTGTCCATGATGGCCGACATCTGGTCGGGGGTCTCGATGTACGGGAACGCGTCCTCGAGCTCGCGCTGCCACGGCGTGTCCGGGCTGAACGCGTGCCCTTGGGCCGCCTGCCGGGCCGCGTAGAGCTGGATCAGCTCGGCCGCGATCTCGCGCACGGCCTTGCGGGCGCGGCGCTTCGTCTTCTGCCAGTCCGCGCCGCCCAGCTTGTGCACGGTCGGCTGCTCGCCGCCGACGTACCGGGTGAGCTGGTCGAGCGAGTCGGTGGGCACGAACAGGCGGTCGCCGGGCTGGCCGCGCTTCGACGCGGCGTACTCGATGACCAGGTACTCGCGCTCGGCCCCGCCGATCGCGCGCCGCACCATCTCCACGTACTTGCCGACGCCGTGCGCGTCGTGCACCACGAAGTCCCCGGGGGACAGTTCGAGCGGGTTGACGACGCCGCGGCGCTTGGCGGCCTTGCCCTTGCGCGGCTTCTGCGCCGCGAGCGCCTTGCCGCCCGCGATGTCGGCGGCCGTGACGACCACCAGACCCGAAGCGGCGTCGGCGAACCCGAGCGTGAGCGTGCCGGTGCAGGCGACGACCTCGCCCGCGCGGAACTCGCGCGGCGCGGATTCCAGGTGCGCGCCGATGCCTTCGGCCTTCAGCTGCTCGGCGGCCCGCTCGGCCCCGCCGAGGGCCGGGTAGACGACGGCGACGGCGCGGCCCTCGCGGGTCCAGGCCTGCATGTCGGCCACGAGCTGCGGCGTGTTCCCGTGGTAGCGCGGGGTCTCGGTGATGCCGAGGTCGATGGTGATCGCGTCGTCGGGCGAGACGTCTCCATAGTGGAGCGGTTCGCCGGTGATGGCCGCCAGCTCCTCCGCGATCGCGTCCTCTTCAGGGGCGACGGCGAACGGCGAGATCGTCCACCAGCGCTGGCCCTTGGCGAGCGCGGCGGTCCGGGCCTCGGCGAGGTCGTGGAACGTGCCCGCGCCGAGGTCGACGGGGGCTGCGGCACCGGCCGCCGCCGCGGCCCACGAGGCGTCCAGGAACTCGTTCGAGGTGGCGACGAGGTCGAGCGCCCGCGAGCGGATGCGTTCGGGCTCGATCGCGACGACGAGGGCGTCCCGGGGCAGCACTTCCTGGAAGAGCTGCAGCTCCTCGGGGCCGGCGAGCGCGGGCAGCAGGGACTCCATGCCCTCGACCGGGATGCCCTGGGCGAGTTTGGCGCACATCTCGGCGAGGCCGGGGTAGGCGTCGCCGAGGGCGGCGGCCTTCTCGCGGACATCGTCGGTGAGGAGCAGTTCGCGGCAGGCGACGGCGCGCAGTTCGGGGGCTTCGTCGAGAGAGCGCTGGTCGGCGACGGAGAACTCGCGGATGGAGTCGACCTCGTCGCCGAAGAACTCGAGGCGCAGCGGGTGCTGGGCGGTGGGCGGGAACACGTCGAGGATGCCGCCGCGCACGGCGAACTCGCCGCGCTTCTCGACCAGGTCGACGCGTTCGTAGGCGAGGTCGACGAGGTGCGCGGCGAGGTCGAGGAGGTCGGTCTCGTCGCCGCGCCGCAGCTGCACGGGCTCGCGTTCGCCGAGGTGCTTGAGCTGGGGTTGGAGGGCGCCGCGGACGGGGGTGACGATGACGCGCGGCACGTCGCCGGCGTGGATGCGGTGGAGGAGCTCGAGGCGGGCGCCGACCGTGTCGGAGCGCGGCGAGAGGCGCTCGTGCGGCAGCGTCTCCCAGGCGGGGTAGAGCGCGATGTCCTCCTCGTTGATGAAGGAGGCCAGGGACTCGGCCAGCTCCTCGGCTTCGCGGGAGGTCGCGGTGATCGCGAGCACGGGGCCCGGAGAGCTGGCGGCGGCCTGGGCGAGGGCGAGGGGGCGCGCGCCGGGCACGGCGACGAGGTCGACCGGGCGGTCGGACGAGGACGCGAGCTCGGCGATGCGCGCGAGCTTCGGCGCTTTCGCGGCCGCCTTGATCAGGCTCGCGAGTTTCGGAACGGATCGTTCTGCGGCCATGCGGACTCCTGCGAGGTTCCGGGTTTCACTGTGCTCGAGGCACGACGATTGGCCGGAATCAGGCAGCCCTTGGCGCTGCTTGCGAGCCATGAATTCGGCACTGCTGGTTCCGGCAACCGGTCGAGTCTACCTCGCGCCGTCCGCGGTCCGGAGCGAGATTATTCCGTCGCGCCCTGGCCGGTGCCGGCCTGGTCGAAGAGGAGCTGCTGCACTTCGGGCACGTTGTAGATCATGCCGATCACGACGAGAACCGTGAGCACGGGCAGGAGGATGCGGTTCTCCTCCTTGCCGCCCGCGCGCAGGGCGACCTTGTTGGGCAGGCCGATGTCGTGCCAGCGGCGGCCCTTGATCGGGAGCGGGAAGAACAGGGGCGAGCCCATCTTCGTGATCATGTCGCCCAGGACGTGGATGAAGCAGCCGATGCCCATCGCGAGCCCGAGCACCCAGTAGTCGCGGCCCTCGGGCAGGAACCGGTACATGCCGTACGAGGCGACGAGCGCGACGCCGGTGGTGACGAGCCAGCCCTTCTTCGCGACGGTCTCGGCGAGCAGGCCGCGCACCGCCAGACCGGTGAGCACGAACAGGATCGCGATGACCGCCGGCTTCCCGAACTGGTAGGCGAGGAACCCGGTGCCGGCGCCCACGAGGGCGGCGTGGACGGCGGTGTGGGTGAAGGTGCGGTGGCCGTTCTTCCGCTTCTTGTCCTTCTTCGACTTCGTGAGCAGGTAGAACCAGTAGCAGAGGCGTTCGACCACCTCGGCGACGAAGAGGGACACGACGCCGAACGACCGCGCCACAGTGGAGCCGCCCTTGTTCTCGGTCACCTTGCCGGCGCAGTCGATGTCCGGGTAGAGGGCGGCGCCGGAGGCGACGATCGTGCCGACGACGAGCTCGGCGGAGGACTGGTCGATGCCGAACGCGATGTCGGCGATCGCCGAGCCCGCGAGCCACAGGGCGGCACCGGACATGGCGTGGGTCGGGCCCATGACCATAGTGGGGACTCCTTCAAGGGCAGTATTGGGAGGAGAGTCGAAAGCTGTGGAGACTATCCCACACGCGCACGACAACCGCGGTTCCAGGCGAGACGTTCCTCCAGTCCCGCAACATCATTCCCGTATCAGTACGATCACAGGCCAGTCTGCGGCGCCGCCTCGCGCTATGGTCGAGGGGTGTTCGACTCCTCGCAGCTCACCGCTTATCTCAAGCGCGTCGGGATCTGGGCCCCGAGGCGCCCGACGCTGCACGCGCTGCGCCGGATCCACCGCGCCCACATCGACGCGATCCCGTACGAGAACCTCGACATCCAGCTGGGCAGGCCGATCCGCCTCGACACTGAGTCGCTGTTCACGAAACTCGTCGAGGGCGGCCGGGGCGGCTACTGCTACGAGCACAACGGGACCCTCGCGCACGCTTTGGAGGCCATGGGCTTCGACGTGCGCCGCGTCCTCGGCGGCGTCGCCCGCGAGACCGAGGGCGAGGGCAACTGGTGGAACCACATGCCGCTGGTGGTGCGGTTCCCCGGCGGCGACGAGTACCTGGCCGACGCGGGCATCGGCACCGGCTTCCGCGACCCCCTGCCGATCCGCAGCGGCAGCTACCGGGTGGGGCCGTTCAACTTCGGCATCTGGAGCCTCGGCGAGGGCGAATGGCGCTGCTCGATCGACCCGCGCGTCACCAACCTGACGTTCGACTTCACCCTCGACCGGCGCGAAGTGGCCGAGTTCGAGTCGAAGTGCACGGAGCTCTCGACCTCCCCGGAATCGCCGTTCGTGAAGACCCTGACCGTGCAGAACCCCGGTGAGACCGACATCTGGGTCCTGCGAGCGCGGACGCTCACCGTGTACGACCCGAAACTGCCGGAAGGGAAGGCGGTCCGGATCGTCGCCGACGCGGACGACTTCGCCGCGCTCCTGCGCGGCCGTTTCAATCTCACCCTCGACGAGACCGAGATCGGGACACTGTGGACTCTGGCCGAGGAGCAGCACGAACGCAAGCTCGCCGAGGACGCGGCGGCCGACCAGGCCAGCAAGACCTCAGCCTGACCGGTGGCACGCCCCCTTATCAAGGACTACGTGCGCGCCGTCCTCATCGGCGCGGGCCACGAGGCGCACGCGCTCAAGCGGGAGCACCCGCGCTGGAACCCGGGCGACGACTTCGGCCTGGTGGCGACCGTCTTCGAACTCGCGGCGCTCGCCCGTTTCGGCGAGCGGCTCGACCCAACGGCATTGCGGGCGTTCCTCAACGAGACCTTGGACGACGCGGCCCGCGCCCGCCCGCCGGTGCGACCGCTCATCGTGCAGCGAGTGATCGAAGACGTCTACGAACCGCCCGATGACCGGGACGATCGGGACCGGGACGAGCGCCAGGCCGCCATCTGGTTCGCACTGCCGCGGCTGGTCCCCGCCGACACCCCGCAGGACGCGGTGGACCGACTCATGGCGAACGCCGCCGAACTCCTCGACATGCACGCCGAGTTCGGTGCGTTCGTCGACGACCCGTGCCGCTCATGGCCCGACTACGTGTGCCGCTCCGGCCTGGCCGACTGGCCGACCGAGACGCACTGACCTGTCGAAGTACTGCTCAGTGGCAGGCGGCGCCGCGCCGCGAGCGTGCGGTGATCGAGGGGGCGCTCAGGCGGCGCGCTGGCGGGCGGCTTCGTAGAGGGCGACCGATCCGGCGTTGGCCGCGTTCAGCGAGGACGCGGCCTTGGGCGACATGGGGATGCGGGCCGTGGCGTCGGCGAGTTCGAACCAGGACTTCGACATGCCGGTGGTCTCGTTGCCGACCACGAGCAGGGTCGGACCGCCGAGGTCGTGTTCGGAGAGGGTCTGCTCGCCGCGTTCGTCGGTGCCGATGATCATGGGCGCGTGCGGCTGCTTGCGGGCCCATTCGGCGACCTCGTGCGCCGAGGCGGCGCTCACCACGGGCAGCGCGAACAGGCTGCCGGTCGAGGCGCGAACCGCCTTGGGGTCGTAGGGGTCCGCAGCGTTGCGGCCGGTGATGACCACGGCGTCGGCGCCGAACGCGTCGGCCGAGCGGATGAGCGAGCCCACGTTGCCCGGGCTGGTCGGCCGGTCGATGACGATGCCGAGCCAGTCGGGGCGGGTGGCGAGGTCGGCGAGCCGGCGCTCCGGGATCTTGACCTGGGCGAGGAGTTCGGGCGGGTTGTCCTCGTCCTTCTCCCCCAGCTCGGCGAGGAGCTCCCCGGAGACGGCCGCCTGCTCGGTGTGCGGCCGCTCGAGCAGGCCGCGGGCCCAGTCGGAGAGGCGCGGGCGGTCGGCGTCGTAGAGCAGGGCCTCGACGGTCCAACCGTGCTCGACCGCGAGGGAGATCGGCCGTACGCCCTGCACGAGGAAGGACCCGGCCCGGTGGCGCTTGTTGCGGTTGCGCAGCAAGGTCTCCCACTGCTGGAACTTCGCGTTCCGGACGCTGACCTGCAGGGTTCTCGCCATGGTCTCCGCAATTTCTCGAGTGGTGGTCGGACAGCGCAGAAACTACCACGGCGGCGGGCGGCGAGCCTTCGGCAAATCAACCGCGGTCCTCCGCCGTCACCGCCTCCAAGGTCGCCGAGAGCTCCCCGAGCAGGCGGTGCATCTCGGCGGCGCGGTCGTCGCCCAAGGCCTCGCACAGCCGGTCGGCGAATGCGGCGTGCGCGGGTCCGATGCGCCGCACGGCTTCCACGCCCTCCTCGGTCGGTGCGACCAGCTTGGCCCGCCGGTGGGCCGGGTTGGGCAGGTACTCGACCATGCCGTTCGCGGCCAGGATGTCCGCGATGCGCTGCACGGCCTGGCGGGTGATGCCCATCTCGCGCGCGATGCCCGCCACCGGCAGCGGCTCCTTCAGGACCGCGCCGAGCACCTGCCAGTGGGCGGCGGTCAGCCCCACCGGCCGGGCCAGTCCCTCGGCGACGTCGAGGAACTGGCCGTTCAGTCGGAACACCGTCACGGCCATGCCCGACAGGAGTACTTGGCGGTCGGTCATGCGGCCTCGCCCATCAGTTCGTAATACCCGGCCGGGTCGCCGAGTCCGTACAGCTTGTACCACGCTGCCAGTACCTCGGGCGTGTACAGGTCGAGGGCCGCGAACACCTCGCGGGCGAAGTCCACGGGCTTCGTGCCCGAGGCGGTGATGAGCCCGCGGTCGGTCACGGCCGGTACGTCGCAGTACAGGTCGGTGCCCTTGGACCCGAAGGCCTGCACGAACTCCGGCGCGTTGCTCGTGTGCCGCCGGTCGTCGAGGAGCCCTTCGGCGGCGAGTCCGCCGGTGGCCCCGCAGATGGCCGCGACCGGGACGCCCGCGTCCAGGAACCGCCTGGCGGCCTTCGCGAAGCCGGTGTTGCCGCCGGTGAGCCAGGTGTCTGCGCCGGGAAGGATCAGCATGGCGCTGTCGTCGGCGCTGAGCTCGTCGAGCGTGAGGTCGGGCGTGATCGTCATGCCGCCCTTGGTCCGCACGGGCTCGGGGCCGGCGCCGACGGTGCGGACCTCGTAGCGGCCCGGTTCGCGCTGCCAGTCGCCGCCGTTGATGTGGGCGGTCGCGTAGCCGACCTCCCAGTCGGCCAGGGTGTCGTAGACGGCCATGTGCACGTGCTTCGCCATTGTCGTTCTCCTCGTTCCAGGTATGACAATATTCTGTCATATTGACAACGTGTTGTCAAGTTTCGAGGCATGAAAAAGGCCGCGGCGGTCATTCCCGCCGCGGCCCTCGTCAAGCCTGGATCAGCCGGTGTTGCGCAGGCCCGCCGCGATGCCGTTCACCGTGATCAGCAGGGCGCGCTTGAGCTGCGGGTCCACGTCGCCGTCCGCGCCGCCCTCCGAGCGGTAGCGCTTGAGCAGCGAGATCTGGAGGTGGTGCAGCGGCGCGAGGTAGCGGTCGCGGACCTCGAGGGTCCGAGCCAGCTGCGGGTTCGCATCGAGCAGCTGCTCCCCGCCGGTGAGGGCGAGGACCTCGGCCACCGTGCGCTCGTGCTCGGCGGTGATCGTGTCGAAGATCGGCCGCAGCCCGGCCGGGACCAGCGTGGAGACGTACTGCTGCGCGATCGAGAGGTCCGTCTTCGCCAGCGTCATCTCCACATTGGAGACGAAGTTGCGGAAGAAGTGCCACTTCTCGTACATCTCGGCGATGTCGTCGCCCAGGCCCGCCTCGCGGGCGGCCGCGAGGCCCGAACCCACGCCGTACCAGCCCGGCACGATCTGGCGCGACTGCGTCCAGCCGAAGACCCACGGGATCGCGCGCAGGCCGCCCAGGCCCGCGTCGGTGTTGGGGCGCTTGGACGGGCGCGAGCCGATATTCAACGCGCCCAGCAGCTCCGTGGGGCTCACGGCCCAGAAGTACTCGGCGAGGCCCGGCTTCCCGGTCAGCTCCCGATAGGTGGCCTTCGAGGCCTCCGAGGTCTGGTCCATGACGCTGAACCAGCGACCCAGCACGTCGGGCTGGTGGCGCGGCTCGGTGTGCAGCAGCGTCGCCTTCAGCGAAGCGGCCACGGTCAGCTCGAGGTTCTCGCGGGCCAGCGCCGGCAGCGTGTACTTGTCCGACAGGACCTCGCCCTGCTCGGTGATCTTGATGGCGCCGTCGAGCGTGCCCGAGGGCTGGGCCAGGATCGCCTCGTGGGTGGGGCCGCCGCCGCGGCCGATGGTGCCGCCGCGGCCGTGGAAGAGGCGCAGGCGGACCCCGTGCTTGTGCGCGACGTCGCGCAGCTGCCGCTGAGCGCTCTGGATGTTCCACTGGCTGGCGGTGATGCCGGCGTCCTTGTTGGAGTCGGAGTAGCCGAGCATCACTTCCTGCACGTCGCCGCGGGCGGCGACGATCGCGCGGTACGCGGGGAGGCTGAGCAGCCGGTCGAGGAGGGCGTCGGCGCCGGCGAGGTCCTCGACCTCTTCCATGAGCGGCACGAAGCCGATGTCGGCGCGGCCGCGCGCGACGTCGATGAGGCCGGCGTCGCGGGCGAGGATCGCGGGGGCGAGCACGTCGGCCGGGTCGTGCGTCATGGAGATGATGTACGACTCCACGATCGACTGTCCGAACTGGACCTGGGCGTCGCGGATCGCATGGAAGACGTCGAAGGTCTTCCGGTTGCCTTCGGCGAGTTCGACATTGGCGGGCGCGAGGGGGCGCTGGCCAGAGAGCTCCCGCTCCAGGAGCGCGTCGCGCTCTTCCGCGGTGAGGTCGGCGTAGGGCTCGTCGAGTTCGCCGGTGGCGTCGTAGAGCTCGCCGAGGACGGCGTGGTGGGCCTCGGAGTGCTCGCGCACGTCCATGGTGGCGAGCTGGAGGCCGAAGGCGGCGACGGTGCGGATGACGCGGTCGAGGATGCCCTTGGCCGGGAGCTGGCCGCGCTGGCGGGCGAGGGAGTCGCGCATGATCTGGAGGTCGGTGAGGAGCTCGCGGCCGTCGGCGTAGTCGAAGCCGGCGCGGTGCGGGAGGCCCTCGGCGTGGCGGGCGCGGGTGTTGGCGAGCTTGGCCTCGATGGCGCGGGCCTTGAGCCGGTAGGGCTCTTCGCCGTAGATGCGCTTGTACCGCTCGGGGATGTTGTCGAGGACCTTGAAGTCGGCGGCGACGGAGTCGAGGAGTTCCTGGGCGGCCGGGCGCACGGTCTGGGAGACGGAGAGCTCGTTGATGAGCGCGGCGACGGCGCCTTCGGCAGCGGCGATGCCGTGCTCGTGCTGCATGAGGAGCACCTGCTTGGTCACTTCGGGGGTGACGAAGGGGTTGCCGTCGCGGTCGCCGCCGATCCAGGTGCCGAACTTGAGGGGCGCGGAGCCGGGGCGGGGGGAGCCGCCGAGGTCGGTGAGGGTGGCGTTGAGGTCGGTGAGGACCCGCGCGGCCGCGTCCCGGTAGAGGTCGGTGAGGTAGTAGATGGCGTTGCGGGCCTCGTCGGTGGGCTCGGGCTTCTCGACGCGGAGTTCGTCGGTCTGCCAGAGGAGGTCGATGATCTCGGCGAGGCGGGAGTTGACGGCGTCGACGTCGGCGGAGCCGAGGACGGCGCGTTCGGCGGTCTCGGCGTCGAGGAGGTCGGCGATGCCGCGGAGCTTCATGAGGATGGAGCGGCGGGCGGCCTCGGTGGGGTGGGCGGTGAAGACGGGGCGCACTTCGAGGCGTTCGGCGGCGGCGGCGATCTGGTCGGCCGGGATGTCCTCGGCGGTGATCTCGGCGCGGGCCTGGGAGAGCCAGCCGCCGTTCTCGGCGCGGGAGCGGCGCATGTCGCGGGCGCGGTGGACCTGCTCGGTGATGTTCGCGAGGTGGAAGTAGGTGGCGAACGCGCGGGCGAGGTCGACCTCTTCGTTCACGTCGAGCTTCGCGAGTCGGGAGGCGACGGCTTCGGGCTGGTGGCGCACCAGGCCGCGGACCTCTTCGACGAGTTCGAGCAGCTGCGGGCCCTCCTGGCGGACGAGCGCCTGGCCGAGGAGGTTGCCGAGGCGGCGGATGTCGCGGCGGAGCTGCTTGTCGTCGGTGCCGCTGGAGGAGTCGTAGTAGTCCATGGAGGTCTCCACTGGTGGTCTGGGCGGTACCAACTTACGGCTCCGCAAGCTGCGCCATGAGGCCCTGGGGCCGGCCGCGCCGACGTCCTTGTCCGCGGTCACTCTGCACTGGTGCTCCCGGGCCTGCTCGGCGACCGCTTGCAGAGCCGTGGACCGGCTCTTCGGCGCCCGCTCGCGCAGCCGTGAATGAGCTTCGTCAGCGTAACTTACCGGTAATGGGTGCGCCACTTTCTCAGTCCGCCATGCGGGACGATCCGGTTCATAAGCGCGCGGCTCGGGTGAGCAGAGTGACGGTCCCGTGGCATACGCTGGTGCGACCGAATCCGATGCCGCCCCTGCCCGAAGCACTGCGAAGGGATCCCACCGCCGATGTCTGACTGGGTACTGCCCGATGAGATCCTCGCCGAGGCGCCGAGCCACACCCCTCTGCCGCACGAACTCGCGGACCTGGAGCTGCTGCTGTACGGCGCGTACGCGCCGCTGCGCGGGTTCATGGGCGAGGCGGAGGCGCGGTCGGTGACACGGACCGGGATGCTCCCGGACGGGACGGCATGGCCGGTCCCGGTGACGCTCGACGTGCCGATAGCGACCGCTCAGCTGCTCGACAACCCCGACCCGAAGCGGCGTGTGCTTCGCATCACCGACCCGGAGGGGGCGCCGGTCGCGGCGGTGGAGTGCCACAGCCTCGACGCGCTCGGGCCGGACATGGTCCGCGTCGGCGGCCCGGTGCGGCGCATCGCCGACGCCGCGCACGGCGTGTTCACGGGCCTGCGCGCGACCCCGGAGCAGGCGCGCACGACCTACACGAAGCCGCGGGTGCTCGCGCTCGTCGCGGACCGGCCGCTGCACCGCCCGCAGCTGGCGCAGCTGGCCCGCGCCGCGCACAACCTGGCCGCGCACGTGCTCGTCATGATCCCCACCGGCGACGAGACGAACGGCGACCGCGAGCTGCGGCTGCCGACGGCGGCGCTCGTGCGCTCCGTGCTCGCCGCGAAGGACCGGCTGCCGACGGCCACGGTGCTGACGGTGCCGCTGTCGAAGCGCGGCGACAAGCTCCGCGACGGCCTCCTCACCGCGAAGGTCGCGGCGGCCTACGGCGCGACCCACATCATGACCGGCCGCGACGGCCTCGGCGGCGGCGACGGCGTGCGCTCGATGGTGCCGCGCGAGCTGGCGTACGACACGCGGGACGGCCAGTGGCGGCCCGTCGAGGACATCGAACCGCCGTTCCGGCGCGTCGCTTTGACCGACGCCGAGGTCGCCGACATGCTCGACCGCGGCTTCGGGCTCCCCGAATGGCACACGCCGCCGAGCGTGGCCTCCGAGCTGCGGAAGGCGCGGCCGCCGCGCCGCCAGCGGGGCCTCGTGCTGTTCTTCACGGGCCTGTCGGGTTCGGGCAAGTCCACGATCTCCCGCGGCGTCTACGAGGCGCTGCTGGAGGAGGGCACCCGCACGGTGTCGCTGTTCGACGGCGACGTGGTGCGCCGGCTGCTCTCGAGCGGGCTCGGGTTCTCGCGCGCGGACCGGTCGGTGAACATCCGCCGGATCGGGTTCGTGGCGGCCGAGGTGGCGCGGCACGGGGGCATCGGCATGGCCGCCCCGATCGCGCCGTACGAGGCGGACCGGGCTGAGGCGCGGCGCATGGCCGAGGCGGCGGGCGCGGACTTCGTACTCGTGCACGTGGCCACCCCGCTCGAGGTGTGCGAGGCGCGGGACCGCAAGGGGCTGTACGCGAAAGCGCGCGCGGGCCAGATCCCGGAGTTCACCGGGATCTCGGACCCGTACGAGGAGCCGCCGGCCGCGGAGCTGACCATCGACACGAGCGAGATCACCGTCGGCGAAGGCGTCGAGCAAGTGCTCGAATACCTCTCCGAGGGTGGCTGGCTGGAGCCGACCGGACTGCGGCTGGGCTGAGACATGAGGCAAGGCCCCGGGTTCGCGCCCGGGGCCTTGCCCTTTGCCTTGACCTTTGTTCTTAGAAGAGCGTGGACCAGTAGTCCCAGAAGCCGGTGCCCACGATCATGACGACCGCCGCGTACAGCAGGACCAGGCCGATCCAGTGGAAGCGCAGCAGGTCGTCGACGGCGTCGCGCCAGTCGTCCCCGACCGGGATCGCGCCGGTGCGCAGGCTGCGGACGGTGGAGAACCAGAAGATCGGCAGGACCACGGCCCACACCGCCATGCACCAGGGGCAGAGCACCCCGATCCGGTACACCGACTGGTAGATCAGCCACGACACGAAGACGAGCCCGGCGAGCGTGCCCAGGTTGAAGGCCAGCGCGATCCAGCGCGGCAGGGACACCTTCGACAGGAGCAGCGCGCCCATGAAGACGACGAGCGGGAACGCGACGAGGCCGATCATCGGGTTCGGGAAGCCGAACACGGACGCCTGCCAGGTGTTCATCACGGTGCCGCAGGACAGCACCGGGTTGAAGTCGCAGGAGATCGCGTGGCCCGGGTCGATGAGCGAGGCGATGCGCTCGTAGGTGAGGTCGAACGCGGCGGCCAGGCCGACCAGTCCGCCCAGGAGCAGCACGAGGCCGGTGACGGTGCGCCCCCGGGTCTCGAGCGAGCTCTCGCCGAAAGCCTCGTCCATCCGCGCTTCCCCCGTCTCGGTCCGCTCAGTCGGTACTGTCGTCGCCGCAATCGTGTTCACGCAAGGGTAACGACCGCGGCCCGTGCGAAGTTGCGGACGGCTGGTCGTTATGTGACGGTTCAGGCCCGCAGGGACTTGCCGCCGTCGACCACGAGCGTCTGCCCGGTGATGTACGAAGCGGAAGGGGCGCAGAAGAACACAGCGGCGGCCGCGACCTCTTCGGGGCTGCCGGGGCGGCCCATCGGGCCGTCGAGGCCCTTCTGCAGTTCAGGGACCGTGGAGGAGCCGGTGCGGATGAGGCCGGGCGCGATCGCGTTCACCGTGACCCCGTCGGCGACGACCTCGGTCGCGAGGGCCTTGGTGAGGCCGGTGACCCCGGCTTTGGCTGCGGCGTAGGCGGCCTCGGCGGGGACGGCGGTCACGACGCCGGTGGTGGCCGCGACGTTCACGATGCGGCCCCAGCCGCGCTCGGCCATCGACTGCACGAACGCGCGAGAGACCAGGAACGCGGTGTCGAGGTTGCGGGTGATCTCGGTCTGCCAGTCCGCATAGGACAGCTGCGCGACCGGTTTCACCACGGCCGGATCGGACTTGGAGGTGAGGCCGGCGTTGTTGACAAGGATGTCGACCTCGCCGAGCGCTTCGGCGACGGCGTCCGCGAGGCCCCCGACTTCGGCCTCGTCGGCGAGGTCGGCGACGAAGCCGATCGCGCCGATCTCCTCGGCGCGTTCGTGAATCCGCTTGGTGGTGGAGACGATCGCGACCGCTGCGCCCGCGAGCCGCAGGCGGGTCGCGATGGCGAACCCGATGCCGTCCGGCGCACCCGCGCCGGTGACGAGCGCGATCTTCCCGGCGAGCGAGTCGAGTTCCTGCAACCGGCCGCGGGCGGCCTGCGTGCTCTGCGCGCCGCCGTTCGACGGGAGGTCGATCACCTCGGCGAGGCCCTGGTCGACGGAGGCGTAGGCATCGGCGTCATAGGACGAGTCGAATGCGTCGGCGCTCGTGCGCGGTTCACTCATTACCGCAGTCTCTCACGTGACTGTTATCAAACAGATCACCGGCAGGCCGAACCGCGCCAAACCGCCACCATCGGGTCACCTGAGGCGCGAGGGCTCGGCGAGGGCGAAGACGAAGCGGCGCAGGCGATCGGGAAGCAGAGCAGACGATCGGTGGCTTCACCGCGTCGCAGCGCGGGCGTTCGGCGGCTGCACTGCGTCGCAGCGCGGGCGATCGGCGGCTTCGCCGAATACCCGTCCACAAACCCCCACCCACCACTAGAGGGGAAAGAAGGGTCCGCCGCAAACATCCCGCCCGGGTCCGACAAAAACCGGGCCCCGCAGCGAAAGTGTCACCCGAAAGCGGGGCCGGGCACGAGTCGATCTCGCACTCCACCCGCCTGCGCACCCTGACACGTGGCACCATCGGAGGATGGACCCGCACCCCGAGTCCGGCCTCGGCCCGGTGCTGACCGCGCTGGCGCGCAGCGCCGTCGCGACCTCCTTCGCGCCCCGCCCGCCCGGCGCGGCCGCCCTCATCAGCACCCTCTCCGAGAGCACCGCACCGGCAGCCGCCGCGCACGCCGCCACCCTCGCCAAGCGCGAGGCGACCTTCGTGACCCTCCAACGGGACGGCCGCCTCCGCGGCTGCATCGGCACCCTGACCGCCCTGCGGCCCTTGGGAGTCGACGTGGTCCGCAACGCGCGCCTGGCCGCCCGCGACCCGCGCCTCCCGCCCGTCGAGGAGTCCGAGACGGCAGAACTGCAGGTCACCGTCACCGTGTTGTCCCCCTCCGAGCCGCTCCCGGTGCGGGCCTTCACGTCCCTGCTCGACCACCTGCGCCCCGGCCAGGACGGCCTGACCCTCAAAGACCGCGGCGGGCGCCGCGCGACGTTCCTGCCGTCGGTGTGGGCGAGCCTGCCCGAACCCGAGCGGTTCGTCGCCGCGCTCCTGCGCAAGGGCCGCTGGCCGCGCCGCCTCTGGGCCGCGGAGCTGCGGTCGGCCGCCTGGCCCGAAGGCCTTGCGGCCGAACGCTACGGCGCCCGCGAGTTCTCCGGCTGAACCCCTACTCCGGCAGCGTCACCAGAGTGCCCTCGGCGACCTTGACCGCCGCCCCCGACACCGAGACCGACACGGCCGCACCGTCCTCGACCACGACCTCGCCGTGCAGCGTCGACGGGCGGTCGATCTCGGCGCCCTGCGCGATCGTGTAAGCGTGCACGCCGTCGCCGCTGATGAGGCCCTGGTCGACCAGGTGCACGCCGAGCGCCACCGCAGCCGAACCGGTCGCCGGGTCCTCGCCGACGCCGCGGTGGAACAGGCGGGCGTGGACCGCGTGCGAGTCCTCGTCGAAGCTGAACAGGTAGACCTTCTCCAGGTGGCCCGGCACGTCGACCGCGGCGGGCACGTCCGCGTCGGCGAGGCGCACGAAGTTGTGGTCGAGGCCCGCGCTGGCGTTCTTCGGGGTCCCGATGATCTTGGCGGGGTCGAGGCCAATCGCGGCGGCGGCGTGCGCCGGGTCGAGTTCGGGGCCGACGCTGATCGCCGTGGAAGTGAGCTTCGCGGTGCCCTCGGCGACGGCCACGGTCATGAGACCGGCGCCGCATTCCTGGACGACCGTGTCGCCGTCCGGCGTCACCCGGCCGGACGCGACGGCGGCGATCGCCGCTCCGATCGTGGGGTGCCCGGCGAACGGCAGTTCCTCCGCAGGGGTGAAGATCCGCGCGAGATAGTCGGCGCCCGGCGCGGCGGCCGGCAGCACGAACACGGTCTCGGAGAAGTTGAACTCCAGGGCGATCGCCTGCATCTGCGCGGTGGTGAGTTCCTGGCCGTCGAAGACGACGGCGAGCTGGTTGCCCGCATAGGCTCGTGCGGAGAACACGTCGTAGATCGCAAAGGGAAGCATGGGCCAGTTATAGCGCGGCCGGCGCGCGCGGGACTGTGGCCCGGCTGCGGTAAGGCTACGCTCACGTTGTCGAACCGAATTGCGTGGTTACGATTGGGTCATGTCTGACAACGCTGCCGTCGTCGAGGCCGTGCACGAAGCGCTCTCGCACGTCAACGACCCCGAGATCCGCCGCCCGATCACCGAACTCGGCATGGTCGACACCGTCGAGGTCGACGGCGGTCGCCTGTCTCTGAAGATCCTCCTCACCGTCGCGGGCTGCCCCATGCGCGACACGCTGCAACGCGACATCGCCGGCGCCGTGGACGGCGTCGACGGCGTCCGGGAGCTTGCGCTCGAGTTCGGCGTGATGAGCGAGCAGCAGCGCGCCGACCTGCAGACGAAGCTGCGCGGCGGCCGCCCGGGCGCCGAACCGGTCATCCCGTTCAACCTGCCCGAATCGCGCACCCGCGTGTTCGCGATCGCCTCCGGCAAGGGCGGCGTCGGCAAGTCGTCGATGACAGTGAATCTGGCCGCGGCCATGGCGCAGAAGGGCCTGTCGGTCGGCGTCGCGGACGCCGACATCTACGGGCACTCGATCCCGCGCATGCTCGGCGTCGACGGCGCGCCCACGCAGGTCGAGGACATGATCATGCCGCCTCAGGCGCATGGGATGAAGGTCATCTCGATCGGGATGTTCACGCCGGGCAACACCGCCGTGGTGTGGCGCGGGCCGATGCTGCACCGCGCGCTCCAGCAGTTCCTCGCCGACGTGTACTGGGGCGAGCTCGACGTGCTCCTGCTCGACCTGCCCCCCGGGACCGGCGACATCGCGATCTCGGTGGCGCAGCTGCTGCCGACCGCGGAGCTCGTGGTCGTCACGACGCCGCAGCAGGCGGCGGCCGAGGTGGCCGAGCGGGCCGGGGCGATCGTCACGCAGACGCACCAGAAGCTCGCCGGCGTGGTCGAGAACATGTCGTGGATGGCGCTGCCCGACGGGTCGCACATCGAGCCGTTCGGCTCCGGCGGCGGCAAGAAGGTCGCGGAGGCGCTGACGCGGGACATCGGTGCTGATGTGCCGCTGCTCGGCCAGATCCCGCTCGACCCGAAGCTGCGCGAAGGCGGCGACGCGGGGGTGCCGCTGGTGCTCTCGGACCCCGACTGCGAGGCGTCGCGGGCGATCCGCGCGATCGCGGACCAGCTGGCGGTGCGGAAGGTGTCGCTGGCGGGCAAGCAGCTGGGCCTGAGCCCGGTCTAGAGGTTTTTTGAGCGGCGGCCCTCTTGTGCCCTTGAGGGCCGCCGCTCCTTTCCCCAGTTTCCCGATTAAAGCTTGCGGACGGTGACGGCGGTGCCGTAGGCGCACACCTCGGTGCCCATGTCGCGGGCGTCGGAGACGTCGAAACGCATCATCACGACCCCGTTGGCGCCCAAGGTCTTCGCCTGCTCGACCATGCGGGTGAGCGCCTCCTCGCGGGAGGCGGCGAGGGCCTTCGTGAGGCCCTTCAGCTCGCCGCCGAGCAGCGACTTGAAGCCGGCGCCGAGGTCGGAGACGAAGTTCCGCGACCGCACTGTGAGGCCGAAGACCTCACCGTGGGTGTCGAGGACCTCGTAGCCCGGGACGTTCTCGGTCGTGACGACCACGAAGCCCGATGCCGTCGAGTTCGCGGCCCCGAATTCCCCAACGTTGTCCATGTCGACCAGGCTATGCAGCATTCCGGGCCCGCACCTCGATCTTGGGGATGAACTGCTGGAACGCGAGTAGCACCCGGGTACTACTCCGAACGTCGACGGGGATTCGGGCGGGTCTCGGCGCGCCTGGGGCAAATCGGGCGCCGGGAGCCGCCCCCGAATCAAGGGTGCCGCGAGGGTCCGACAAACGCGAACGCCCTCACCCACGATCGCCCGCACGACCACCGCGTCCGGCGCGATCCGCTCTGCCCGGTTCGGCGACGCCGAAGGCGAACGCGAAGGCCCCGGCCTGCGCCGGGGCCCCTGGGTCAAAATCCTATAGGATATATCCTATGCGGTTGCGTGCGCTCAGGCCCTTACTGGGCGCTGTGCAGGGCGGTGTTCAGCTCGCCCCAAGTGCCCAGGCGGGGGCGCACTTCGAGGACGCCGGTCTGCGTGTTCGTCCAGAACTGCAGGTTGTCCTTGCCCGAGAGCGTGGCGGCCTTGACGACCGTGCCGTCCGGGGTGGTGACCTTCGAGCCGGCGGTCACGTAGCAGCCCGCGGCCACAACGCAGTTGTCGCCCAAGGAGATCCCGATGCCGGCGTTCGCGCCGAGGAGGCAGCGCTCGCCGATCGAGATGACATCCTTGCCGCCGCCCGAGAGCGTCCCCATGATCGAGGAGCCGCCGCCGATGTCCGAGCCGTCGCCGACCAGCACGCCGGCGGAGATGCGGCCCTCGACCATCGAGTTGCCGAGCGTCCCGGCGTTGAAGTTCACGAAGCCCTCGTGCATGACCGTCGTGCCCTCGGCGAGGTGCGCGCCCAGGCGCACCCGCGACGCGTCCGCGATGCGCACGCCCGTGGGCGTCACGTAGTCGGCCATCGGCGGGAACTTGTCGAGGGACTTCACCGCGAGCTGGCGGCCCTCGCCGCGGAGCTTGAGGCGGGCCGCGTTCACGGCGTCGGCCGGGACCGGGCCGTGGTCGGTCCAGGCGTTGTTCGGCAGCAGGCCGAAGATCCCGGAGAGGTTGATGGAGTGCGGGATGACGAACCGGTGCGAGAGCAGGTGCAGCCGCAGGTACACGTCCGCAGTGTCCGCGGGCTCCTCCGCGAGGGACTTGACGAGAACCGACACGCCCTTCGAGGTCGTGCCCGTCGGGTTCACCCGGTCGAGCTCCGGCGCGACCACGCCCGTGGGCGCCTCGCCCAGGCCCAGGCGGGTGAACCACACGTCGAGGACCGTGCCGTCGGCGGCGACCGTGGCCACGCCGACACCCCATGCTCCGTCAGTCAGGAAATCACTCATGCGAAAAGCCTATCCACGCGGCGAGTATCGTCTGCGGATGTGACAGTTTTGAGTGAGGCAGTCCTCGCCGACCCGGTCGCGCTGACCAGAGCTCTGTGCGACATCCCGTCCGTGTCCTGGAACGAGGCCGAGATCTGCGACGCGGTCGAGGCGGCCCTCAAACCCCTGGGGCACTTGACGACCGAGCGGGTCGGGAACACGCTCGTCGCCCGCACCGACCTGGGCCGGGGGCGGCGCGTCATGCTCGCCGGGCACCTCGACACGGTGCCCGTGAACGACAACTTCCCCACCCGCCTCGACGGCGACGTCCTCTGGGGCCTGGGCACCTCCGACATGAAGTCCGGCACCGCGCTGGCGCTCTGGATCGCCGCCACAGTCCCCGAACCGAAGTTCGACCTGAGCTTCGCGTTCTACGACCGCGAGGAGATCGAGGCCGAGCACAACGGGCTCAACAAGCTCTCCAAGACCCGCCCCGAACTGCTCGCCGCCGACTTCGCGATCCTCCTCGAGCCCACGTACGGCCTCGTGGAGGCCGGCTGCCAGGGCACCATGCGGGTGCGCATCACCACCAGCGGGAAGCGGGCGCACTCAGCGCGGTCCTGGAAGGGCGAGAACGCGATCCACAAGATCGCCCCCGTCCTCGAGCGGCTCAACGCGTACGAGGCGCGGGAGGTCGAGGTCGACGGCTGCACCTACCGGGAGGGCCTGAACGCAGTCTTCATCGGCGGCGGCGTGGCCGGGAACGTCATCCCCGACGAGGCCTGGGTCGACGTGAACTTCCGCTTCGCGCCCGACCTCGACGAGGCCGCGGCCGAAGCCCACGTGCGCGAGGTCTTCGCCGGCTTCGACGTCCACGTCTCCGACACCGCACCTTCATGCCGCCCCGGACTGGACCGGCCCGAAGCGGCCGAGTTCGTCGCCGCCGCCGGAGGCGAGTTCCGTGCGAAACTCGGCTGGACCGATGTGGCGCGCTTCGCGACCCTGGGTATCCCGGCAGTGAACTTCGGGCCGGGCGACCCTAACCTCGCCCACAAGCAGGACGAACGCGTCGAGATCCCGCGCATCCGCGCCTGCGCGGACGCGCTGCGAGCCTATGTGGAGGAATCATGACCCTGAAGCGCCGCGTCACCGCAGACGAGCACCTGCTCGACACCGCGCACAGCGAGGAGTGGAAGCAGAAGGCCGCGTGGCGGGTCATGAAGATCCAGGCCGAGTTCGTCGAGGGCTTCGACACGCTCGAGGCCGCCGAACTCGGCGACGCCATCGGCGTCTACGGCTCCGCGCGTACCAACGTCGACGGCGACGAGTACAAGCTCGGCATCGAGCTCGGCCGCAAGCTCGGCGAGGCGGGGTTCTCGGTCATCACCGGCGGCGGGCCCGGCGCGATGGAGGCCGCCAACCGGGGCGCGGCCGACGCGGGCGTCAAGTCCGTGGGCCTGGGCATCGAGCTGCCGTTCGAGCAGGGCATCAACCCGTACGTCGACATCCAGCTGGACTTCCACTACTTCTTCGTCCGCAAGGTCATGTTCCTCAAGTACTCGTGCGGGTTCTGCGCCCTCCCCGGCGGCTACGGGACCATGGACGAGCTCTTCGAGTCCCTGACGCTCGTGCAGACCGAGAAGGTCGGCAAGTTCCCGATCGCGCTCATCGGCACCGACTACTGGGGCGGCCTGGTCGACTGGCTGCGCAACGCGATGGTCCGCGAAGGCAAGATCAGCCCTGACGACGTGAACCTGCTCCTCGTCACCGACGACCTCGACGAGGCCGTCGAGCACATGAAGAGCGGACGCGGCTAGCAGACAAGCCGGTTCCGGCAGAGCGTATGCCGTACAGCGAACACTGTACGACGTACGTTATACGCCGCACAACGTACATAGTACAGCGTACGGCAGACAACAGACAGCGGACGGCGTACGCTGTACGGCGATTGCAGATCGAGCGATGTCGTACGCCGTACTTCGTACCTTGTACGGCGTACGGCGGCGACCGTCGCGTATTCAGAGGCTGCGTTGCGGGGCCTTCGGGGGTTTGTCGCCTTTGATGGCCGCGACCATGTCGAGCACCTCGCGGGTCGCGGCGACGTCGTGGGCGCGGAAGACGCGCGCGCCGTTCCAGGCCGAGACCGCGGTCGCGGCGAGCGTGCCGTTGAGGCGGCGGTCCACGGGCAGGTCGAGCGTCTCCCCCACGAAGTCCTTGCGGGACAGGGCAACCAGCACCGGCCAGCCGGTCTCGGCCAGCTCGTCGAGGCGGCGGGTGAGGTCAAGGGAGTGGTATGTGGTCTTGCCGAAGTCGTGCGTCGGGTCGATGAGGATCCCGTCGGCGCGCACGCCCGCCGCGACCGCCGCCTCCGCGCGCTCCACGAGTTCGGCGCGGACCTCCGCGACCACGTCCCCGTAGACCGCCTTCGCCGCCACCGTGCGCGGCTCCAGGCCGCCCGTGTGGGAGACGACGAATCCCGCGCCGGTGTCGGCGGCGACCTCGATCACCTGGGGGTCCCAGCCCGCCCACGTGTCGTTGATGAGCTCGGCCCCGGCCGCGACCGCCTCGCGTGCCACCTCGCCGCGCCACGTGTCCACCGAGATCACCAGGTCAGGGTGCTTGTCGTGCACTGCGGCGATGAACGGCACCACGCGGTCGATCTCCTCGGCCACCGAGACCTCCGGGCCGTCGCCCGCCTTGACGCCGCCGATGTCGACGATGTCGGCGCCGTGCGCCACCGCATTGTCGACGGCGGCCACCGCCGCCTCGAACGCGAAAGTCGCCCCCGAGTCGTAGAAGGAGTCGGGCGTGCGGTTGACGATCGCCATCACCGCGTAGTCGCCCGCATCGAACACCCGTCGGCCAAGTTTCAACGCTCGCATCCGTCTATGCTGACAGCCGCCACGGCCACCCGCCACTAGAAGGAGCATCGATGCCTCGCTTCGACCGGTCGCACACCGACGACCTCGCCGCGTACATCAAAGCCGGCCCGACCCCGTACCACGCGTGCGCCGAGGCAGGCCGCAGGCTCGAGGCCGCCGGGTTCCGGCGGCTCACCGAGGCCGACGAGTGGCCGGTCGAGGTCGGCGGCTACTACACCGTGCGGGACGGCTCGATCATCGCCTGGCGCATCAACGACCAGGCGTACGACGCGTTCCGGATCTTCGGCGCCCACACCGACACCCCCACGTTCAAGGTGAAGCCCCGCCCCGACACCGGCTCGGCCGGCTGGAAGCAGATCGCCGTCGAGGTCTACGGCGGCGTGCCGCACCAGACCTGGCTCGACCGCGACCTCTCCGTCGCCGGGCGGCTCGTCATGCGCGACGGCACCGAAGTGCTCGTGCACGTCGACCGGCCCCTGCTGCGCGTGCCGCGCCTCGCCATCCATCTCGACCGCGGCGTCAACGAGGGCCAGAAGCTCAACGCCCAGTCGCAGCTCACCCCGATCTGGGGGCTCGGCCAGCCCCGCGACGGCGAGTTCATCGAGTTCATCGCCGCCGAGGCCGGCGTGGACGCCGCCGACGTGTTCGGCCACGACCTCTTCACCGTCGCCCTCGACGAACCCGCGTACCTCGGCAAGGACCAGGAGCTGTTCGCCGCCTGGCGGCTCGACAACCTCACCAGCACCCACGCCGGCCTCGCCGCGCTCATCGCCGCCGAGGACACCGGCACCCGCGTCCCCGTGCTCGCCTCGTTCAACTACGAGGAGATCGGCTCGATGACCTACTCGGGCGCGCAGAGCCCCTTCCTCGAATCGGTGCTCCACCGGCTCATGGGCGACGATTTCGAGACGTACGCGCGGGCGATCGCCGCCAGCGCCATGATGTCCTCCGACACTGGCAACGCGGTCCACCCGAACTTCCCCGAGAAGCACGAGCCGGGCCACCGCCCGGTCCCGGGCAAGGGCCCGATGATCAAGGTCAGCGCGAACCAGCGGTACGCGAGCGGCGCGGAGGAGCAGGCGCTGTTCCGGCGGTCGGCCGAGGTCGCGGGGATTCCGTGGCAGACGTACGTGAACCGCAACGACATCCCGGGCGGGACGACGATCGGCCCGATCTCGGGGACGCAGCTGGGGATGCTCACTGTGGACGTCGGCCTGCCGATCCTCTCGATGCACTCGGCGCGCGAACTGTGCGGTGCCGAGGACCCGGGCCTGCTCGCGGACCTGGCGCTGGGGCTGTTCACGCACTAAGGCGGCGGGGACGCTGCTGCGGCTCGATGCCTCGGCGGCCACGGCGGGTTCGACGTCGCGGTCGCTGACGGCGGCGTTCGCTGCCTCGCCGGGCACGCGCGGGCTTGACGCCCGCGGGCCTTCGGGTAGCCGCCGAGCAGGTCGTCGGAGGCGGTGAGCGTGAACTCCTCCGCGACCCCGACCTGGCCGAGGTCCACCGAAGTTCGGAAGGACCGCGAGCGCGAATCGCGACTGGCCGGACGCCTGTGGTCCTCGCGGGTTCGTGGGGCGATTGCACGTTGGGGTGCAGGGCTTTCGCGTCGTGCTCGAGGGCCCGGTCCCGGTATGGTGGTGTCGTCGACACACGCGGCCCCGCGCCATGGGATCGGCACCCTCGGCGACGCTTGCGAGCCGTACATGTAGCAAGGAGGCGGCTTTGACCTGGCGGACCGAATTGGAGCGGGCGGCCGCGCGCGTGCGCGAGGCCGCGGGTGCCGCCGATCAGGCCGAGGAACTGCTGCGGGGCGATGCTTCGCGTTTGGCCGCAACGGGAGTCGAGCAGCGGCGGGCGGAACTCGCCGAGCGGCTGCGCGCGGTCGCGGCGCAGACGGCGACCGGCTGGGTGGGCGAGGACCTGGCCGCGATCGACCCGAAAACGCCGGTGTGGACGGACGCGCCGTCCACTGAGGCCGTCAGGATCGGCGTCGCCGAGATCGACGACGCCCCCGCGTTCCCCGCGCTCGCCGGACTGCTCGGCAAGGGCCACTTGGTGTGCGACGGCGACGCGGCCGACCCGCGCGTCGCCGGGATGCTCCAGTCGCTGCTGCTGCGGATCTGCGCGGCGCACCCGAACCTCGAACTGAGCCTGGTCGACGGCGTGACCCTCGGGCAGGTCTTCGCGCCCGCCACAGCGCTCGTGGACGCCGGGATCGCCGGTCCGGTGGCCACGGACCACCTCGCCCTCAGTCGTGTCCTCACGGCCGCGGAGAAGCGGCTCACGGAGCTGCGCGACATCGCCGCGAGAGGCCAGTCGATCGCCGACCGGCCGTACCACCTCATCGTGATCGCCGGGCTGCCGCCGGAAGTGGGCAATTCCACGCGCGAGCGGCTGGCCGCGCTGGCGCACGCCGGGCCGTCGGCCCGCTGCCACCTCGTGGTGTGCGGCTGGAGGCAGCTCGCGCACCGCGAGTCGCTGCCGGCGATCGAGCATGCGACGTACCTGTACTGCAACGAGAAGGACGTGCGGCTGGGGAACCTGCCGCTGCCGGTGCGGCTGGACGCCGCGCCGCCGCCGAGCCTCGCCCGCGCCGTCTACGGCTCGCGGGCGCAGCAGCGCAAGGAGGCCGGGGAGTTGAGCGTCGGCGACCTCGTGCCGGAGGTGCTGTGGTCGGCTTCGAGCCGGGACGGCCTGTCGACGGTGATCGGTCGCGACCAGGCCGGAAGCTCCCAGGGCGGGGATGTGGAGGTCGCGTTCGACGACGCGACCCCGCACTGGCTGATCGGCGGGCGCACCGGCGGCGGCAAGACCGTGTTCCTCCTCGACGTCCTGTACGGGCTCGCGACCCGCTACTCCCCCACCGAGCTGGAGCTGTACCTGCTCGACTTCAAGGAGGGCGTCTCTTTCACGGAGTTCACGCCCTCGCCGCTCGACCCGTCGTGGATTCCGCACGTGCGGGCCGTCGGCGTCGAGTCCGACCGCGAGTACGGCGTCGCGGTGCTCGGCGCGCTCCGGGCCGAGCTCTCCAGGCGCGCCGGGCTCATGAAGCGGGCCGGTGCGACCAGGCTCGCGCGGCTGCGCGAGCTGCGGCCGGAGATGGCGCTGCCGCGGATCGTGGCCGTGGTCGACGAGTTCCATGTGCTGTTCGCCGGGAACGACCGCCTCGCGGGCGAGGCGGTCGCGCACTTGGAGGAGTTGGCGCGCAAGGGCCGCTCGTACGGCGTGCACCTGGTGCTCGCGAGCCAGACGATCTCCGGCATCGAGGCCCTGTACTCCAAGAAGGACTCGATCTTCGGGCAGTTCCCGCTGCGCGTGGCCCTGCCGGGCGCGAAGCACCTCCTCGACGAGGGCAACGACGCGGCCGACGGCATCAGCGTCGGCCAGGCCGTCATCAACGACGCGGGGGGCATCAAGGGCCGCAACCGGACCTGCCGCTTCCCCGACGCGTCCAGTGCCGAGGACCTGCTCACCGGCCTGCGGCGGCAGCTGTGGGAGCGGCGGGAGTCGGACGTGGAGCCGATCGTGTTCCGCGGCTTCGACGAGCAGCATCTCGAGGACGATCCGCGGTTCCCGGACCTCGCGCCGACCCACGCGCCCGTCGCGCTCCTGGGCCGGGCCGTCGACGTGCACATGTCCTCGGTGGGCTACCAGTTCGACCGCAGCCCCGGACGGCACTTGGCGGTGCTCGGCACCTCGGCGGTCGCCGCGGATGTGCTCGCCGCCGCCGCGATCTCCCTGGGCCGCCAGCACGAGCCGGGCAGCGTCGCGTTCGAGGTCGCGGCCACCGCCGTGGGCGTGGAGGACACCGCCCGGCAGGTGGTGGGCGAACTCCAAGCGGGCGGGCACGAATGCCGCCAGCTCGCGCCCGGCTCGATCCTCAGCGAGCGGCGCGACAAGCCGACGTACCTCGTGTGGTTCGGCGCCGACGGCGCGGACGGGCAGGGCGTGGCACTGCGCGACCTGCTGCTGCACGGCCCGGCCGCCGGAGTGCACCTGCTCGGCTGGTGGCGGGGCGCGCGCCGGTTCCTCGACGACATCGGGGGCTCGTCCGGCCGCGAGCACTGCGCGGGGGTCGTGGCGCTCAACATCGCCGGGAACGACCTCGCCGCGATCACCGGCGGCTTTGAACGCACCTGGGAGGCCCGCACCAATCGGTGTCTGGTGATCGACCGGCACGCGGGCACCGAGACCCTCGCCGTGCCGTACGTGCGGCCCGGCCGCCTCGACGGCCTGCCGGTCCAGGACACCCCCGGGAAGGTGGAGTCGCGATGAGCCTCAACGCATACGAGGACCTGGTGCACGAGTTGACGCGCTTGGACGCGGACACGAACGCGAGCACCGCGCAGGCGGCCCGGCGGCTCGAGCGCCGCCGTGAGGCGCTGCGCGAGGTCAGATCCGAACTGGACGACCAGATGATGGCGCTGGCGGAGCTGTGCGCGCGCTTGCGGCACACTGCGCCCGACTTGACGCCGGCGCAAGTCGCCGACAGTGCGGACGGCTTGCCGCCGCGGCAAGGCGAGGACGATCCGGACCGGATCCTGGAGCGGGCGAAGACGGCCCTGCGGGAGGCCGAGCTCGCCCGGATCGCGACCACGCGGGCCGCGCAGCGGCCGACGCTGCTGCCGAAGGCGCACCACGTGCTGCGCGAACTCCTGGTGTACGGCGCGTGCATGGTGGCGTGCCTGGCGATCCAGTTCGGCTACTTCGCGGCGACCGGGGGCGATGGCGAGTCCACGTTCTGGGTGACGTTCCTGCTGCCGGTGATGGCCACGATCGTGGGATATGTGCTGGTGGGGATGGCCAACCGGCCGCGGCTGCCGCTCCTGGACCGCAGCGGCAAGCCCATCAAGGCGGTCGTCCCCCACAACCCGCGTCTGGGAGTGACCCTCGCAGTCTGCACAATGGCGCTGTTCGCCTATTTCGCGTTCTTCGCTTAGAACTCCCTGGAGGAACCGGTGCTGAAGCTCGTCCTCGAATTCGCACTGCCGGTGATCGTCGCGGTCATCGGCGTGTGGATCGCCTTCTCGATCGTCGTGTGGGCCACCGGCCGCGACACGCTCCTGGACACCGTGGGTGCGAGCCAGCCGCTCGGCCTTGGCGAGGGCGAGGCGGTCGACGAGGCCGCCGTCGCCTCCGTCAGGTTCGACACCGGCCTGCGCGGCTACCGCACGGACCAGGTCGACGCGGCGCTGAACCGGCTCGCGTGGGAGATCGGCCGCCGCGACGAACTGCTCGCCGAGATGCAGTCGCGGCTCGACGGCACCGCCGACACCGCGGAGATCCCCTCCCCCGAGTCCGGTGTGGACGATGCGATCGACCTCGCGAACGAGGACGGCGCCGCCGCACCGCTGGACCCCGCGACGGGCCCCGGCACCGACCGCGACGCCTCCGGGAGTGAGGCAGGGCGCGAGGACGCCGGTGAGACGGCGCCGCGCGGCGAGGCGTGATGGGATATGCCCATGCGTTATTGGCTGCTGGCGTTGAACGAAGACGAGTACACCGAGCAACAGGCCTACGAGGTCGAGGACTTCGAGCCCGCATCGCGTCCCGAGCGCGTCTCGGACGGCGACGAGGTGGCCCTGGCCGGCCCGGAGGGCGTCTTCGCGCTCGGCGAGGTCGAGGGCCCGGCCATCGCGTACCGCCGCCGCCTCGAGGAGCCCGCCAAGACCGTCGAGAGCGCGGAAGCGCCGGACGGCTGGACCGAGCTCAACCCGGACGCGTGGGAGGACCTGGTCCGGACCCTGCCGACCCCCGAGCGCCGCAGCGACTGGCTGGTGACGCTCTCGATGCCCATCGAGGCGGTCGACAAGGCCGAGGCCGTGCGCCAGTTCTGGTCGTACATCCGCTCGCTCGGACCGAAGGAACTGCCGACGTTCGTGGCGCCGTACGGAAGGGAACTTGAGGGCACTTCGTTCCTTTTGGGCGTCGAGCACGAGCAGGACCCTGAAGAGTGAGTGACGGGGGTCATAGCCCGTTAAGAAAAATCACGCAAGTCGCAAAAGCCACTTTTCGGTAGATTCCTACGCAACCTTGTCACATACCCGGAGGGGCGAGTTGGCCCCTGCGCCCTTCATCAGGGAAACTTGATCTAGCAACGTCGAGTCGCAACCTGCGGCATTGGATCGAGGGGAGACCAAAATGGCGGCCATGAAACCGCGGACTGGCGACGGCCCACTGGAAGTTACTCAGGAGGGCCGCGGCATCATCATGCGGGTTCCGCTCGAAGGCGGTGGGCGGCTGGTCGTGGAGATGACCCCGGAAGAGGCTGCGACCTTGAACAAGGAGCTTCAGGGCGCCCTGGAGTAGTCCCTTCTCCACTACGCCCCCCACCACGGCGGTCACCCCGCTGCCGATCGGACCTGAGGGCCCGCTCCCATCCGGAGCGGGTCCTTCATCCTCTGCTGCCCGCGTTCGGCCACGGGACGAGTGGACCGTCCGGCACCGGGCGGAATGGCGGGGCAGATGAACGAGCGGCAATTCCGGCATAGACTTTCAGTCATGACTTCCGGCACCCAGCCGCCCCAGGCAGATCCGGGCAATCCGCAGCACCCAGAAGCGGCCTCGAACGCGCCGCAGGCGGACGGACCGAACGAGGCCGCGTCGCAGCGGCCCGAGATGCAGTCGCCCGCGCCCTACGAGCCGGCCGGCTCCGGGACGCAGCAGCCGGGGCACTACGAGTCGGCCGCGTACCAGCGGGCCGCCCCGCAGCCGGGGTATCAGCCCGCGGCACCGCAGTCAGGCTACGAGCACGCGGGGCCAGGGACGCAGGGCGCCTACCAGCCCCCGCAGGACCCGGCTGCGCCTCCCGGCGCGCCCGCGATGTCCGCACCCGCACAGCACCGGCAGGCCGCCCCGCAGGCGGGCCAGTCAGCCTGGTGGCACCCCGCCGCCGCCTCCGACCCGTGGCGCGACCCTGGGAGCCGGGCCGTCATCGAGACCCGGCCGGTCCCCCATGCGCCCGCGCCCGAACCGCTCCCTGCCCGCGCGCCGCGCGCGAAGCCCGCGCTGGGCATCGTCATCGCCGTCTCCGCCGTCACCGCGCTCATCGCAGGGACCCTCGGCGCGGCCATCGGCATCTGGGCCACCCGCTCCGGCTCGGGCACCGGCAGCCTCCTCGGCGCCGAACCGCAGACCGAACGCGACGTCACCTCCGTGGCCGGGGTCGTCGAGCAGATCATGCCCTCCGTGGTCACCGTCCTCACCGCCGACGGCGGCAACGGCTCGGGCTTCATCGTCTCCGACGACGGCTACGTCATGACCAACCACCACGTGGTCGTCGGCGGCGGCACCGAGCCCGCCGCGAGCCTCCAGGTGCTCTTCAGCGACGGCAACGTGACCACCGCCGAGGTCATCGGCTCCGACCCCGACTCCGACGTCGCCGTGCTGCGCATCGAAGGCGACCAGCACCCGGCGATGGTCCTCGCCGACTCCGACCAGGTGGCCGTCGGCGACCCGGTGCTCGCGGTCGGCGCGCCGCTCGGGCTCTCCTCCACGGTCACCGAGGGCATCGTCTCGGCCATCGACCGGCCCGTGCTCACCCAGAACAACAACGGCGAGGTCGAATCGGTGATGGCCGCGATCCAGACCGACGCGGCCATCAACCCCGGCAACTCCGGCGGGCCGCTCACCGACATCGCCGGGCAGGTCATCGGCATCAACACCGCCATCGCCTCCACCGCCGCCGAAGGCGAGGCGGGCAACATCGGCATCGGCTTCGCCATCCCGATCAACCAGGCCAAGCGCATCGCCGACGAGATCATCGCGACCGGCTCGGCCAGCCACACCGTGCTCGGCGCGGAGCTCGGAGAATCCGAATTGGGGGTCGGCGTGACCCTCAGCAAGGTCGTGGCCGGCTCCCCCGCCGCCGACGCCGGACTCCAGGACGGCGACGTTGTGACCAGCTTCAACGGCAACATGGTCGCCGAGAACACCGAGCTGATCGCGCTCATCCGCAAGCTCGCCCCGGGCACCGTGGTGACCGTCGTCTACGAACGCGATGGCGAGGAACACAGTGCCCAGGTCACGCTGGAGGCGGCCACCGACTGAGTGGGAGTAGGCTAGGCGGAGGTTTTTCAGGTATCAGCAGGCACAGGCAGTCATGAGGAGATCAGCGTGTTCGGAGGCTTTGGCGGAACCGAGTTCCTGGTCATCATCCTCATCGCCATCTTCCTGTGGGGTCCGGACAAGCTGCCCAAGGCGCTCGCCAACCTGCGCCGGTTCATCTCCAAGGCCCGCAACATGGCGTCCAACGCCGCCGCGGACCTCAGCCGGGAGATCGGCACCGACATCAGGCCCGAGGACCTCAACCCCAAGACCTTCGTCCGCAAGCACATCCTGACCGAAGAGGACCAGGAGATGCTGACGAGCCCCCTCAAGTCCACGATGCGCGACCTCCAGGACGGCACCAAGCCGCTCAAGGAGGGCCTGACGGACACCACGCGCGACATCGAGAGCACCCGCCGCAGCGTCAACCGCGGCAGCCTCACCCGGAAGGCCAACGGCACCAACGGTGCCAACGGCTCCGGCGACGCCGCTGCCGAACCCGCCGCCGCCGAGCAGACGACGCGCGACCGCGCCGCCACCTTCGACGACGTCACCTGAGGCCGCAGCGGCCTGCAGCGCACACAGTCTGCACCGCGCGGCCCGAACGGCCTCGGGTTCTGCGGGCGCTGTCGGCGGACCCGCTGGAAATTGTCAGTCCCGTCTGCGACCCTGGGTTGATGATCGGAACCTGGCACGGACTCATCATCGACTGCCCCGACCCGCAGGCGCTCTCGGCGTTCTACCGCGAGATCCTGGGCATGATCGAAGTACAGGATGACGGCGACTGGGTCGTCATCGGCGACGCCCCCGACCGCCCGGGGATCGCGTTCCAGCAGGCCGAGGTGTACACGCCCTCGACCTGGCCCGAACCCGCCGTCCCGCAGCAGATGCACCTCGACATCAAGGTCGACGACTTCGACACCGCCGAGGCGGCGGTGCTGAAGCTGGGCGCGCGGCGGCTCGAAGGCGGCGGCGAGACCTTCCGGGTCTACGCCGACCCCGCCGGACACCCGTTCTGCCTCGTCACGATGTAGCCCGGACACACGGAAACGGCGCGGGCCGGAGCCCGCGCCGCCTCAGCAACTGCTGTCTTAGTACGTCGAGGTGGTCGCGGCGGTGCCGAACATCGCGAGGAGGGCGCCGGCCGCAACGATGCCGATGATCGCGAGTGCGCAGACGATGATGCCGAGCACGAGCCCGGTGATCGCCTGGCCCTTGCCCGCGGCCTCGCCGCGGTTGATCTTCTTCAGGGCCACGCCGCCGAGGATCGCCGCGGTCACGCCGCAGACGAGGCTGATGATGCCGCTCACATAGGGGATCGGCAGGCAGAGGATGCCGACGCCGATGATGCCGAGGACCATGGCCGCGATCGCCTGGCCCTTGGGCAGCTGCGGGCCGTACCCGGGCGCGCCGTACGCCGGCGGGTAGCCGGGCGCCTGCGGCGGGAGCTGCGGCGCGGGACCGTAACCGGGCTGCTGCGGCTGCGAGGGGCCGTAGCCGGGCTGCTGGGGCTGCGAGGGGTTCTGGGGCTGGGAACCGGGCTGGCTGTTGTACGGGTCGTACTGGAAGCCGCCCTGACCGGACTGGTCCGAAGGAGGCGGCGGAGGATACGTCATCGCTAAAACTCTCTGCTCGGGCGGAACGGCGCGGGGACGTTCACGATAGCCGACCGCCGCCACCCGCGGGGACCAGGCCGATCAGGAATGCCACAAAACGTGCAGGTCACCGCGTTTTACTTGGCGGCCTTGAGGAGTCGGCCGCGCAGGACGATGAGCGCGGGCTCCCGGACGGCCGCGAGATCGGCGCGCGGGTCGTCCTCGTAGACCACGAGGTCGCCCAGATCGGCCGGGATGCCGAGCCATTCGCGGGCGCGCCAGGACGCGGCGGCGAGGACGTCGGCGGCCGGGATGCCCGCCCGCTCGTGGAGCAGGTGCATCTCCTCGGCGGCCAGGCCGTGGTCGATCCCGCCGCCGGCGTCTGTGCCCAGGTAGACCGGCACGCCCGCTTCCCATGCGGTGCGCACGACCTCGGGGAAGCCCTGCTTGAGGCGTCGCATGTGGTCGGCGTAGCGGGGGAACTTGGCGTCGGCCCCGGCGGCGATGTCGTCGAACGTCTCGATGTTGATCATGGTGGGCACCAAGGCGATGCCGCGCGCGGCCATGCGGTCGAGGAGGTCGGGCGCGAGGCCGGTGCCGTGCTCGATGGAGTCGGCGCCCGCCTCGACGACGCACGCGACGGCCTCTTCGGAGAAGGTGTGCACCGCGACCTTCGCGCCTTCGGCCTGGGCGGCGCGGATCGCGGCGGTGAGGATCTCCGGCTCGAAGGACGGCGCGAGGTCGCCCTTGTCGCGGTCGATCCAGTCGCCCACGAGCTTGACCCAGCCGTCCCCTTCCTTCGCCTGGCGGGCAAGGGCCGCGACGGCCTCGTGCGGCTCGCATTCGAGGCCGATGCCGCGCAGGTAGCGGCGGGAGGCGGCGATGTGGTGCCCGGCGCGGATGAGGCGCGGCATGCCGTCCTCCCCCACGAGTTCGGGGTAGGGGTAGGGCGATCCGGCGTCGCGGATGGCGAGGACGCCGGCGTCGCGGTCGGTGCGGGCGAGCGCGCGGGCCTCGTCGACGCTCTCGATCGCCTTGGGGCCGCGGCGGATGCCGATGTGGCAGTGGGCGTCCACGAGCCCCGGGAGGGCGAATCCGGAGGTGGCTACGGTGCGCGCGCCGGGCACGGGCGCGAAGGTGATCCGGTCGCCGTCCACGTACACGTCCCGGACGGTGTCGTCCGGGAGCCAGACGACCCGGAGGTGGAGCGGCTCGAGGTCGCGGGGTGCAAGCGGTGCGAGTGCGTTCATCGCCTCGCAGTATCGCAGAAGGCGCGAGGCCGGGCCGCTCGACGCGGCCCGGCCTGCGGTTCCCGGTCGCCGACCGGGGCGGTGCCTACTTGTCCTTCTTGTTCTGGTCCTTGAGGAACTGCTCGAAGTCGATGTCGGGCAGGTCGGCCGCGTTGAGCTGCGAGAGGTCCGGCATGCCCGGGGGCAGCTGCATCCCGGCGGGGAGCTGCGGGGCCGCGTTCTGCGCCTGGCCGCCGCGGCGCACCACGGGCTTCTTCTTGGCCTTCTTGCCCTTGCGCTTGTTGTACGGCGACTTGGTGGCCTTGGTGCCGCCGCCCAGGCCCATCGCGCCGGTCATGCCGCGCATCATCTTCTGCGCGTCCTTGAACCGCGACAGGAGCTGGTTGACCTCGGAGACCGTGACGCCGGAGCCGTTCGCGATGCGCAGGCGGCGCGAGCCGTTGATGAGCGAGGAGTCGCGGCGCTCGGCCGGGGTCATGGAGCGGATGATCGCGGAGGTGCGGTCGATCTGCTTGTCGTCGATCGAGTCGATCTGCTGGCGCATCTGGCCCATGCCCGGCATCATCTTGAGCACGTTGCCGATCGGGCCCATCTTGCGGATGGCCTGCATCTGCTCCAGGAAATCCTCGAGCGTGAAGTCCTCGCCCTTGAGGAGCTTCTGGGTCATCTCCTCTTTCTGGTCCTCCTCGAACACGGCCTCGGCCTGCTCGATGAGGGTCAGCATGTCGCCCATGCCGAGGATGCGCGAGGCCATCCGGTCGGGGTGGAAGACGTCGAAGTCCTCGAGCTTCTCGCCGGTGGAGGCGAACATGATCGGCTGGCCGGTCACGTGCCGCACGGAGAGCGCGGCACCGCCGCGGGCGTCGCCGTCGAGCTTGGAGAGGACCACACCGGTGATGCCGACGCCGTCGCGGAAGGCCTCGGCGGTGTTGACCGCGTCCTGGCCGATCATGGCGTCGATGACGAAGAGGACCTCGTCAGGGTTGACGGCGTCCCGGATCTCACGGGCCTGCTGCATCATCTCCTCGTCGATGCCGAGGCGGCCGGCGGTGTCGACGATGACGACGTCGTGGCCCTTGCGGCGGGCCTCTTCGATCGAGTCGGTGGCGACCTTGACGGGGTCGCCGACGCCGGAGCCGGGCTCGGGGGCGTAGACGGCCACGCCGGCGCGTCCGGCGAGCACCTGGAGCTGCCCGACCGCGTTGGGGCGCTGGAGGTCGGCGGCGACCAGGAGCGGGGAGTGCTCGTCGCTCTTGAGCCACTTGGCGAGCTTCCCGGCGAGCGTGGTCTTGCCCGCGCCCTGGAGGCCCGCGAGCATGATGACGGTGGGGGCCTGCTTCGCGTAGTTGAGGCGCCGCGTCTCGCCGCCGAGGATCGCGACGAGCTCCTCGTTGACGACCTTGATGATCTGCTGGGCGGGGTTGAGGGCCTTGGAGACCTCCGCGCCCTTGCACCGCTCCTTGACCTGGTTGATGAAGGTCTTCACCACGGGGAGGGCGACGTCGGCCTCGAGCAGGGCGAGGCGGATCTCGCGGGCGGTGGCGTCGATGTCGGCATCGGTCAGGCGGCCTTTGCCGCGGATCGACTCGAAGATCCCGGACAGTCGATCTGACAGAGCGTCGAACACGGGCGAACCTCTCGGTGGTGCAGCGAAATTGTACGGAAGCGGGCGCCGTGCGGCACGGCGGACTCCTACGAGCTTAACGGGGGTGGCGGCACGGCCGCCGCCCGCGCCCGGCGTGACCTTCCCCGGGAAAGCGGAACGGCCGCCCCGGGGGAGGGCGGCCGTTCCTTTTCAACTGTGGCAGGAAGCCGGTGTTACGCGTTGATCTTCTCGGCGGTGTCGGCGTTGGTCTCGGGCAGGCCGGTGCCGGTGTTGCCGTTGACGGGGAGGTCGTAGCCGGCCTCGCCGTGCTGAGCGGCGTCGATGCCGGCCAGTTCCTCTTCCTCGCTGATCCGGACCCCGATGGTGACCTTGAGGATCAGGCCGATGATGAGGGCCACGACGAACGAGTAGGCGACCACGGCCAGGACCGCGAGGGTCTGGTAGCCGAGGAAGGAGAACTCGCCGCCGTAGAAGACGCCGTTCGTGCCGCCGGTGACGTCGCCGAAGGCGAAGAGGCCTACCGCGATGGAGCCCCAGATGCCGGCGACCATGTGCAGGCCGACCACGTCGAGCGAGTCGTCGTAGCCGAGCTTGTGCTTGAGGCCGATGGCGAAGGGGCAGAGGATGCCGGCGACGGCACCGATGGCGATGGCCCCCAGCGGGGTCACGTAGCCGGCGGCGGGCGTGATGGCGACCAGGCCGGCGATGACGCCGGAGCAGGCGCCGAGCACCGAGGGCTTGATGCCGCGGATGCGGTCGATGAGCAGCCAGGCGAGAATCGCGGCGGCGGTGGCGACCTGGGTGTTGAGGAGGGCCAGACCGGCGATCGCGTCGGAGACGAAGGCGGAGCCGGCGTTGAAGCCGAACCAGCCGAACCACAGCAGTCCGGTGCCGATCACGACGAGCGGCAGGTTGTGCGGGGCGAAGTTGCCGTCCTTCCAGCCGATGCGACGGCCGACGACGAGCGCCAGGCCGAGTGCCGCGGCACCGGCGTTGGCGTGGACCGCGGTCCCGCCGGCGAAGTCGAGGACGCCGAGCTCTTCGATCCAGCCGCCGCCCCACACCCAGTAGGCGACGGGGGCGTAGACGAGGACGACCCAGGCGGTGGAGAACACGACCCAAGCGGTGAACTTCATGCGGTCGGCGACGGCACCGGCGATGAGGGCCACGGTGATGATCGCGAACATCATGCCGAAGGCCGACATCGCGCCGGCGGAGACGCCGCCGTCGACCATGCCGAGTTCGGTGACGTAGCGCAGGCCGAACGCCGAGCTGACGTCCATGCTGAAGAACGGGTTGCCGCCGCCGTCGCCGATGGCGATGGACTCGCCGACCAGCACCCAGACGACTGAGACCAGACCGATGGCGACCAGGCACTTCATCATCATGTTGATGACACTCGAGGCTCGGCTGAGGCCGCCGTAGAACAGGGCGAGACCGGGGGTCATGAGCAGAACAAGGGCGGCTGAGATCAGGATCCACGCGTTGTTGCCTGTATCGAGCTCGGGCATGGCCGCCTCCTCTCTCCAGAGATAGGTAGTACTTCGGGCTTAGAAAGCTTTTGTCCGGCGTTGAGGGGAGCGACGGTGCTCGGGATAGGTGTCACGCGCCGACCGCTGCCCGGCTGCGGCCCGAAGGCTTCACCGAGTGTTGGCCGGCGCGTGATGCTCCTACCTACCGGAGTGAAGCCAGCTTCACGAAGGCGTGTTACGCGACCCGGGCCTGCGTGTTAAGAAGTTGTCGCCAAAGATTTCGAGTGTGTGAACTCCGCCTCACAAGTCCCTCTGCAAGCGCTACCGGAGGAGCGGGAGCGTCGGTTGTGCCGTTTGGGGTGTTTGCGGGGTCCTCCAAAACCGTTACCTCGGCATGACTCCTCCGTTACGGAACTGTGCTCTACTATTCTTGATGCATCACCGAGGTGAGCGTTAACATCACTCGGCGTATCGTCGTATGGGACTGCGGCCACACTGGGACCGGGACGGCCCGGTCCTCTGGGACGGCCTGCGACGAATGAGAAAGAGACCAACTGCGATGGCGCAACCGAAGAAGGCAGCCAGTATCTGGGATGTGGCGAGACTGGCCGGGGTCTCCCATCAGACCGTCTCCCGCGTCGTCAACGGCTCACCGCGGGTCGCCGCGGCCACGCGGGACAAGGTCCTGGAGGCCATCACCGAGCTGGGCTACCGGCCCAACCGGCTGGCCCGGAGCCTCGCGGGCGGCGCGGTCGAGTCCGTCACCGTCCTCACTGCCGACACCTCTCTCTACGGGCCCGAAGCGGCCCTGCGCGGCATCGAGAAGGCCGCCCGGTCGCTCGACTGGAGCGTCCAGATCTCCGTGCTCGACCCCGCCGACACCCACTCGGACGCCGACATCGTCGCGCGCCTGCCCCGCGCGGGCGAGCCGACGATCATCATGGCCCACGACGAACCCGGCATGCGCGCCAAGCAGGTCCTGCTCGACACCCAGCCGCAGGCGATGGTCGCGATCGGCCCCTACACCGCCGAAGAGCTCGCCGCCTCGCCCTGGCTGGTGGGCATGGACGACGGCAAGGCCGCGGCCGAGGCCACCAGGTACCTCCTCGACCTGGGCCACGACACCGTGCACCACTTGGCGATCCCGACCTCCACGGGCACCTTCGGCGGCGGCAAGGCCCACCGCGCCGACGGCTGGGCGCGCGTCCTGCGCGAGGCCGGACGCGAAGTGCCGGACCCGGTGCCGTCAGGATGGACCTTCGCCGAGGCGTTCAAGGCCGTGCAGCCGCTCGTCGCCGACCCCGCGGTCACCGCGATCCTCTGCGGCAACGACCACCTCGCCCTCGCGACCATGCGCGCCGCGCACCTCGTCGGGCGCTCGGTCCCCGGCGACCTCTCGATCGTGGGCTTCGACAACACCCCGTTCTCGGCGTACACGACTCCTGCGCTGACCACCGTGAACCAGGACTTCGAGAGCGTGGGCCGCGGCGCCTTCGAGCTGCTGCGCCACCGCGTGGACGGATCGCAGCCGCGGCCGAAGCCGAGCTGGCCCGAACCCGAGCTCATCGTCCGCGAGACCTCGGGCCCGCCCCGCCCCCGATCCTGACCCGAAAGGCCCGGCAATGGCCCTCACCCCCCTCCCCCAGGGGGCGGCCCGCCTCACCGCGGACTTCACCGCCCCGACCGGTCCGGTGCTGCACGGCGCGGCCGGATCGCTGTACGGCGTCTCGGAGGACGGCGTGCCCGGCGACGAGCTGCTCGACGCGCTCGACATCACCACCCTCGCGGTGAAGCCGGACGGCGGCGCGCAGCACCCCGGCGGCGACGCCTCCAGCGTCGTCAACGCGCTGCGCCGCAACGGCGACGGGCTCGCGTTCGTGTACCTGCAGGACCTGTTCGCCAAGTGGCCCTACGAGGACGTGGGCATCGACCTGTACCACGAGCGGCTGTGCGCGGTCGTGCCGCCGATGCTCACGCCCGAGAACGCCGGGCGGCTCGTATGGGTGCCGTTCAACGAGCCCGACTGGATCTGGTACTCGCTCAAGGAGAACGCCCCCGCGAAGTTCGACCGGTTCCTCGCCGACTGGATCACCACGGTGCAGCTCCTGCGGGGCCTCGCGCCGGGCGTGCCCATCGCCGGGCCCAACGAGTCGTACTACCACCCCGAGTTCCTGCCGCACTTCCTCAGGCGCGCCCGCGACACCGGGACGCTCCCCGAATGGACGGCCTGGCACGAGCTCTCGCCGCGCTCGCTCGCGGAGTTCCGCGGCAACTACGCCGCCTACCGGGGCCTGGAGCGCGCGCTCGGCATCGCGCCGCGGCGCGTGAACATCGACGAGTACGGGAACAACCGCGACCTCTCCGTGCCCGGCCAGCTCGTGCAGTGGGCGGCGATGTTCGAGGAGGCGAAAGTCCACGCGGACATGGCGTACTGGACCGCCGCCGGCGGCTACTCGGGCGCGGCCCCTCAGCCGAACCTGCCGAACGGCGCGTGGTGGTTCCTCAAGGCGTACTCGGGGATGACCGGTCAGACCGTGCGCGTCGAACCGCCCCATCCGAACACTGTGGACACCCTGCAGGGGATCGCGAGCATCGACGCCGAGCGGCGCACCGCGCAGATCCTCGCGGGCGGCACCGTCGAGGACTTCCTCGTCGTCACAACGGGACTCGACCCCGAGTTCTGGGGCGAGCGCGTCACCGCCACCGTGCACCGCATCGACTGGACCGGCTACGAAGGCGCAGCCGGCCCGCCCATGCCGGTCGCGCAGGTCGTGAGCCACCCTGCGGGCCTGGAGATCCCGATCTACGGGCCCGACCGCATGGCCGCGTACTGGATCACCATCACCTCCGGCGAGGCCGCGGTGCCCGGGCCGCCGCCGTGGAAGGGCCAGTGGGACGCCGAGGCCGCCGACATCACCTCCGGCGAGATCACCCGGCACGGCCACACGGACGACGGCAACGCCTTCGCCGCGTCCGGCGAGCACGACGTGTGCGGCCTGAGCTTCCCCGACTCGGCGGTGGTCTTCCAGGTCGAGGTGCCCGACGCCGGCGAGTACGACCTCGCGGTGTTCTACTCCCACATGTACGGTCGCGGCGCCGAGGCCACCGAACCCCAACCGGCGCAGCAGGTCCTCACCGTGAACGGCGCGGAGCGGTTCCTCGACTACCCGAGCACCATGAACTGGGGGCACCGCTCGATCGTGCGCGTGCCGCTCACCCTGCGGGCCGGGGCGAACACCGTCGAGCTCGCCAAATCCGGCGCGATCGGCACCGCGCGCGGCGAAGTGGCCCTCGACAAGATCGAGCTCACCGAGCGGCGCGGCTGCCCGACCTGCTACGACGCCGCCTTCGCGCGCCGGGACGGCGACGGGCTCGTGTTCGACCTGTACGCGGCCGAGGCGGGCTACCACCGCATCGAGGGCGCCGACACCGCGATCCTGGCCGGGCCGCAGAACCAGGACGCACCTGTAGACCTCGCCCGGCCCGTGTTCCTCCACGCCGGCGTCAACCGCCTGCGCACGGAGATGATCGCCGGGCCGATCGTCGTCACCGGGGCCGCGGGCCCCGAACCGGTCGAAGTGGACGCCGCGGAGGTGGCCCGCGCGGGCGGCTCCTGCCTCGTCGTCAACGACTTCGCGAGCCGCGGGCATGTGGTCGGCTGGAACGGACGCGGCGCCACCGCGGCCATCGAGGTCGACGCCGCCGCGGGCGCGCACGTGCTCCTCATCAGCTACGCGAACGACGAGCGCACCGCCGGACACGAGTACAATGTGGACATCGTGACGCGGCACTGCGACATCACCGTCAACGGCAAGGAAGCGGGCCGGTACCCCATGCGGGGCACCTGGACCTGGAACGACTTCTGGACCTACCCGGTCATCCTCGACCTGGACGACGGGCCGAACACGATCGTCTTCGCCAACCCCGACGGCCCGACCGCGGAGTTCGAGCGCTTCCGCATCGCCCCGCTCAACCCCTGAGCCGCAAGCCCTGAGCCGCAAGCGAAAGGCCCGCGCCGGTCGGCGCGGGCCCTTCAGGTCGGCTATGCCGAGGCGAGACCGTTCAAGGCCTCGTACTGGTCGTCGGTGAGCACCAGGTCGCGCGCGCCCACGTTCTCCTCCAGGTGCGCGATCGAGCTCGTCCCCGGAATCGGCACGATGTTGTCCGAGCGGCGCAGCAGCCACGCCAGCGCGGTCTGGGCGGGGGTCGCGCCGATCTCGGCGGCGATCTTGCCCACGGGCCCGTCGGGGCCGGCGTGCTCGCCCGCGGCGATCGGGAACCACGGGATGAAGGCGATGCCCTGCTCGGCGGTGTAGTCGAGCACGTCCTCGCTCTGGCGGTTGATGAGGTTGTAGAGGTTCTGGACGCTCGCGATCGGCGCGACCGTCTGGGCCTCTTTGAGCTGGTCCACGGTGACCTCGGAGAGGCCGATGTGGCGGATCTTGCCCTGGCGCTGGAGTTCGGCGAGCGTCTCGATCTGGTCGGCGATCGGCAGGCCCAGGTCGAGGCGGTGGATCTGGTAGAGGTCGATGGTCTCGACGCCGAGGCGGCGGAGGCTGAGTTCGACCTGCTGGCGGATGTAGCCGGGGTTGCCGACCGCGATCCACTCGCCGGGGGCGGGGCGGGTGTTGCCGCCCTTGGTGGCGATCACCACGCCGTCCGCGTAGGGGCGGAGGGCTTCGGCGATGAGCTTCTCGTTGTCGCCGAGGGCGTAGGCGTCGGCGGTGTCGATGAAGTTGACGCCGAGTTCGACGGCGCGGCGCAGCACGGCGATGGCGCTCGCGCGGTCCTTCGGCGGGGTGAAGATGCCCGGGTCGCCGGTCAGGCGCATCGCGCCGTAGCCGAGCCGGTCGACGCGGAGGTCGCCACCGATCACGATGTCGCTCATGGGGAATGCCTTTCAAGCAGTGCTTCAGGTGCGCGGCGGCCGATCGGCCGGCCACGTTCGGGTGCAACCGCTGGGGGGCCCGGATTGTTCCCGTCCGGGTGATGTCTCGTGCGCCACTGCGACACGGGGTTTCGCGACTGCGGTTCCCATGCGCGGGGATGCGAGACTTTGGGCATGATCAAAGGGTTCAAAGATTTTCTGATGCGCGGCAATGTGGTGGAGCTGGCCGTCGCGGTGGTCATGGGTGCGGCGATGACGGCGCTCGTGGCCTCGTTCGGTGCGGCGTTCCTCAATCCGCTCATCACGCTGGTCACGGGCGGGGCCGAGGTCGGCGGCGCGTTCACGGTGAACGGGGTCGTGTTCCCGTACGGCGTGTTCTTGAACGGCATCCTGGTGTTCTTCCTGACGGCGCTCGCGGTGTACTTCGTGATCGTGCTGCCGATGAACAAGCTGCGCGAGCGGTTCACGCCGGCGGCCGAGGAGGTCGACGAGGTGCACGCGGAGGCGGAGCTCCAAGTGCTGCAGGAGATCCGGGAACTGCTGCGGGAGCAGCGCCGAAGCCAGTAGTGATCCGTTCCGAGGCCCGCCGTCGCGCAGCGCCGGCGGGCCTCGGCGTTTCCGGGCGCGAGGGGCCGGGTAACCGGCGGGTCTGCGCGCACCCGAGGCTTGCCTGCGTCGTACCCCCGTGGGACGGTGGGGTGAGCCGACCCGACCTGTGAAGGATTGCCGCATGCCTACCAAGATTCCGCCGGGGGCCCCGATCTGGGCCGACGCGAACACTCCTGACCTGGCTCGCGACCTGGACTTCTACACGCGTCTGTTCAAGTGGTCGAGTTTCGGCACCGGGGAGGAGTTCGGGCATTACACGGAGCTGTGCCTGGGGTCGACGGTGTCGGTGGCGCGCGCGGTGGGGGGCCTCGCGCCGAACCCGCCGGGTGACCCGAACGCGTTGTCCGCGTGGGGGGTCGCGTTCCATGTGGAGGACTGCTTCAGGGCGGTGGCCGATGCGGAGAAGCTGGACGCCCAGATCATCAGCCATCCGGTGCGGGTGGGCGACGACCTGGTGTACGCGGCGCTGAAGGACCCTGACGGCGCGGCGTTCGGCCTGTTCGAGCCGATGAACGAGCATGTGGGGTTCACGGCGTACGGCGAGCCGGGCGCGGCGGTGTGGTTCGAGTACGTGTACGACGGGGCGCCGGTGGAGGCGATGCAGTTCTACTCGGAGCTGCTGAACTGGACGCTGAAGGTGCCGGGCGACGGCGAGGTGTCGGTCGACGCGCCGTACGTCGGGCTGTGGACGCACGGGCACCTGACCGGCAAGGCGGTGGAGTTCGGCGGGGCGCGGATGGCGCTGGGCCCGGAGGTGCGGATGGATCCGCACTGGCTGGTGTGCTTCGGTACCGCTTCGGTGGACCTGACGGCCGCGAAGGCGGTCGATCTGGGCGGGCGGGTGGCGGTGGCGCCCGTGGACGACCCGGGTGGGCGCATGGCGGTGCTGGTGTCGCCGACGGGCGCGCACTTCACGATCATGGAGGGCGAGCAGGCGGACTGACGCTGCGGGGAAATTCCTGCGGGTGTCGGTGGGTCGTGGGACCGTGAACGGGTCAATCGACTTCGCTCGTGAAGGAGCAGTGCGCCATGGCCTCGATCCCGGTGGGTGCCCCGGTCTGGTCCGATTCCCTGACCTCGGATCTGGCGGCGGATGTCGCCTTCTATCAGGCGTTGTTCGGTTGGACTGCCGTCGACGCCGGGGAGGACTTCGGGCATTACACGACGTTCGGCGTCCCGGACGGCTCCGAAGGGGGCCGGGAGGTCATGGGGGTCATGCCGTGCCCTCCGGGGGCGGAGCCGAGCCGGGTGTGGAATCTGCATTTCAAGGTCGAGGACTGCGATGCGGCGACGGCGCGCGCCCGTGAGCTGGGCGCGGCGGTCACGAACGAGCCCGAGGACATGGGCGGGATGCTGCGGTTCTCCATGCTGAACGACCCGAACGGCGCCGCGTTCGGGCTGGTGCAGATGCACGAGCCCGGGAGCGGCTTCGGCGTGTGGGGCGAGCCGAACAGCGTCTCCTGGGCCGAGTACCGGATCGACGGCGTGCCTGCGGAGGCGATGCGGTTCTACGCGGACCTGCTCGGCTGGAACGTGGCGACGCCGCCGTGGGAGGTCGCGTCGAACCCGAAGCCGTACGCGGCCCTGAGCGCCGCGGGCGATGCGCGCGAGTTCGGCGGCTGCCACGCCGCCGAAGGCTGGGAGCTGGAGCTCCCGCCGCAGTGGAACGTGATGGTCGCGGTGGACGACGCCGCCCGCGCGTGCGAGCAGGCGGTGGCCCTCGGCGGTTCGGTCGCGGCCGAGCCGATGGAAGTGCCGGGCCTGCAGATCGCGGGCATCGCGACGCCGAGCGGCACGATCGTGGGCGTCCAGTCGCCAAGGGCCTGGGAGTAATAGGACTGGTGAAGCCCGGGCCGCCCGCAATACGGGCGGTCCGGGCTTCGCCGTCGGTGCTCGAAGCGACGCGGACGGCGTGTCGCCTCAGCGCGCCCGGCGTTTCGGGATCGAGACGGCGGCCATGACGGCGAGGGTCAGGGCGATCATCGCGGCGGCCGGGGCCAGGGCCGCGAGGGGTGCGCGTTCGAGGTAGGGCAGGGAGCGGGCGAGGCTCGCGCCCCATTCGGGCGCGTCCGGTTCGGCGCCGAGGCCGAGGAAGCCGAGCGAGGCGATGCCGAGGGCCATGCCCGGCAGGCGCAGACCGGCATGGGCCGCAAGGGGTCCGGTGACGAGCGGGAGGGTGTGCTTGCGCAACGTCCACCACGGCCCCGCACCGAGGGCGAGGCGCGCTTCGAGATGCCCGGCCGCGCGTGCCTGGGCGACGAGTTCGGCGGCGTGGGCGGCGAGCGGCGGCCAGGAGACGGCGACGACCGCGAGCACCGCCCCGAACTGGCCGCGCCCGAGGACCACGACGACGATCATCCCGGCGATCGCGACCGGGAACGAGTTGAACGCCTCGGCGAGCGGATGCGCTAGGCGCGGAACGAAACCGAGGGCCAGCGCGAGCAAGTATGCGAGGGCGCACGCGAGGAACGCGGCTCCGGCCGTCCAGAGCGCGCCCTGGCCGAGGCGGGCGAGCACGTCGCGGCCGAGTTCGTCGGTGCCGAGCCAGGCGGCGGCGGTGGGGGCGTCGAGGCGGGAGCCGGTGGCGATGTCGCCGGAGCGGATGCGGCCGTAGGCGACGGCGAGGAGGAGCGGCGCGGCGGTCGCGGTGATCCAGGCCGCGTGGCGGCGGCGTCCGCCGGTCGCGGGTGGGGCGGCGGGGATCGCGGCGGCGTCGGCGGCGGGGCCGGCGAGGTGTCGGGCGCCGGTTCGGGCGAGGAGTCCGGCGGTGAAGCCGAAGGCGATGAGGAGTGCCATGCAGGCTTGGAGGACGGGGAGGTCTTGGGCGTCGGCGGCGGCGAGCGCGGCGCGGCCGAGGCCGGGTACGGCGAAGATCGTCTCGACGGCGACGGCGGCACCGGTGATCGAGACGCTGATGATCGCGAGCTGCGGCAGGACGGGCGGGAGGGCGCGGCGGAGGAGGCCGCGTGCGATGCGGGCCCTGGGGTATCCGGCGGTGCGCCATTGGCGGACCCAGTCTTCGGCGGCGACGCGGCCGATGGCGTCGCGTCCGAGCCGGGCGAGGACGCCGCCGCCGGGCAGGCCCATGGCGAGCGCGGGCAGCACGAGGTTGGCGGGGCCGTTGAAGCCGTAGGCGGGCAGGAGGCCGGTCCAGGTGGCGAAGACGGCGACGCCGAGGGTGGCGATGAGGAAGTCGGGCAGTGCGGCGAAGGAGGCGACGGCGACGCCGCCGGTGCCGACGGGTCGGCCTTGGGCGGCGCGGTGCAGCGCCGGGGCGCATGCGGCGGCGGTGACGGCGAAGGTGACGGTGAGGGCGGCGGCCATCACGGTGAGGGAGGTGCCGAGGGCGGGGAGCACCGTGTCGGCGACGGGTGCGCCGCTGGTCCAGGAGGTCCCGAAGTCGCCTTGCGGCAGGCCGAGGAGCCAGTCGCGGAGGATCGCGAGGGGTCCGGCGTCGAGGCCGAGTTCGCCGCGGATCGCGTCGAGTGCGCCGTCGGTGGCTTCGCGGCCGGGGTAGCGGGCGCGGAGCACGGTGAGGGCCGGGTCGCGGTCGGCGAGCCAGGGCAGCAGGCCGATGGCGGCGAGTACGGCCAGGAGGACGCCGGCCCTGGTGAGGATGGCCCGCAGGAGCGCCACCGGCTACTCCATGGTGGTGGCGGTGGTGATGATCTCGCGTTCGCGCGGGTCGCTGGTGACGTTCGCGGCGCCGCCCGCCACGCCGGTGACGAGGCGTTCGTGGGCGATGGGGATGACGGCGACGGTGGCGAGCACGACGGCTTCGGCGTCGAGGACGGCGTGCTGGCGGGCCGCTGCGGCGGTGTCGGGGTCCATGTCCGGCCCGGCGGCGGTGGCGATGGCGGCGACCGCTTGGTCGACGGCGGGGTCGGCGAGGAGGGAGGCGTTGAAGCCGCCGTCGCTGGTGAAGTCGGAGTCGAGGTAGGTGTAGGCGTCCCCGGAGTCCTGCACGACGGAGCGGGACATGAGGAACGCGTCGAAGTCCCCGGCGAGCATGTCGGGTTCGATGTCGTTGTATTCGCGCACTTCGGTCTCGACGGCGAATCCGGCGGTCGTGAGCTGGTCGGCGAGGACCGTGAGCGTTTCGGGGAGTTCGGCGCGGTTGGAGTAGGTGGCGATGCGCAGAGTCTCGCCGGCGGGGGTCGCGGCGTCCGGGAGGGTGTGGTCGCGGTGGTCGGCGGCCCAGGCGAGGGCGGGGCCGAAGAGGCCTTCGGGGGCGTCGGCGCGGCCTTCGTAGATGTCGTCGACGATCGGGGCGGTGTCGATGGCGGCGGCCACTGCGGCGCGGAGCGCGGGGTCGGCGAGGGGGCCGGTCGCGGTGTTGAGGTAGAGGCTGACGGTGCGGCCGGTGGGTGCGTCCTGCAGTTGGGACGCTTCGAGGTTCGCGATCTGGGCGTAGGGGACGGCTTCGATGACGTGGGCTTCGCCGGAGCGCAGGGCCGCGACGCGGGTGGCGGCGTCGGGCACGTAGTCGGCGCGGTAGCCGGCCATGGCGGCCGGTTCGCCCCAGTAGTCGTCGTTGCGTTCGAGGGTGGCTCCGGTGGAGGTGGAGGCGGTGATGTGGAAGGGGCCGGTCGCGAAGCCGGCCGGGTCGACGGTGCCGTCCCGGTAGGCGCCGGGGGCGAGGATCGCGAGGTAGGGGCTGGAGAGTCGTTGCGGGAGTACGGGGTCGGCGGCTGCGGTGGTGACGCGGAGGGTGCGGTCGCCGGTGGCTGCGGCGGTGAGGCCGATGCCGTCGATGACGCGGGGCACGGATGCCGCGGTGGCGGCGGCGTTGAGCGCGGCGGCTGCTGCGGCCGCGTCGAGGGCGGTGCCGTCGTGGAAGCGGACGCCGTCGCGAAGGGTGAGGTCCCAGGCGGTGGGTTCGGCCTGGGTCCAGTCGAGGGCGAGTTTCGGGACGGGCAGGCCGTTGTCGTCGAGGCCGAGGAGGGTCTCGGCGACCGCCCAGCGGGCGAGGAGGAACGCGTCCTCGGAGTGGGGCGAGAGCCCTGCGGCGGGGGTGAGGGCGGTGGCGAAGACGAGGCCGCCCTGGTCGTCGTCGGCGGCGAAGCAGCCGGTGGTGGCGAGGACGCCGCCGAGGCCGAGGGGGGCGGCGGCGGTGATCAGGGTGCGCCGGGAGAGCGGCATGACGTGAGCCTCGTCTCTTATCGCGAAGTCTTGCCTATTGCAAATCGGATGCAATAATGGCACACATGTCAGATATCGCGGTGGCACGAGGGGCCAGAGGTGTAGACGGTTACGTTCTCCGGCGGGCCGAGCCCGAGGACCTCCCGGGCGCGCGATCGGTCATGCTCGACACCGTCTACCGCGACTTCGGGCACGGGTACCTGCCGCAATGGCACTCCGACATCATCGATCTCGACTCGTACTACCTTGCCCCCGAGGACAACACGCTGTTCGTCGCGGTGCGGGACGGCGTGGTCGCCGCCACGGCGGGCGTGCGCGGCCAGACGCCCACCTCGCCGCCGCACCCGCTCGAGGTGACGAGCCGCTTCGAAGAGGGTCGCACCGCGACGCTCTACCGCGTCTACGTGCGACCCGAGCACCGGCGGCGGGGCCTCGCGGGCGCGCTGGTCGACGCCTGCCTGGAGTTCATCGCGAGCCGCGAACGCTACAGCGGCGTGTACCTCCACACGGACGCCCGCACCCCGGGCGCGGTCGAGTTCTGGTCCAGGCGCGGCACCGTCCTGTTCGACGAGCGGGTCGCGGTCAACGAGATGCGCTCTGAGCCGTTCGACGAACCGTTCCAGAACGTCCACTTCGAACTGTTGATTCCGGCTTGACGGCTGCGGCCAAGAGCAGGTCGCGGCCCCTCAGAGGACGCCGGTCAGGATCAAGGTGAGCAGGGCCGTCATCACCGCGGACGCCACTGCCGCCGCGAGGCGGCCGCGGCGCACGGGGGCGCCGCGGCCGCTGCCTGCGCGGTGGTCAGCGGTCCGAAGTGAGGCCGACATGAGCTTCGAGGCGTTCGAGGCGCTCGACGATGGGCTGCATCGCCTGGCGCAGCACTGCCGCCGCGTCGACGGGCGCTTCCGAGCCGGCGTTCGCAGTTGTGGCCCGCAGGTGACCGTACCCGGCGAGGGCCGCGACGACCGCGCCGCGAGCCGAGCGCGCTTCGACGCCCTTCGCCCGCAGCGCCTGCCCCCCGCCGCCGTCGGGTTCGGTGACGAGGCCGAGCAGCAGGTGCTCGCAGCCGACATAGTTGTGCCCCAGGGTGATCGCCTCGGTGATGGCGAGTTCGAGGGCGTTGGCGGCCGTGGCGTCGAACCGGTCCGCCGTCGACGGTGCAGCGTCGGCCGGGGTGGTCGCTGAGAGCTCCCGCGCGATCTGCTCGGGCTCGACCTCCATCACGCGGAGCACTTGGAGGGCGAGGTTGCCGCCTTCCGCGAGCAGGCCGTACAGCAGGTGCTCGCTCCCGACCGCCGGTGCCCCGGAGGCCCGCGCCCGTTCCACACCGAGCGTGATCGCGTGGCGGGCGCGCTCGGTGAAGTGCGTCAGGCCCGCGGCGGGGTGCTCGGCGTCGAGCTCCCCCGTGACGGCGGCACGGATCGCGGTCAGCCGTTTCACCGACTGCTCAAGGGCCCGTTGGCAGATCGCGGACACCGGAAGGCCCGCCTCCTTGACCGCCTCGGCGAGCTCGTCGGGCAGGTACACGTTGATCTTCGGCATGGTCGTCATCCTCGCTTCGACTCGGATTGAATCTATGACCCCAATAATAACCCCTATTAGGGTTAGTTGTCAATCACGAGGAACGGGACCCCGGGTCGCGCGAAGACGCGGAGGAAAAAAGTCCGATCGCAATGCGATCGGACTCAACGAAAACAGACGAATCGGCCGGTCAGCGGCCGGCGAGGTTCGCAGACACCCTTAGCCTCGCGGGGTGCCGATCCGCAGGCGGTTGCCGTCAGGGTCGCGCAGTTCGATCTCCCTGGCGCCCCACTCCCGCTGCTCGGCCGCGACGCCGAACGCCGCCGCGACCGCGTCGACGTCCTTGACCCGCAGGTAGATCACGCCGTCCGGGTGCGCATCGCCTTGATGCTCCGAGAGGAAGAGCCGCACCTGCCCCCGCGCGACCTCCACGAACAGCGGGAAGCCCGGCTCGAACCGGTGCTCCCACTGCTTCACGAACCCGAGCCGCTCGTACCAGGGCAGCGCGGCCGCCGCGTCCTCGACGCGGAGGATCGGAATCGCCTGCTCGATCGTTTCGTTCTCAGCCATGCACCGATCGTCGCATCCGCCACCGACATTCCCGCCCACTTCGCCGACCGGGCGCGCACGAGGGGCCGGTGCCCACCGGGATTGAGCGGGGAGATCGTCGCCCGCCGGGCGCGCATGCCGGACGCGCACAGTGCCAATCTACGGCTCGCAAGCTTCGCCGAGGAGGGACCGCCCCGGCGGCAGGGCGGCCCCTCGCTTCTTGCGAATCCTGGGTTGCTCCCGGATCTAGCAGTCGCGGGCTGCGACGGCCAGGTCCGGGAAGTCGCTGAAGACGGCGTCGACGCCGAGGTCGTAGAACAGCTCCAACTCGGCCTCGATGTCACCCCATGCGGCCGGGTCGGAGCCCTCCCGCAGGTTCGTGGGCAGGAACGCGTTCTCGGCGCGGAAGGTCCACACGTGCACGTCCAGGCCGCGGCGGTGCGCGCGCTGCACGATGTCGGTCGGCTCCGAGATGGAGCCGTCGGCCGCGCGCGGGAAGATGCGGTTCTTGTTGAGGCTGATCGTGTCCAGCGTCCTCGCGTACTCGTTGAGGGTCGAGTTCGGGATCGTGCCCTGGCCGTCGATGTTCAACCCGATGCGGTTGTCCACGCGCTCGGCGATGTTGAGCAGGCTCTCGTACTCGAACGACTGGATCCACACCGGCGACCGCTTGCGGTCGAGCTTGCGCTCCTCCAGCAGGTCGGCCAGCGCGTCCTCGATGCTCATGCCCTTGTCCTCGTAGTAGGACGGGTGCTTCATCTCGGGGTAGGTGATCACCTTGCGGTCCAACGTGTCCACGTAGTCGAGGACCTCGTCGTACGTGACCAGCGCGAACTCACCGTCGTGCTCGGCGCTGTCGGGGCGCAGGTCGGGCAGGCGCTCCTCGGCGCGGAGGGTCTTGAGCTCGGCGAGGGTGAAGTCGTCGGCGAAGAAGCCGGTGACGGCCTTGCCGTCGATGAGCTTGGTGGTCTTGCGGTCCGCGAACTCGGGGTGCGCGGCGACGTCGGTGGTCTCGTCGAGGACCGGCTCGTGGCGGGCGAGAAGTTCGCCGTCCTTGGTGAGCACGAGGTCGGGCTCGATGACGTCGGCGCCCATGTCGACGGCGAGCGCGTAGGCCTCGAGGGTGTGCTCGGGCAGGTAGCCGCTGGCGCCGCGGTGCGCGATGACGACGGGTTCGTCGTGGTGGGGCTTGGCGGCGGCCGGGGCGGCGGCGAGGCCGGCGAGGGCTCCGGCGGCGGTCAGCACGGCCGCGCCGCGCATGAGCACGCTCTTGGGGGACATGAAGGTCCTTTCGTGGGATGGCACGGCCTTGCGGCACTGGACTCCATCGGGGATGGGCCTTCAGTCAAGCCGCCGCGGTCGTCACCCGCTCGGCGCGTACGTGAACGGGGCCTGAACGATGCCAGAAATCGGGCGGACGGCGGCGTCGGCGCGCCGTCGAGCACGGCCCTCGCTAGAGGCGCGAGTGCGCGTTGACGAAGCGAAGGGAGGCCGTCGCCTCGGCGGTGGTGGCCACCCCGGCATGCACCACCGCGACCATCGGTACGGTCACCGTGGCGACGGCCTCCCAGTCGGTCCCCTCCCGCCCGATCCCATCGCGGCAGGGGTGTCACGATCCGGCACCCGGGGCTTTGAGCCCGCAGGTATCGGTTTCTCGATCAGGTCATTGGTCGGAAAGCAGGGGAGGCTGGACCTCCCCGAATCGATGCACATATTGATAGGAACCGGTTTCTAAGCCATCTTGGCGCACGCGGCGGCGAACGTCAAGTATCGAAATCCACCGATGCGTTGCGTGGCCGGTCGGTCACCGGGTTGCGCGCAGATCGACTGCGGCGCAACATCGTTCCCGGACCGGGTGCGCAAGGCGATCGCCGACGCGCCCTCCGGTAGCCGACGCCCGAGACGAAGCGCCGGGCGGTGGTGCCGACCCGGCGGGCCCCTCCACGCAGCAGGCCGACGAACAGCGCCCCGCGGCATCGCCGCGGGGCGCTCGTCATTGCAGTGCGGCCTCGCGAAGGGCCGCGCGTTCCGCTACTCCCCCAACCCCCTAGGCGGCCGTGAGGAGCTGGGAAGCGGCCAGGTCGCGGTACAGGTCGTCGTTCTCCACCAGCTCCGCGTGCGTGCCCACCGCCCGCACGAGGCCGGCGTCGAAGACCACGATCTGGTCGGCGCTGGTCACCGTCGAAAGCCGGTGCGCCACAACGAGGACGTTCGTGCGCTCGGCGGCGTCGAGCATCACCTGCTTGAGCGCGGCCTCGTTCGCGGCGTCGAGCTGCGAGGTGGCCTCGTCGAGCAGCAGCAGGCGCGGCTTGCGCAGCAGCGCCCGCGCGATCGCGACGCGCTGGCGCTCGCCGCCCGAGAGGGTCGTGCCCCGGTAGCCGATCCGCGAGTCGAGCCCGTCGGGCAGCTTGCCGACCAGTTCGGTGAGCCGCGCGACCCGCACGACCTCGTCCAGCTCGGCATCGGTCGCCTTGGGCGCGGCCATGATCAGGTTCTCGCGGAGCGTGCCGTCAAGGACCGGCGCGTCCTGCTCGACGTAGCCGATCAGGCCGCGCAGCTCCTCGAGCGGCCAGTCCACGACATCGACACCGTCCACTTTCACCGAACCGGTGGTGGCCGGGTAGAACCGCTCGATGAGCGAGAACACCGTCGTCTTGCCGGCGCCGGAAGGGCCGACCAGCGCGGTGAGGCCGCGCCCGCTCGACTCGAACGAGACGCCGTGGTGGACGTACGGGAGGTCGTCGGCGTAGCGGAAGGTGACGTTCTCGAACACGACCTTCGCGGGGCCGGTGCCGGCCGGGACGCGCGCGTCCGCGGGCAGGTCGCCCTCGGACGCGGCGTGCTCGGCGGCGAGGTTGGCGACCTCCTCGACCCGGTGGATCGCGGCGAGGCCGGTCTGGAGCTGCGAGAGCGACGCGACGAGGCCGCTGATCGGGCCCATCAGGTAGAACAGCAGCAGCAGGAAGCCGATGAGGGTGCCGACCTCCATGGCCCCGGAGGCGACGCGCGCGCCGCCGACGCCGAGCACCAGGAGGAACGCGATGTTCACCGGCAGGAACGCGACGACGCCCGCGAGCGCCTCCCAGAAGGAGGCCTTGACGCCCGTGTCGCGGGCGGCGGTGGCCGCGGTGTTGAGGCGGCCGATCTCGTGGTCTTCGGCGCTGGAGGCCTTGACGGTGCGGAAGGCGCTGAAGATGCGCTCCAGGAGCGACCCCATGTCGCCCAGGGCCTTCTGCGAGGCGACGGTGGCGTTCTGGATGCGCGGCATGATGAAGAGCATGGTGACGGTGACGAACACGACCATGGCCATGGTGGTGCCGAACAGGGCGATGTCGAGCCAGGCCATGAGGCCGATGCCGCCGAGGATCATGAAGGCGTCAGTGACGCCGCCGATGACGGTGGTGCTGGCGACGGTGCGCAGGAGGTTCGTGTCGGAGCTGAGCCGGGAGACGAGGTCGCCGGGCTTGAGGCGGTCGACTTCGGCGACTTCGAGGCGCACGAGCCGGTCGATGAGCTGCTTGCGCACGGTGAGGACGACGTCCTGCCCGGCGATCTGCATGAGGTAGGGGCCGAGGGCGCCGAGCGCGCCGCCGATGATGACGACCGCGCCCAGGTAGAGCAGCGGCCTTGTGAGGGACTCGTTCGAGGAGAGGGTGTCGATCACGTCCATCGCGATGAGCGGCTGGACGAGGCCGACGAGGCCTCCGGCGAAGGAGAGGGCGCCGCCGATGAGGAGCAGGCGCAGGTGCTGGCGGGCGTACGCCCACAATCGGGTGATGGGGGCGCGAGGGGTCCCGGGCGCTGCGGCCTCGGGCGTGTCCTCGGCGTTGAGGTCGTCGGTCATTGTTCCTGTTTCCTCCGCTGGGTGCTGCGGTCCTTATTGAAGCTACCTGCGGTGGCCGACACCGGCATCGGCCGAAGGTCGTAAAGGTCCCATGACCAAAGTCGTACGCCGGTCGGGTGACGGTGACGGACCGTGAGGCCCGACCGGCGCGCGGACCCGTCAGTCCTCGGCGAGGACGATGATCTTGTCGCCCGGTTGCAGCATGAACTGCAGGCCTTTGTCCGGATTGAGGTGCACGCCGTAGTTCGGGGCCTGCTTGGCGAGGGCGGCCACGCGGTAGCCGAAGGCGGTCTCGCCGCGCCGCCTCGCCGACTCGGCGACGGTGTAGAAGTTGACCGGCACGCCCGGGCGCACGTAGTGCTCGGCGGGCTTGAGGTAGATCTCGGAGCCGTCCGGGCTGAACAGCTGCCCGAAGACCTGCGAGAGGTGCGGGTTCTCGGCGGTCTGGGTGAGCAGGAGGCTGATGAGCTTGTCGCTGACGATGAAGTCGTCGGCCTGCGTGACCTGCGCGAGCGTGCGGTTGCGGTCGTCGGCCATCTCCGAGACGACCTTGAAGCGGGTGTTGCTGCGCTGCGCCATGTCGCGCAGGTGCAGGAGGGTCACGAGGGTCTTCGAGTCGGCGAGCTGCGGGGCCACGTCGTCCGAGCAGAGGGCGATGATGTGGTTGTACGAGCCGGGGTTGAGGGACTCCAGGAGCATCCGGTCGGTGGTGTCGTCCTCCTTGAAGTTCAGGCCCTGGACGCGCATGGTGGGGCCGATCTTGCGGATGGCCTCGGCCGCGTCGGGGTGGTCGGAGACGACGTCGGTGACCGAGCCGGGGGTCACGTACTGGTCGAGCTGCTCCAGGATCGTGCGCGACATGGCGTTCCAGCCGAGGATGAGCGTGCGCTCGGGTCGGTTCCCGGCGTCGGCGCGCGCGACGATGACGCTCTCGTCGATCACGGGCCGCGAGCCGTCGAGCGCGATCGCGGAGTCATCGGCCGCGAGGAGGATGAGCTTGTCGCCGGGCTGGAGCGAGGCCGAGGTCGGCGGGTTGATGATGCAGCGGCCCTCCTTGGTGAGCACGCCCATGAACGAGGACGTGCGGTAGGAGTGCAGGGCCTGGCTGAGGGGCCGGCCGAAGAGGCCCGGCTCCTCGACCATGTAGATCTCGTCGCCGCCGAAGTCGAGCAAGTCGGTGTAGACGACGGAGAGGCCTGACTGGCGGCAGGTCTGGACCATGAGGCGGGCCATGAGGTCGTTGGCGTCGACGATGTGCGCGGCGCGGCCGCCGGCGAGGCGGGCGGCGGGAAGGTTCCGGCCCTCGGCCACGGCGCCGACGACATGGCACTTGATGCCGTTGCCGCCCTGGGTGACCGCGAGGAGCGAGCGCACGAGCTGCGCGTCCGGGTCCTCCTCGGCGGAGGTCAGGATGATGACGCTCTTGGCCTGCGAGGGGTTGACGAGGCCGATGCTGTCGGGGTCGGCCGGGTCGCCGGAGCGGCACACGACGACAGTGGATTTGAGATCCGCGATCTTCGTGCGGATCTCGTCCTCCATTTCGACCTTGTCGCGGTCGGCGAGGATCGCGATGACGGCGCGCTTCTCGCTCTCGTTGGCCTCCACCAATTCCGAGATGACGATGAAGACCTGGTCGGACCATCCGAGAACGACCGTGTGATCTTTCTCAACGACGAGCGAGCGGCCTTTCCGGAGCTCTTCGAGTTTCGCGTCGAGACCGGTCGTCAGCACACCGACGAGTGACGACAGGATCACCAGACCGCCGATGGTGGTGATGAACATGACGACCATCGCGGGGCCGCCGGCATCGTCGCCGGTGATGGTTCCGGCGTCGAGGATGTGGATGAACGACTTCCACAATGTACCGCCGAATCCGTCGCCTTCTTGAACGACGACGAGGAACAGGGCACCAATCGCGGTGAGCGCCAACGTGATGACGGTCAACCAACCGATCAGCGCTTTCGTGCCCTTCGACATGGTGTTGTCGAACCAATAGCGTGCCCGCTGTTTGAAGGTCGGCTCGGACATCGGGGGCGTCCTTTCTGGGAACGGCTTTCGACCGGCCGACTCGGGGCGGAGGCGAGTGGGGCCGGGACTTTGTCAGGGGCGTCAGCCACTATTACTGCATTGCGTCCACTGCGACCGGTCGCAGCGATACCGCTACACGTGGTCACCCGGATCCGAAGGCGCGCTGAGGGGTGGGCGCGGACCGGCGGGCGAGGACGCCTCCACCCTAGTTCGAATCGTTAAGCCGCACGAGGCGAGGGGTGACCGGGGGCCGACGGGGCCTCGCGAGCACTCCTTAGAGGGGGCCGTCCGCGTCGGGGGCCACTTCGATCGCGAGGCGGGTGTGGCGCTTTGGCACGGTGAAGCGCGGTTCGGTCTCAGGGCCGGTGCCCTTGCGGTGGGCGGTGATCTGGAGGCTGACGCCGTCGCGGCACTCGCGGTCCCAGACGCGCACCTCGTCGGCGACGCGGACGGCGAGGGCCGAACCGTTGGGGCCGTGGCCGCGCACGCCGATCTCGTTCCCACCGCCGTGGCGGCGGCACACCAGGTAGGCGAAGTCCTCGCCTTCGACGACCGCCGGGTTGGCCCAGCGCAGCAGCAGGCGCTGCAGGCCGTGGTCGCCGAAGGGGGCGCTCATGCGCCCGTACCCGGCGAACGCGCAGGCCAGCCAGAGCGAAAGCTGGGTGGCGTCGTCGTTCACCTTGAGCTGCACGGGGGTCCACACGGTCGTGCCGCGCCCGTCGAGGACGCCTCGCACGCCGTCGGCCTCGACCTCGTGCTCGACGTGGAAGGTCATGATGCGGCCCTCGGAGAGTTCCACGGTCTGGCCCTCCTGGCTGCCGAGGCCGCGCATGGGCATGAAGCCGCAGCTCACGATCGAGCGGCTGCGCATGACGCCGTCCACATAGTCGAAGGCGACCGAGTGCTCGCAGCCGCGGATGCTCAGGGGCGCGACGAGCCGGCCGCCTTCGGCGAGCTGGTCCCACCAGGCCGGGGGCAGGTCCCAGGTGCCGACGGTGGCGATGATGCGGTCGTACGGCGCGCCGTCGACGAAGCCGAGTTCGCCGTCGCCCTGGATGACGCGGGCGCGTTCGGCGCCGACCGCTTCGAGGGCCCGGCGGGCCCGCCCGGCGGTGTCCGCGTCGATGTCCACAGTGGTCACCGCGCCCTCGGGGCCGACGAGCGCGTCGAGCAATGCGGCGTTGTAGCCGGTGCCGGCGCCGATCTCGAGCACGCGGTGGCCGGGCCGCACGTCGAGCTGCTCCAGCATCTCGGCGACGATCGCGGGCTGCGAGGCGGAGCTGACGGCCTCGCCGTCGCTGTTGCGCTTGGTGACGTACACGTCGTCGGCGTAGGCGATGCGCAGCGTCGCCTCGGGCACGAACAGGTGGCGCGGTACGGCGAGCATCGCCGTCTCCACTGCCTCGCTCCGGATCACGCCGCGCGACCGCAGGCTCTCCACGAGGCGGGTGCGCAACCGCTGCGCCTCGTTACCTGAAGTATCGGTGTGATCACCCACGTCTTCCAGCGTACGTCCGATGTGCCACGTTCGCCTCCTCCAGTTCCATCGATTGGAACGGTTCAACCGTTCATTCCCGCTCGGCGCAACGCGCGTCGAGCATCGTCCATAGGGCTTCGCGCCGGTCCTCCGGCACGTCGATCGGGGTCGCGACGGGCTCGCCGCCGCCGATCGCGATCCACGCGGTGAACCCGAACGGGTGCTTCGCGTCGCCCACCACATGGCCGTCGCAGCGGTGCGCGTCGAAGACCAGCGGCACCGTCACGCCGCCTGCCTCGGGCGTCGACGCCCCGGCGTGGATCTCGAACAGGACGCTCCCGCGAACCTCGGTCACCTCCAGCGCCGCCTCGCCCAGCGGCGTCACGCTCAACCTCCCTTCGAGGGTGCCGTCCGCGGCGGCGGTCAGCTCCCCCAGTTCGATGCGGGCCGCGGAGGCCACCGCCTGCGCCGCGCACGCTTCCCGGACCAACCGGTCAAGTGTGCCGTTGGGGTACGACAATTCCAGGTTCACCGTGTGCTCGGCCCCGTCTTCAGTGGCGACTTGCAGGACCACGGACGCCGGTTCGGCCTTCGTGTCGACGCCGTCGGGGCAGTTCGCCGCACCGTATTGAATGAACATGTCTCGGGCGTTCACGCTGGGCGGGACCTCGGTGTCGAACTCCTGAACGCCCGAGGGCGCGAACGACTCGGTGAGCAGCTCGACGCCGCGCACGCGCACGGGCGCATCGCCGTGGTTGGTGACGGCGACGGCGACCTGGCCCGGCTTCATGAACATGCGACGGATCTCGGCGGTGGCGCTCAGATCGGGCGGGTCGGCGACGGCGACCGCGGTCGTCTCGCCGCGGGGCGCCGCGAGGCTCCCGGCGAGCGCCGCCGAGGCGGCGGCCAGCACGAACACGGCGACGATGGCGATCCGAACCCAGCGCACACGGCCTCCCCGGCGAGCCGATCCGAAGGCCCGCAGGGGGTTGCGGAGACGGAAGGGCCGATCGAGTCCAGTCTGGCACCGAGTGCGGCCGATGTGAAGCACCCCGGCCGCGGCGCTTCGCGGTCGGTCCCCCGCCCCCGAGGTCGGGTGTAGCGCGGCCGATGTGAAGCACCCCGGCTGCGACGCTTCGTGGCCGGTCCCCCTCCCCCGAGGTCGGGTGTGTCGGGCCGCGGGACCCCCCGAATCAATATTGGCGCGGAGGTACGACGAGTGCGCCGCCCGTCCGCCACCCGCGCTCGGGTGTGTCGATGCGCAGCGCCCCTGTACACAAGGGTGCATCGCGGGTACGACGATTCGCCGCACGAGGACGGACCGGAAGGCGCCGATCCGCGGTCGGGCACCGGCCCGGCAAGGCGGCGCTCGCTACCGATTAGGGGCGCCAGCCGCCGCCCGGGGCACCGACGCGGGCACCGGCGGAGATGCGAAGCGGCCGTAGGGCCGCACAGGCCAACGGCAATGCGGCGCGCTCGTCAGCGGTTAGGGCGCAAGCGCTCCGATTCGTCGAGGCACCAGGCGAGTGCGGAAGGCCAGCGCCCGTAGCCGTCGCCCAGGGCGAGGTGGCCGCCGCCGGGGATCACGTCGACCTCGCAGCCGAGGGGCCGCCCGTAGTGTTCGGCGGCGCCTTCGGTGCAGTACGGGTCGTCGTCGGAGCAGACCAGCCGCACCGAGCGCTCTGCGAGGCGCATCCCGGCGAGGTCGAGGCCGACCGTGGTGAAGCCGGCGATGACGTCCCAGTCGAACGCCTGCGGCCCCGGGGGGCTCACGAGCAGGACGCGGTCGGCCGAGGCGGGGTTGGCGGAGGCGGCGTCGGCCGCCGCGAGGTGGAGCCACGCGACGCTGGCGAGGCTGTGGCAGACCACGACCTTCTCACCGCGCATGAGCGCCAGCTCGGACCGGAACGCGTCGGTCCAGTCCACGAGCCTCGGCCTGTCGGTGTCGGGCAGCTGCGGGTAGAAGACCTGCTCGCCTCGCTCGCGCAGGTCCATGGCCAGCTCATGCTGCCAGTGGCCCTCGGGCCTGCGGTTCTCCACGCCGTGGAGGATGAGAAAGCTGCGGTTCCACATAGTTCGGGAGCGTAGCGGCGGCGCGCTGCGGAAGCGTACGGGGTCCCGGCGCGAAGCCGGCTCGCGAACTGCGAACGCCGCGCCCGGCGCCGACTCGCAGACGGTGCGCGGCACGCAGGGTCCCGCTGCGCGAAGCCCGCTCGCGAACTGCGAACGCCGCGCCCGGCGCCGACTCGCAGACGGTGCGCGGCACGCCGAAGCCCGCTGCGCGGGGCCGGCTCGCGGGCGCCGTGCCGCGGGCACGGGCTCGCGGCATGCCCAGTCCCATTGCGCGGGGCCGCCGGGTTCGGTCGGGCCCCGCGCAGCGGGCTTCGGCGGCGGGCGTCAGGAAGCGGGAACCGTCGCGACCGTCAGCAGGTGGTTGCTCGCGCCCAGCAGCGAGGGCTCGGCCTCGATGATCCTCAGGCCGTCCATGAGGTGCTGGCGGACGTCCTCGTCGTCGATGAGCGCCTCCAGCTCGGGGATGTACCCGGGAGGGCCCTGCACCGCGTACTGCGCCGCGCCGGCCAGTCCCGCATCGGCGAATTCGGACGCGACCTCGGAAGGATGGGCCAGGTAGGCGGTGGTGAAGATGTCCTGGTCGAAGTACCGCAACGTGCCTTCGCGCATGATGCGCAAGCTCGCCTCGGCGCTCAGGCCCTTGTCCCCGCCGCCCGCCCGGAACAGCAGGAAGTCGTTCCAGCCCGCCGTGCGGTTGATCGTCGCGGCCGCCACGATCCCGCCGGGGCGCGCGCACCGCGCGGCCTCCTTGACGGCCTGCACGCGCTGCTCGCGGTCGGTCAGGTGGTAGAGCGGCCCCATGAGCAGCACCGCGTCGAAACTCGCGTCGTCCCAAGGCAGTTCGCGGGCGTCGCCGACGACGGCGGTGACGCCGGGCAGCTGCGCCGCGACCTCGACCTGGCTGGCGACGGGGTCGATCAAGGTGACGCGGTGGCCGTCCTCGGCGAGCCACTTCGCGTGCACACCGGTCGCGCCGCCCACGTCGAGCACGTCGAGGCTCGCGCCGGGGAGCTTGCGGCGCAGCAGGTCCTGCATGCGGGCGAACTCGAGGCGTCCGCGCGCGTTGCGCGTCAGGCGCTCGCGCTCCTGGCCGCGCTCGTAGTACGACTCGATCTCGGTTTCCAGTTCCCAGGTGCTCATGGCGACGATTCTCCAAGAACCCCGCAGATACCGCTATCGAGTAATCGAAGCGTGGAAACGGCGGCCGGTCTGCCGTCCCCTCGCACTCCCGCAAGCGCAAAGGATCGGTCGGCTGGCCGCCGCGCTGCTATCTCACCGCATCGCCCGCGAACCCCGCCGCGCGGGGCCGCCCGGTCGACCGATGCATCAGTTCGCGGCGACGCGGAGGCCCAGGGCGACCATCACTGCCCCGGTGACGCCGTTGAGCCAGGCGCGCACGCGTGGGCGTTCGAGGACGGCGCGGAACAGGCCGATCAGGTTCGCGAGTCCGATGTAGAAGAGCCCGCAGACCGCCATCCCGACGGCCGCGAGCTCGACGATGAGGACCGCCTGCGAGCCGCCGCCGACGAGGAACTGCGGCATGAGCGCGGTGAACAGGACGACCGCTTTCGGGTTGAGCAGGTTGCACATCAGGCCGGAGCGGAACGCGGCCCAGTGGCTCATCGGCCGGTCGAGTTCGATCTCGGCGGCGGGCCGCCGCCGTTCCTTTACGGCGGTGCGGATCGACCGGATCCCCAGGTAGACAAGGTAAGCGGCGCCCGCGAGCTTCACCACGGTGAAGGCCAGCGCCGATGCGGCGAGGAGCGCGGCCAGGCCGATCGAGGTGGCGACGACCCACACGACGATGCCGAGGCCGATCCCGGTGGCGGTCCACATCCCGCTCACCCGCCCCGAGAGCACGGTGTTGCGCACGACCATCGCGAAGTCGGGTCCGGGGACGATGGCGGCGAGCAGGATCGCCAGGCCGAAGAGCAGCGGGCCGGTCATGGTGTCTCCCCCGTTTTGGTGCGGTGCGTTCGCACCCATCCTCCGCGCGGGAGGGCGCGTCCGCATCCGCATGGTGACGGGGTCGGGTGACCAGGTTTCGGCGGGCCGGTCGGGGGGGATCGGTCAGGCGGGGTCGGCGAGGCGCCAGTACTGCTTCTTGTCCTTGTCGTGCACGACGACGCCGAGGGTGTCGAGTTCGTCGAGGAGTTCGGCGAGGTCGCCGCCGTTGGACTTCTCGAGGGCCTGCTGCCGGGCCTTGAGCACGGCGTTCGCGCCCTTGGGGAGGCCTTCGGCGCCGGGGACCCAGCGTTTGAACTCGGCGGCGTACGGGTCGCCGCCGGGGAGCCAGGCGTAGCCGTGCTTGCGGAGGGCGGAGGCGAGCTTGTCGCGGTCGAGGTCGAATTCGACGTTGGCGAGTTCCTGGCGGCGGTGGCCGAGCACGACGACGCGCTTGTCCTGCACGAAGACGCCGCTGACGTCCGCGCGGTCGAGCTCGCGGTCGTAGTCGCCGCGTTTGAGGGCGATCCGGTCGCGGCCGACGCTGATCTTCAGCATCTCGTGGACGGCGAAGAGGGCGAGCACGATGCCGAGGAGGAGGCCGACGGCGAGGGCGACGACGAGCCGGAGCGTCTCGGACAACTCGGTGAACAGCTCGAACAGGCCCTGGAAGGGGAACCACCTGAGCCCGACGATCCATTCGACGATGAAGGTGAGCCCCCATCCGAGCGCGGCGCCGGCGAGCGGGAGGCCGATGAGGAAGGCCGGGCCGACCCAGGGGGCCTCGGCCACGGTGGTGGTCTCGCCGACACGGGCGTTATCGGTGGACATGCGGTCGCCTTTCGGTCGGATGCGAACGACTTCACTGTATTTCGCGCCTGTTGACCTGCGCAAACGCTGGCGCGAGATCGAGCCCAAGGGATGAGCCGCGGCTCCGCATTCGATACCGAAGACGTTCGCGCCGAGCCGCGGGCGATACGAAAGTATCGGGGACCCGACACTGCATACACCACCGAAACAGGCGAAAGCATCACAAACAGGATCGGTCTCGGCTAGCGTCCGGATTGTTCGATCCGGAACGCGGCCATGGACTCTTGGCCGCGCGCGAGAAAGGCCCGGACCCGTGCCGCACCGCCGCCCTGCAACGCTCGCCGCCGCCGCGGCGTTCCTGCTCTGCACCACCGCATCCGCCGCCACCTCCACCGCGTCGTCGCAAAATTATGCGCACCTCGTTCTGGTGGAAGGCGACAGCCGCTGCACCGCCGAGCGCGTCGAGGTGGACGCCGCACCGCCGGCCTCAGTCGCGGTCGACGCCGACCGGATCGACTTCGACTGCAGCGGCACCACCTGGTTCGCGTTCAAGAGCGACATCGCGTTCGCCTTCGACGACGCGGCGGGCACGGCGACCGCCGAGGACGTCCGCATCGCCGCCACGAAGTTCGGCGTGACCTGCACGTACAAGGCCTCCAGGGTGACGCTCGAGCGGGAGGGCACCGGCCGGGAGTACCGCGGCGGGCCGATCGGCGCGGGGAAGGTCGGCGGTTCGTTCCTGTGCCCGGGGTCGGTGAACCTGGATTCGGCCGAGGTCGTCTTCCACCGGTAGCGTTCGCCCGCAACCGGATCGGCGCTGGCCGCCGCCGCCTCCTAAGGCACCGGCACCGGCCGGTCCACGAGCGTGCCCTCCCGCGCCGCCGCGACCGCGTCCCGCCAGGGCTCGGCCGCAGCCGGGTCGCGCAGCTCCGGAACGCGCTCCTCGAGCAGGTCCAACTGCAACTGCTGCAAGCGCTCCTGCGCGACTCGCACGGCGCCGAAACTGCGCAGGTACCGGCGCCGCGCGCGCCGCCGCGACAGGCTCGCGACCTCGACCGGCACCAGGCTCCCGAGCGCCACCTCCTCGGCGGCGACCGCGGCGAATCGGGCCCGGAAGCCGCGGCGCACCACGATGTACACGACCACGAGGATGCCGAAGTTCACCAGCGGCTTCGCCACCACCCCGGCGATCCCGCCGCTGAACAGCGGACTGTTGAACAGCCAGTGCATGCCCATGGCCAGCGCCAGGCAGCCCGCGGCGACCCAGGCGCGCCGGGCGGCCGTCCGGCCGGACGCGCTCACGAGGTACCCGATGCCGGCCCCCGCGACCGCGCTCATCGCCCAATGCGATCCGATGCCGGTGAGCAGGATGCGAACCCACAGCACCTGCCCGGTCGCCCCGACCGGGTCGACCCCGCCCGCCATGGCGATCGCGTTGAGCCCGTACGTGAAGTTCTCCATCAGCTGGAAGCCGAATCCGATGAGCGCGCCGTACACGAAGCCGTCCGCGGCGCTGCGCACGAGCCGCGTCGAGACGCACGCCAGCAGCACCACGCCCGCGGTCTTCACCGCCTCCTCGTTGACCGGCGCGGTCAGCGCCGCCGCCCACTCCCCTGACGCCTCCAGCCCCAGGGCCTTCGACCAGGCCGACATCAACACGCCGTTCATGACCAGTGCGAGCCCGCACGCGCCGAACGCGCCCCACATGAGCGCCAGCCAGGTCCCCGACCACGGCGGGGCCTGCACCGGGCGCAGGAACCGCCGCGCCAGCCACAGGGCGACGGCCAGGCTCATCCCGAGCACGAGCAGGTCGATGGCCGTGCTGCCCGGGAACGCCGCCACGACCGGCAGGAAGTCGTGCTGCAGCACCCACAGTCCGAAGGCGGACACCGCGAGCATGATCCAGAACCCCGTGGTCCGGACGCTCACCTTGACCGGACGCGGCACCGCGGTATGGGCGTAGACGGTCATGACGCCTCCTCGAACGCGATCGAGTCGATGAGCGCGGCGGCGTCCGCCATCTCGCGGTCGCCGGTGCCGGCCGGGGCGAGCACCTGCGCTTCCACGGCGGTGTCGCCGTTCGCGTCGGGCAGTATGTACGCCTGCCCGGACCGGTCCCCGATCTGGAGGTCCCCCTGCATCCCGGCGACGCCCGCGGCGTTCTCGTACTCGGCCGGGTCGCCGAGGCGCGCCGTGACGCCTTGGCGGCGTTCGATGTCCAGGAGCCGGTCCATGCCCTCCCACATCGCGTCCGGTGAGGCCGCCGCAGGGAAGGTCACACTGGACAGTTCCACCTCCACGTCGCCCCGCACGAGCACGAGGCGCGAATTGACGTCACTGGACGCGCTGTCGAGCACCCAGTCCTCGCCCACCTGCACCGACGCGCGCTGGTCGGGCCCGAACCCGATCACCGTGTCGGGGGCGACCCCCACCCCGTCGGGCTGCGACCTCGCGAACACGGCCTCAGCGGCGAGCAGCACCAGCAGCACCCCCACCACGGCCAGCGGCACCCGGATCCGGCGCCTGCCGTACACCGCGTTCCCCGCGGCCCCCATCTCGTTCATCTGCTCAACATAGCCAGAATCCGTTCGCTCTAACCTGGGAAAACTCTCAGGACGGGTTATCTGTGGACACTCCGATCCCCGGTTCACCGCGCGTCCACTCGCGTCACCGCGCCCGATCCCGGTGGCCGCCTGTGCCGGAACCCCGACCGATGGGAGGATGTTGCGCATGTCGACCATGGCGCACGGTACGGAGCACCACCGCTTCCGCCGCATGACGGGCCGCGACCCCGAAGAGCCGCACCGCAGCGCGACGCCGCTCGAACTGCTCTTCGACCTCACCCTGGTCGTGGCGTTCAGCCAGGCCGGCGCGCAGATGGCGCACCTGCTCGAACTCGGGCACTACGGGCCCGCCATCGGCGCGTTCGGGTTCTCGGTGTTCGCGATCTGCTGGGCGTGGATCAACTACTCGTGGCAGGCGTCGGCGTTCGACAACGACGACGTGTTCTTCCGCGTCGCCACCATGGTCCAGATGCTCGGCGTGCTCATCCTCGCCCTCGGCCTGCCGCAGATGTTCCTCTCGATCGACGAAGGCGCGCACGTCGACAACAGCGTGGTCGTCGCCGGATACGTCGTCATGCGCGTGGCCGCGATCGCCCTGTGGCTGCGCGTCGCCCGCCACGACCCCGAGCAGCGCCGCAACGCCCTGACCTACGCCTTCCTCATGGGGCTCGCCCAGGTCGGCTGGGTCGTCCAGATCTTCACCAACCCGCCGCTGGAGGTCACCGCGGCGGTCGTGGTCGCCCTCGGCCTCTTCGAGATCCTCATCCCGATCGTCGCCGAACGGCGCGGCGGCCGCAGCCCGTGGCACCCGCACCACATCGCCGAACGCTACGGCCTGCTGGTCATCATCACGCTCGGCGAGATCGTGCTCGGCACGATCCTCGCCGTCTCGGCCGTGATCGAGGAGCAGGGCTGGTCGGAGGAGGCCGTGCTCGTCGCGTTCGGCGGCACCGCGCTCGCGTTCGGGCTGTGGTGGGTGTACTTCCTGATGCCCTCGGCCGAGGTGCTCGCCCAGCACCGCGAGCGCGGATTCGTCTGGGGCTACGGGCACCTGATCATCTTCGGCTCGCTCGTCGCGTCCGGCGCGGGCCTGCACGTGGCGGCCACCGTCATCGAGCATGTCGCGCACATCAGCGCGACCGCCGCGATCCTGACGCTCATCGTCCCCGTCGCGATCTTCATGACCGCGCTGTTCACGCTCTACTCGATCCTCCTGCGCGATCTCGACCCGTTCCACGTGGTCCTGTTCGTGGGCGCGATGCTCGCCCTGGCCGCCTCGGCCGTCGCAGTCGCGGCGGGGGCCACCGTGGGTATGGGCATCGCGATCGCGGCCTGCTCGCCGCTGGTCGTCATCGTCGGCTACGAGACGATCGGCCACCGGCGCCAGGCCGCCACCCTCGAACGCATCCTGGAGTGAGGTGCGGCCGGTCGACTCCCACCTGAGTCGACCGGCCTTTGAGAGCTCCGCGGGCCGTTCCCGGGGTTGACCGGCACGCGGAGCAGCTGTGGTGCCGCGGGGCTGCGGCGGTTGCTATCTGTTGGCGGCCTTGGCGATCAGGGCCCTGGCCTGCTTCATGATCGCCGGACACCAGGGGTCACCGCGCCAGGCGCCGTTCCACTCCGGGACGTCATCGGGCTCGTCGGTGAAGCGGCAGCATTCGCGAGCGCCCACGCCGTCGTCCACGTCGATCAGGTAGTAGCCGGGCACGTTCGGGTAGCAGCTCTGGTCGGGCGCGATCCGATAGACCGTGAACAACGCGGGCTCCCGGGCGAAGTCGCCCAAGTAGCCGTGCGTGCTTGAACCGCCGTCGGAGCGCAGGCCGTGACGCTTGGAGGAGGGATCGGCAGGGCCGACCGGGCTCGCGGTCCTAACCATCGCAGAACCGCACCGAGGCCGGAACTCCCCCCGCTCCAGGCCCTTACCCGGTCCCGCATTGTTCTGCTGCTGAGTCGCCAATGCCTTACCTCCACTTCGAGCTGTCACATTCCCGACAGATTCGGAAGCCGCAATGAGCTTCCCGATGTATCGAATGTAGGCAACGGGTACGTGTTCTCAGAAGAACCACGAGGTGGCACTACCTGCCCCGCAACAGCACGTGGAAAGAATCGACCGGAAAGTTTTGCAGCCCAAACCTTTCCTTATCGGACGCCGCATTGCGTCGAACATTTGCGCGAGGGTACCGTCTGATCACAGTGCGTTTCCACCGACGAACTCCGGGAGGCTTGAATGCCGCTCTCACACCTTGCCGACTGGTACGTTCCTGCGGAGCTCCAAGCGTTGTATAGCGAATCTGGGCTCACCTACGGACAGATCGGTGCCAAGCTCGGCGTGAGTGTGCGGACCATCGGGAACTACCTGACCGGAGAGACCCGGCCGAAGCTCGCGATGGCCGCGAAGTTCGCCGAGGTCTGCGGAGCGACCGAGAAGCGGACCGAGTTCCTGATCCATGTCATCAGCCAGATGGACCACGGCAGGATCGTGTCAGACCTCGATGAGCGCAACATCTTCATCGTCGAACGCGCCGAGGCGACATCCGGCGAGTTCTGGAAGTTCGATCCCTGGTACATCCCAGGGCCACTCCAACTCGAGCAGTACCACATGGAACTGCAGCCGGACAAGACTCCGCGCCTCGCTGCGAACTGGCAGCGAAAGAAGCGCCGTCATCTCCGAATCTTCAGCCGCAGGCCCGCCCCTGCAATGAAGTATCTGATCAGCACCAATGCGCTGCACCCACTGATCGGCTGGGAGTGGGGAGCCAAGGCATGGAACCACCTGCTCGAACTCGATCAGAAAGCCGGGTGCGAAATCCGACTCCTTGATGGTCTGCATCCGGGCGTCGAGCACGCATTCGAAATCTACCTGCCTGGCGGAATGAAGGATGCGCCGCCGCCATTCGTCTATGTCGAGGCCATGGATCAGAGCCGACACATCGAGGAGACAGAGAAAATCGAGCTGTACCATGGCGGAGTCAAAGGCATGTGGTCGTTTGGATCGCGAATCGGAGGTCGCCTGGATGACTGGGTTCACTAACTGGCGCAAGAGCTCTCGGAGCGGCAGCGGCGACGACAGCAGCTGCGTCGAGTGCCGCGTGACCTGGCGCAAGAGCACCCGCAGTGGCAGCGGCGATGACAGTAACTGCGTCGAGGCCCGCCCCCAATCCGGCGGGTTCCAGGTGCGGGACTCGAAGCTGGGCCATGACTCGCCGATCTTCGATCTCGGCGCGCCCGACTTCAGAGCACTCCTCACGGCGGCCGAGTGATGGGCAGCGAAGAGAAGCCGAGCCTTCCCGGATCGGCCGCGTACTGGGAGCGCCGCTACGCCAAGGGCGGGAACTCGGGCGCGGGGTCGCGTGGCGAGCACGCCCAGTTCAAGGCGGAGGTGTTGAATCGGTTCGTGGCGTCGCAGGGCATCGACTCGGTCATCGAGTTCGGTTGCGGCGACGGCGAACAGCTCTCGCTCGCCGAGTACCCCCGCTATCTGGGCTTCGACGTGTCCCCCACGCAGCTGAGCCGGACCATGGCCAGGTTCGCGGAGGACGCCTCGAAGAGCTTCGCGCTCTACGACCCCATTCGCTACAGCGACCGCGCCGGGATCATCACCGCCGACCTGGCCCTCTCGCTCGACGTCATCTTCCACCTCACGGAGGACGAGGTCTACCAGCGGCACCTCGAGCACGTCTTCGGTGCCGCCCGCCGCTACGTCGCCCTCTACACGAGCGACGCCGATGACCCCGAGCTGACCGGGGAGTTCGCTCCCCACATGCGCAACCACCCGGTGCTCCGCGATGTCGCGAAGCACTTCCCCGAGTGGCGGCTGCGCGAGCGCATCGAGAACCCGCATCCCTGGTCCCGAGAGGATACGGACGGGTCGATCTCCGACTTCTTCATCTACGAGCGCACCGGGGTCTCCTGAACCACCGAGCCGCCACAACGATGAGGGCCGCCGCCGCGAACATCGCAGCGACGGCCCTCGCGCGTTCAGCGGCGGGGGCGCATGATGTGCAGGTCGTCGCCCCAGTCGTCGAGGGTCTTGTCGTGTCCCGCCTTGCGGGCCTTGGGCTCCACTTCGGCGAAGAGCGCCCGCTGCACGTCGGTGTCGGCGGTGGCGACGATGCGGCGCAGCGTGCCCAGCAGCGCGGCGGTGTCCCAGCCGGGCAGCGGGTGGTGCTCCAGCTCCCACTCCAGGCACTTGTTGTACGGGCGCGGGCGCCGGTCCAGGGTGAACAGCAGCTCGAGGAGGTAGCCGATGCTGTCGGCGGCGTCGAGGTGCCCCGCGAGGACGCGACCGTCGCGCTGGTTCTTCACCGAACGGAACAGCGAGTTCGCGTAGGCGTCGAGGACTTCGGCGGCGTGGTCGAAGGCCTGCTGCGGGTCGAGGCGCCGCTTGCCTTCGAGGAACGCGGTGAGCCGGCCTCCGGTGCGGTCGAGGACGACGCGGCTGCGGGCGAGGGCGTAGCGCGTGTACTCGGGGAGCACGTCGCCAAGGAGCTCGTTCACGGGCACGACGTTCAGGTCGAGGGCGGTCGAGCGCAGGCCGTGGTGGCGCTCGAGCCCGGTCGCGGCGCCTTCGGCGGTGATGACGAACAGGTCGTGGTCCGAGTGCTCGGTCGCCAAGCCCTCCATGGACTTCGACCCGATGAGGAACAGCCCCACCACGGCGGGGTCGGCTTCGGCGAGGCGGACGACGTCGTCGTACGTGAGCGGCTGCGTTTCGGTCATCGTCGATGTCTAGCAGCCTTTGGGCTGCAAGGAAAGCGCGTTTCGGCTGCGGTGTCCCGGATCGCCGGAAACAGGCGTGAGCGGTGCTCGCGGTCTCTAGACTGCGGGGATGGCGATTCGATGGACCACCGCGTTCTGGGACTATCCGGCTGAGGGCTTCGAGAGCGGTATCGCGTTCTGGCTCAAGGTGACCGACTCGGCGCTCTCGGAGCGGCGGGGGCCCGGAGGGGCGTTCGCGACTCTCCTGCCGAAGGCGGGCGACCCGTGCCTGCGGGTGCAGCGCGTCGGCGAGGGGACGGGCGGCAGCCACCTCGACCTGCACGTGGACGACATCGAAGTCGAGGCGGAGCGGGCGATCGGGCTCGGCGCGAAAGTCGTCCACGGCGAACCGGGCCTGGTGGTGCTGCACTCCCCCGGGGGCTTCGCATTCTGCCTCGTCGGGTACCACGGCGAGGCGGCGGTGCCGCAGCCGCTGGACTGGCCCGGCGGGCAGCGCAGCCGGGTCGACCAGCTGTGCATCGACATTCCGCCGCAGGCGTTCGACCACGAGCTGGCGTTCTGGCAGACCTTCACGGGCTGGCGCCAGACCACCACCGATACTCGGGAGTTCCGGCGGCTCCTGCCGCCGCCGGGGCTCCCGCTCCAGTTCCTCTTGCAGCGCTTGGACCTCGCCGAGCGCGGGCAGAACGCGACCGCGCACATGGACCTGGCCTGCAGCGACATCGACGCCGAGACCGAGCGGCACGTCGGCCTCGGGGCCGCGGAGGTGCGGCGCCACCACTGGTGGCAGGTCATGCGCGACCCCGGCGGCCTCGAGTACTGCATCACCCGCCGCGACCCGGACAAGGACCTGCACGCGGTCACCTGACCCGCAGCGCGAACGCCTCCCGCGAGTGCCTGAGGCGTTCGCGCTGCCCCGCATCACGATTCGGGCAGGCGCCGGCCGAGGACGGGGATGAGGATCGCGGCCACGATCACGTGGAGGATCGCCAGGAAGACCTTCGTGCCGACGGTCGCCTCGGTGAAGACCACCGGGAAGCACTCGAGGGCGAAGACGACGCCGGCGCCGATGCGCCAGACCAGGACCGCGCGTTTCCTGGCGAAGCGGTCGAGGATCGCGCGAGCGAGCCAGCCCGCGCCGCCGAAGAGCACGACCGAGACGGCGACGTTCCATGCGGCGATCGGCACCGGGTCCTGACCGGGCTGGCTCGCGGTCAGCTCGACGCCGGCGAGGTTCGCTACGCCCCAGGCGATCAGGGTGGCGACCATCGTGGCGCCGAGGGCGAGCAGGCGGATGCGCCAGACCGGGGCCTGTATTGCGACGCGTTCGTCTGTTTTGGACATTTGTTGACTCCACTGCCTTGGGTTTCGGGTTCGGGGGAACGCCTTCGAAGGTATGGCCGGGAGTCGGGAGCGCCCATCAGCGAGCGTCCTCGGTTCATACGCGATCGTCCTCAGGCCCGCCGCCAGCGGGCCGCGCTGGCTAGGGTTGCCGCATGGATGTGCTCAGCGACGTCATGGCCGTGCTGCGGACCGGCCGGCCCTTCGCCGCCCGGTTCTCGCTCGCGGCGCCGTTCTCCGATCAGCGCCGGAGCCACGCGAACGGGTTCGGCGTCCAGATCATGGTGCGCGGCAACGCCTTCGTGACCACCGCCGACGGCCGGGTCATCGAGGTCGAGGAGGGCGACGTGCTCGTGGTCCCCCGCGGCAGCTCCCACACGATCGTGTCCGACTCGCTCAGCACGCCCACCGGTCCCGCCTGCGACGGCGCCGGCCCCTCGGAGCTCATCCTCCGCACCGCCGACGACCCCGCTGCCACGCACGTCATGGTCTGCCTCGCCTACGCGATGGCGCCCGGCCGCGGCCACCCGCTGCTCGCCGGGCTGCCCGACTTCACCCGCATCCCCGCCGACCCGGTGGCGCGGCCCGAACTCGCGGGCGCGATCAGGATGCTCGAAGGCGAGCTGCGCGCCGAACGCGGCGGCGGCGACACGCTCGTGTCGGCGCTGCTCGACGCGGTCCTGATGTACCTGCTGCGGGCGCTGCTTGAGGGCAACACGCGCCATTGCGGCTTCGACGGGTGGGCGGCGGCCCTCGCGGACCGCTCGGTCGGCGCGGCGCTGCAGGCGATCCACGCCGAACCGTCCCGGCAGTGGTCGGTGAGCTCGCTCGGGGAGGTCGCCGGACTCTCGCGGTCGGCGTTCTCGCGGCGGTTCACCGAGCTGGTGGGCCAGCCGCCACTGGCGTACTTGACGTTCTGGCGGCTGACGCTGGCCGCGCGGCTCCTCGCGGACACGGACGCGCCGCTGGCGGCCGTGGCCCGGCAGGTCGGGTACGCCTCCGAGTTCGCGTTCGCGGCCGCGTTCAAACGCGACTTCGGCCAGCCCCCGGGGCGCTTCCGCAAGCAGGCCCCGGCATGCGACCCGGCGGTGCCCGCGTTCGACCGCGAGCCCGTGCCGGCCTGATCCGCCTCTGCCGATCGCTCCCCGCGGACGGCCGTCCCGCGTTCCAGTGCGAGCCCGTGCCCGCCTGATCCGCCTCTGCCGATCGCTCCCCGCGAACGGCCGTCCGGCGTTCCAGTGCGAGCCCGCGCCCGCCCGATCCGCCCGCCTCCCCCGCTACGCGCCTCCCGGGACGTACCGTCAGGCGACAGTCGTTGCGAGAAGGAGGCGGCATGGCCGTGGAGATCGAGGTCCGCGAGAGCGCGACGCGGCTGCGGGCGCGCCGGCTCTGGTACGCGGCGCTGTTCGCGGTCGCGCTGGCGTCGCTGGTCGCCCAGACGTTGCTGGTCGTGCAGGGCGGGACCGACGTCAACGCGAGCGAAGCGGCCCCCGCCGGCCTCGCCGTGCGGCTCGTGCGCCTCGCCAGCTACTTCACGATCCAGAGCAACGTGCTCGTGCTCGCGGTCTCGCTGCTGCTGATGCTCCGGCCCGGCCGCGACGGCCCGCTACTGCGGGTGCTGCACCTTGATGCGCTGCTGGGCATCGCGGTCACCGGCCTGGTGTTCGCGATCGTGCTCGCGCCGCTGATCGACCCCGAAGGCGTGGCCGCCGCGGTGAACGCGGGCCTGCACGTCGTCTCGCCGATCGCGGCCGTGCTCGGTTGGATCCTGGTGGGACCGCGCGGCTGGGTGGATCGCCAGGTCATCGGGCGCGCGTTCCTCTGGCCGGTCGCCTGGATCGCCTACACGCTCGCGCACGGCGCGCTCACCGGCTGGTACCCGTACCCATTCCTCGACGTGGCCGAGCTCGGCTACCCCAGATCGCTGCTCAACATCGCGGTGGTCCTGGCCGTGGCCTTCGCGCTCGCGCTGGTGGCCTTGTGGGCCGACCGGCGGCTCGCGCGGCGCTGAGGTCAGTCCTCGTCGACGACGTCCGCATCGGACAGTCGAAGGGAGACCGGGTCGCCGCTCGCGCCGTTGGTCTTGGGGAGCAGGGTGAGCCGGATGCGGTGGAGCTGCGAGCCGGTGCGGGTGGTGTCGGTCTTGGCGTCGGCGAGCCCGAGGACCGCGACGCCCGCACCTCCGGTCCGGGTCCGTCCGATCTCCAGGGTCAACTCGAGTTCGATCTCAGAGACTTCAAGGGCCACTTGGTCATCCGCGGTCAGCATGGCGATCTTGAGCTCACGGCGGATCTCGGCGACGGCGGCACTGAGGGGAATCGGTTCCATCCGTTGAGTCTAGAAGCTCAAGAGGATCCTCTGCTGTTCCTCGGAGTCCGCCAGGTGCCGTTGGGCAGGGGACCGGGGTCAAACCCGTGCTGCCTCAGCTTGAGGCTGAGGTCCGTGATCTCGTCGTAGACCAGCGCGGCTTCGTCGTTCCGCTTCAACGCGCGGAGGGTCGAGACCATCGACGCCAGGCTCTCCAAGAGCTTGGGGCCGTGCACCTTCAGGGAAGCATCGGCCAGTTTCCGCCGGATCTCCGCAGCCTCGGACACGGCCTCGAGCACGAGTTCGAGCTCGCCCGCGACGGCGTGCTTTTGACCGAGTTCCTCGAGCGTGTTCGCGAGGGTGCTATACGCGGAGGGGCTCTCCTCCGCGACCATTCGCAGGAGTTGGACCTTCAAAGCCGGTTCCATGCCGGCCTGGACGGCACTAAGGCGGTCCGCGCCGAAACACCCGCTCCGCGAATCGCCCAGGGACGGCTGCTTCGCCTGCTTGAAACGCTCACGGTCGCGTTCGATCGACTCCGCCTCCGCCATGAGCCGGATCGCGAGCTGTTGCCTGCCCGATTCCCAAAGGGCTGCAGCGTAGTACTCGATGGCGTACACCGTCTCGACCCACAGCTCCGGGACCAATTGCGCCGCGGTGCGCATCTCAGCGTCCGCCTTTTCGAGGATCGGGAGCGCCAAGGACTTCTCGCCCTTCAGCCATAGCGCCAGACCGTACTCGACAAGCGACCGCCCGAGGCCGACCTCGTGCTCGATGCCGGTGGCCGCGCCGCCCCGCCGCATCTGGACCGCCTTCTCCAGCACGGACAGCGCCTCATCCGCTCTCCCGATCCACCAGAGGCGGGCGCCGCACACCTCCAGTTCCTCGGCGGCCTCGGTCCGGAAACCGGGGTCCTCGCCGGCGAGCCATTCCAACAGCTGCGCCACTTCCAGCACCAGGTCGGGTTCGACGCGCTTGTTCGCCGCGAAGACCTGGTCGATCCGGTAGAGGTTCCGCATGTAGGCAGCCCCATCGGTATCCCAGATGCGGCGCCGCAGTCGCAGTGCCTCCATTGAAGCCCGCAGCGACTCGAACCGGAACTCCCCTCGGCCGCTCCCCGCGATCTTCTCGTACTCGCCGATCGCGGGAAGGAAGTCCGCGCGATCCTCCGAGCCAAGCTTGCGGCGCAGGGACACCGTGTAGTCCAGCCGCCGCAGCGCCTCATCGAGCCGGTACTCCCGCCTCGCCTTCCGGACCGCACTCTCGAGTGTGGACAGTCCTGGCTCGTACGCCTCGCGCTGGTCCACGCCGGCGGCGAGCAGCGTATCGAGGGCGACCTCGGCCATGCTCACCGACTCGTCGAACAGGCCCTCCTCCTTGAGCAGCACCTGCACGTGCTGCACGGCCTCGAAGGCCCATTCGCTGTTCGCGAACCACCCGTGCTGCACCCGCAATCGCAGCGCCTCGGTGAGGAAGACGGACGCGTCGACGGTGCGTACCTTCATGAGGAGCGCCCGCGCGGAGCCTTCCAGCGCGGACACGAGGCCCGCGGTGTCGCCGCGCTCGCGGCAGTGGCGGACCTTGATGTCGTAGAGGGTCTGGCCGAGTTCGGAGAGCCGCGCGTCGTCGTGGCCGGCGAGGTCGGTGTCGGCGACGACCTCGGCGATGCGCTCGAGGTCCGACACCTGCTTCAGGGCGCTGGAGAGCAGGTTGGCGACTTCAGCGTCTTCGCCGCGCTCGACCTGCTTGACGGCGATCTCGAGGAGGCGCGGGAGGCTCTGGTCCAGAACCTCGGCGATCGAGAGGGTCTGGTCCTCGCCGCCGACGATCCGGGTCAAGGCGTGGACGAGCATCTCCTTCACGGCGGCGACGGCGTCCGGGTAATGGTCGTGCGTGAGCGTCAGCAGGTGGAGCATCCGCGCGAAGTGGTCGGTGCCCAAGGGCATCTTGTGAAGTGAGGCCGTGACCGCTGGGAGGTCCTCGATGGCGGCGACGAGGTGCTCGGACACGAGGTCGGGCTCGATCGGCGCGGTGCGGCCGTCCTCGGCCGGGTAGAGGCGGGCGAGGGCCTTGGCCGCCTCCCGCCGGGCCGCGTTCGACTGGTCGATCCAGAGGTCGGAGGCCTTGAGGAATTCGGCGGCCTCAGGGACCGTCGGTCCGGTCAGGGTCATGATCGCGACCGCGTGGAGGGCCTGGTCGCTTTCGGCCGCACCGACGTTCGTGGTGGAGAGGGCTGGTTCGGCTGCCCAGCGGCGGTCGCGTTCGCGCTGCAGGAGGAACCCGAGGAGGCGGTCGCGCAGGCCGCTGCGGTCGGGCGAGGGGAGGGTCTCCCCTTTGGCGGCGAGGAGTGCGGCGATGTGGACGAGGAGCGGGGAGTCGTACTGCTCGCCCTCGACGAGGTCGCCGAACCGCTCGGGGTCGGCCGGGTCGTCGAGTTCGGCGGTGAAGCGCGCGTAGGCGCTGCGGAAGTGCGCGGCCCGCTGCCCGGGCCCGAAGTCGCCGCGCCGGAGCTCGATCCGGGGCGAGGTCTCGGCTCTGAGGCGCTGCTGCAGCAGCGTGCCGCCCTGGTCGCTGAGCTGGTCGTACCAGCCGCCGGCGGCGCGCGAGATGAGCAGGACCCGGACGGGGAACCGCAGGCGCTCGCCAAGGCGCTCAAGGTGTTTGAGGAAGTCGATGACCTTCGCGGTGACGGCCGAGCGCTCGACGTAGTCGAACACGGCGAGCAGCGGCGTCTGCGGCAGGTGCGACCCCCACGGCGCGTTCGGGTCGTCGAGGGCGAAGCCCGCACGCCAGGTCGGATCCTCTTCGGCGACGCGGCGGCAGAGTTCGGCCGCGAGGCGGGTCTTGCCCGCGCCGGCCGGTCCGGTCACCAGCCGCAGCGCCACGTCGCAGCCCGCGGCGGTCTCGGGCTGGTCCTCGAGGCACCAGGCGGCGAGGGTGGCGAGGGCGTCCCCGTGGCTCTCCTGCACGAACGGCACCTGGCCGTACCGGGCGGTGATGAGCTTGAACTCGGTCGCTTCCCCGAGCGGCTCGAAGGGACTGCGCACGAGCGGGTGCGGGTCCGAGAGCGGCAGCAGTTCCGGGTCGCCGAGGAGCCGGCGGAGCCGGTCCTGCTCGAGGATCACGGAGGCCGGGACGGCGTTGAAGCGGCGCTTGCGCGTTCCGGACCGTTCAGCGAGGACGCCGAGGAGCGCCTGCCGGTCGAGGATCATCGCGCCTGAGAGGCCGGCCCAGAGCCGCTGATCGACCGCGTCGGGGGCATGGACGTCGAACTGCATGCGGCCCTTGCCCGAGCCCTGGCCGGGCACGAAGCCGCCGTCGATGAGGGCGGCGTGGTGGCCGCCCTTCTCGCGTTCGGCGCGGGGGAAGCCGATGCAGCGGGCGGCTTTGGCGCCCACGTAGTCGGTGTACTCGCCCCAGACCACACGGCCTTTGGGGGCCTTCAGGCCGGGCGCGCGGAGGAGGGCGACGTCGACCAGGTCGAGGTCGACGGACGCTTCTTCGGGCCCGGGCCAGAGCAGTTCGGCCGGAACGGGGTCGGCTTCGGGACGGCAGACCTCGCGGGACTCGGCGTCCGCCACGTCGTGGGCGCAGGTGAGGACGAGCTCGTCGGCGACGAGGTAGCCCGTGAGGCTGTGGCGCCGCAGCGCGCCGTCGGTCCGTTTGACAGTGCTGATCCGGACGACGCGCTCGTCGCTGCTCCAGAGGCGGTCGGTGGGTGCCATGCGTGCTGCGGGTGCTCCTGGGGTGTCAGGGAACCCGAGTTGCGGCGATGGCCGGTGGGCGTGGTCGCGGGCGCCGGAGTTCCGTTGCGGCGGTGAAGCCGTGGTGTCTCCAGGTTGCCATGTCCGCGCCGGCGGCGGGGGCCGTCCTAGGCGCGGACTCGCTTGCGGGCCTTGAAGGCGATCAGGACGACCGGGATGAGCAGGAGCGCGCCGATCCAGAGGACGCCGCCGGGGGCGGTCGCGTCGACGACATAGCCGCCCGCGAAGGAGCCGACCGCGATCGACAGGTTGAACATGACCGTGTTCAGGGAGGTCGCGATCTCGACCTCGCCCGGCTCGACCGAGTTCATGTACCAGGTCTGGAGGACCGGCGAGACCAGGCCGTAGCCGATGCCCCAGAGCACGAGGACCGCGGTGGCGGAGAACAGGTCGCCGACCGCGAACGCCATGAGCGCCATGCCGAGCGCCATCGCGACGCCGAGCGCCGCGAGGGTGCCGCGCAGGCGGGAGCCGATGAGCGAGCCGGAGGCGACGGTGGCGATGAGGGCCGCCGCGCCGAAGGCGAGGAGCAGGGCGCTGACCTGGCCGGCGGCGATGCCGTTGGCCTGGAGGATCGGGCTGATGAACGTGTAGGCGATGAAGTGGCCCGTGACGATGAAGAAGGTCAGGGCCAGGCCGATGCGCACGCCCTTGTTGGCGCGCACCAGCTTCGGGAGCGACGCGAACGAGACCGTGGTGTTCGACGGGAGCTTCGGCACGAGCAGCGCGATCGCGGTCATGGCGACGATCGCGAGCGCGGCGAGGGCCCACATGGCGGCGCGCCAGCCGAAGTGGTCGCCGATGAGGGTGCCGGCCGGGACGCCGAGCACGGTGGCCGCGCCGATGCCGCCGTAGACGGCGGCGGTCGCGCGGGGCACGTCGCGCTTGGGGACGAGGCGGAGGGCGATGCCGCCCGCGACGGCCCAGAACGCGCCGATCGAGAGGCCCACGAGGACGCGGGCCGCGAGGAGCAGTTCGAAGCCGGAGGCCAGCGCGGCGCCGACGTTCGCGGCGGCGACGAGCACGGCCAGGCCGATGAGCACGAGGCGGCGGTCGAGGCGGCGGGTGAAGACGATGCTCAGGGGTGCGGCGACGGCGGCGACGAGGCCGGGGACGGTGACCATGAGGCCGGCCGTGCCGGCGGAGACGCCGAGTTCGGTGCCGATCGGGGTGAGCAGGCCGACCGGGAGGACCTCGGAGGTCATGACGACGAAGACGCCGAGGGCGACGGCGGCGACGGCGAGCCACTGCTTGAGCGTGGCGCGCTCGGGCGCGGCGACGGCAGCAGTCGGCAGCGTGGAAGTGGGGCGATCGTCAAGGGTGGTCACGGTGGCGGCCTTTCGCGGTTCGGTTCGGGTCAGAGTCCTGGGACTCATTCGCCGGAACCGGTCCACCACTCGGTCCGCGCTCGGTGACACGGGCTCGACTCGTACAGGGGCTGCGGGCCTCGCGGAGAGGCGTTCGGCCGGGAGTGCTGCAGGAAGCACGCCCTTGGCGGTGTACGAGCGTTTGCCCTGACCAGCAGCACGATGTACTCCTGAGGCGTCGCCTGATCCCAAGGGTAGCGCCGTTGCGGGTGTTTCGGAATGGTGAACTTCGTCGCACCGGCGGCCCGCGCGCCTGCCGGGAAGCCGCGGCCTCGTCGATCCGGGTGTGGCGAGGCCATGACAGACTCCATGCTGCGTATCTCGCACCCCTACGGAAGGAAAGACGAGCAGATGTCAGCAGAAGGCGGCACCAAGGCGATCGTCGCGGCCCTAGTGGCGAACACCGGGATCGCGATCAGCAAATTCGTTGCGGCGGGGATCACAGGTTCGGCGTCGATGCTGGCCGAAGGCGTCCACTCCGTGGCCGACGCGTCCAACCAGGTCCTGCTCCTCATCGGCGGCAAGGCCTCGCGCAAGGCCGCGAGCCCGGCCCACCCCTTCGGATACGGGCGCGAACGCTACATCTACGCGTTCATCGTCTCGATCGTGCTGTTCTCCATCGGCGGCGTGTACGCCCTGTACGAGGGCTACCACAAATGGCACGAACGCGGCCACGGCGCCGAGCTGGAGTGGCCGCAGGTCGCGGTCATCGTGCTGCTCGTGGCGATCGTCCTGGAGTCGTTCTCGCTGCGGACGGCGGTCATCGAGTCGAACGCCGTGCGCGGCAAGCAGACGTGGACGCAGTTCATCAAGGGCTCCCGCTCGCCCGAGCTGCCCGTGATCCTCCTGGAGGACATCGGCGCGCTCGTCGGCCTCATCCTGGCCCTGATCGGCGTGAGCCTCTCGTGGATCACGGGCGACATCCTCTTCGACGCGCTGGGGACCTTCAGCATCGGCGTGCTGCTCGTGCTCATCGCGGTCGTCCTCGCCATCGAGATCCGCTCGATGCTCATCGGCGAGTCGGCGACGCTGGAGGACATCGACGCGATCAAGACCGCGATCAACGACGGCGAGGGCGACACACTCATCCACCTCAAGACCCTCCACGTGGGCCCGGACGAGCTGCTGGTGGCCGCGAAGGTCGGCATCGGCGAGTCCGCGACCGGCGAGCAGGTCGCCTCGCAGATCGACGCGGCCGAGGCGCGCATCCGCGCGGCCGTGCCGAAGGCGACGATCATCTACATCGAGCCGGACATCCCGCGCACCGGCGCTTAAGGTTCGAACATGGCGAAACTGGTGCTGGACCTGCACGACATCTTCAACAAGGGCGACCAGATCGAGAAGGCGCTGCGGGAGGTGATCGACGAGGCGGTCGCGAAGAAGATCGACCTCGTGGAGATCATCCCCGGCAAGGGCTCGGGGCAGTTGAAGAAGAAGGTGCTCAGGTTCCTCGACCAGAAGGAGATCAAGGCCCTGTACCACCGGGTGGACAAGGACTCGAAGAACTTCGGTCGACTGTTCGTCCACTTTCAGCACAAGGACAAGCGCAAGAAGCGGTAGTGACCGCTGACGGCGGCGCCGCACCCCTCCCCCGGGGCGGCGCCGCCGTCGCGCGTTCGCTAGTCGATCAGGATCCGCTCGACCCGTTCCCTCTCGAGCATCGGGTCGGGTGCGCCGAGCAGTTCGAGCAGCCGCAGGACCGGGACCCGGTAGCTGTGGCCGATCCGAAGGACCTGGACGGGGAACTGTCCGTCCTTCGCCAGCCGGTACGCGACCGTCCTGCCGATCCCGAGGATCTGCGCGGCCGTCTCGACATTCGTCATCACGCCGAGCGATTTGACTCGCTCGACGGTCCAGATCTCGTCGATGACGACACTCGAAGGCCCCACCTTCGCATTCGGTGTCATGTTGGTCCTCTCTGGCGCGCCGAGCCGACACGGGGTGCATCGGCCGGGTGACGCCTAGGACCAGTCGACCCCACCCGGCACTGCCAAGTCCAGAGCGCCGCGCCGGAATTCACTCTTACGCGTGGTATCCGATTCCTCACTTGACGAGGATCGTTTGGGCGCGAATGGGACTCATCGCGCATAACGAACGCCGATTCGAGTCCCAACACACAGCTGACCTGCCGAGATGCGCACTAGCGCGGGATAGGTTAGCCTTGCCTACATGCCAGACGGCCCCACTGACCCCGGCTTGAACGGGCGCGCCCTCCGCCTCGCCTACTACGGCGACACCGTCGTCCACGACGCCGACATCACCCTCCGCGGCGGCCAGGTCACGGCCCTCCTGGGCCCCAACGGGTCCGGCAAGTCCACCCTCCTGCGCTCCCTCGCCCGCCTCCACAAGGCCGAGGCCGGCGGCGTCGAGTTCACCGACGGCACCGACGCGGCCACCTTGAGCCCCAAGGACTTCGCCCGGCGCGTCTCCCTCCTCGCCCAGTCCCGGCCCGTCCCCGGCGGCATCCGCGTCGTCGACGTCGTCGGCTACGGCCGCCACCCCCACCGCGGCCGCTGGCGCCAAGGCGACGCAGAGGGCCCCGCGATGATCCAGCGCGCCATGGAGATCTGCGGCGTCGCCGGCATGGCCGAGAAGGGCGTCGAAGCGCTCTCCGGCGGCGAACGCCAGCGCGTCTGGTTCGCCTCCTGCCTCGCCCAGGACACCGCCGTGCTCCTCCTCGACGAGCCCACCAACCACCTCGACCTGCGCTACCAGGTCGAGATCCTCGACCTCGTGCGCGACCTCGCCGACGAGCACGGCACGGCCGTCGGCATCGTCCTGCACGACCTCGACCAGGCCGCCGCGGTCGCCGACCACGTGGTCCTCCTCCACGACGGCCGCGTCAAGGCCGCCGGCACCCCACCAGAGGTCCTCACCGCCGAGAACCTCACCGCCGCATACGGCATCGACATCCGCGTCGACGCCGACCCCGCTACCGGCCTGCTCACGGCCCGGCCCATCGGCCGGCACAGCCGCAGGTTCGCGAGCACAGCCACCGAATAGAAGGAACCCGATGCGAATCCCCCACCTCAAGCGCTCCGCCGTGCCCGCGGCACTGGCCGCCGCCGCGCTCCTCGCCGCCTCCGCGTGCGGCACCACCGAGGAAGGCGCCGGCGACGACGCGACGACCGCCGAGTCCGGCCCCGTCTCGGTCACCGACTTCCTCGACCGCACCGTCGAACTCGACGCGCCCGCGGCGAAGGTCGTGACGCTCGAATGGGCCGAGACCGAGATCGCCGCGAGCCTCGGCGTCATGCCCGTCGGCGCGGCCGACCTCGAGGGGTACAACACCTGGGTGGGCGCCGCCGAGCCCATGGACGACACGGTCGTCGACGTCGGCACCCGCCAGGAGCCGTCCGTCGACGCCATCGCCGGGCTGAGCCCGGACCTGGTCATCATGGAGCCCGACGACGAGGCGATCATCAAGCAGATCGAGGAGTTCGCCCCCGTCCTGGTCGTCGAGGGCTCCAACGCCGCCGACAACCTCGCCCGCATGAAGCGCGACGTCGACATGATCGCCGAGCTCACCGGCACGACCGCTGAGGCCGAAGCGCTCTGGACCGAGTTCGAGGGCAAGATCGAGGCGACCACGACCGCCATCGAGGCCGCCGGCACCGGCGACGTCCCCTACCTGTACGCCGACGGCTGGGTCGAAGGCGACGCGATCTCCATCCGCCCCTTCGGGCCCGGCTCGCTCGTCGGCTCCCTCGGCACCGCCGTGGGCCTGGAGAACGCCTGGACCGGCGAGACCGACGCGGCCTGGGGCCTCGGCGGCACCGACGTCGAGGGCATGGCCCAGTACACCGACACCGACCTGAAGTTCATCTACAACAACTCGTACAACGACAACATCTTCAACGAGAAGCTCGTCGGCAACCCGATCTGGGACGGCCTGAAGTTCGTCAAGGACGGCAGCATGTACGAACTGCCGCACAGCGTCTGGACCTTCGGCGGCCCCCGCTCCTCGGGCGCCGTCCTCGACTACTTCGCCGAGGTCTACGCGAGTTGAGCACCGTAAGTCCACCGGTGCGACCCGAGGTCGCGGGCCCAGCGGGCCCGCGCCTCCTCCCCACCGCGGCGGTCTTCACCGCCGCGGTCGGGGCGCTCCTCGCGCTGGCGGCCCTCCATCTCACCCAGGGAACGTCCGCTGTGGACGGCGGGGACCTGCTGCGGCTGCTCACCGGCAGTGCCGATCCGGCCGTCTGGAACGTCCTCGAAGGCGCGCGCCTGCCCCGGCTCACGGGCGCGGTGCTCACCGGGATCGCGCTCGGCGCTTCCGGCGTGCTGCTGCAGTCGGTGGCGCGCAACCCCCTCGCGAGCCCTGACACGCTCGCGGTGAACGCGGGCGCGCACCTGGCCGTGACCGCCGTGGCGGCCTTCGGGCTCACCCTGCCGCTGCTCTCGGGGATCGGCGTGGCGTTCACCGGCGCGCTGCTGACGGCGGGTCTGGTGCTCGCGCTCTCGGCGGGCGGCGGCGAGTCCGCGACGACCCGCCTGATCCTCGCCGGGTCCGCGACCGCGATGGCCGCGAACTCCATGGTCACTCTTCTGGTGCTCCTGTTCCAGGAGGAGACGACCGGCCTGTTCGCCTGGGGCTCGGGCAATCTCAACCTGGCCGGATTCGGCACCATCGCGCAGGCCGCGCCGCTCGTGCTCATCGCGGTCGCCGTGGCGGTCATCGCCGCGCCGCGCCTGGACCTGCTGCGCCTGGGCGACGACACCGCCTCGAGCCTCGGCGTCCACGTGCGCCGCGTCCGCCTCATCGCCGTCGTGTGCTCGCTGCTGCTCGCCGCGTGCGCGGTCACGGTGGCGGGCCCGATCGGCTTCGTGGGCCTCGCTGCCCCCGTGATCGCGCGCCAGATCGCCGTGCGGGTGCCGGTGCTGCTCGCGCACCGCGTCCTGATCCCGTTCAGCGCCTTGTGCGGTGCGCTCGTCATCGTCGCCGCCGACCTCGCCGTGCGGGCGGTCCTCGGCGCCGAGAAGAGCATCGAAGTGCCCGTGGGCGTGGCGACCACGCTCCTCGGCGCCATCGTCATGGTCTGGCTCGCACGCTCGGTCGCGAGCGGCGCGGCCGAGGACCGGCCCGCGATCCTGCACGGCGCGGCCGGCCGCAGCCGCCTCGGTTTCACCCTCATCTGGATCGGGCTCGCGGCCGCCGCGGTGGCCGCCCTGATCGGCGGGATGCTCGCCGGGGACACGATGCTCCTCGGCGGCGACCTCGTCAACTGGGTGGCAGGAAAGACCGGCGACTCTTACACGTGGATCATCGACCAGCGGTATCCGCGCGTCCTCGCCGCGATCCTCGCCGGTGCGGCGCTCGCGTGCGCCGGGGCGGTCACGCAGGGCATCCTGCGCAACCCGCTCGCCGAACCCGGGCTCCTCGGCGTCACCGCCGGGGCGGGCGTCGGCGCGGTCGCCCTCATCACGTGGGTGCCCGCGGCCGGAGCCTGGACCGTCACCGGCGTTGCGGCCGTAGGCGGTCTCGGCGCTTTCGCGCTCGTCTACGCCCTCGCGTGGCGGGGCGGGCTCGACACGTCGCGGCTCGTGCTCATCGGCATCGGCGTGTGGTCGTTCGGCATGGCCGCGATCACGCTCGTCATCCTGGCCTCGGACCCGTGGAACATCCCGAAGGCGATGACCTGGCTCTCGGGCACCACGTACGGGCGCACGGCCGACCGGTTGATCCCGCTCGCCGCCGCCCTCGTGGTCGTGCTGCCGCTGATCATCGCGCACCGCAAGGAGATCGACCTCCTCGCGCTCGACGACGACACGCCGCGCGTGCTCGGCGTCCGCCTCGAACGCACCCGGCTGCTCCTGCTGGGAGCCGCCGCGGTCCTCACCGCGGCCGCCGTGGCGGTCGTCGGCGTGATCGGCTTCGTGGGCCTGGTCGCCCCGCACCTGGCGCGGGCCCTGGTGGGCAGCAGGCACACCCGCGTCCTGCCGGTCTCGATCCTCATCGGCGTCCTGCTGGTGAGCCTCTCGGACACCTTGGGCCGCACCGTGATCGCCCCCGCACAGATCCCCGCGGGCCTGGTATGCGCCCTCATCGGCACGCCCTACTTCATCTGGCTCCTGTGGCGGACCCGAACCCGGACGTGACGTAGGCGAGATACGACGGCCCGCCGGAGCGGGGAATTCGCCCGGCGGGTCGAGCGGCGTTCACCCGGGATTCATGGGGAGGCCCGAACATCGAATCGACAACTCAACCGATTCGAGGAGACTCCTTGCTTTCCCGACTCATCTCCCTCACCGCCTTCGGCACGGCCGCCCTGCTCGCGTGCGCCGCCTCGGCGCAGGCCCACCCCCATCGGTCGGACGACGAACTGACGGCCGAGCTCGAGACCCCCGCGCTCTGGGCCGACGACGACGCCGACGCCGACGACCCCGCGATCTGGGTGGACCAGGACGACCCCGAGGACAGCCTGGTCATCACCACCGCGAAAGAGGCCGGCCTCTACGTCTACGACCTCGAAGGCGAGGAGGTCCAGCACATCGCGCCCAAGCCCGCCCCCGGCGAGGACGACGCGCCCGGCCGCTACAACAACGTGGACCTCGTGCGCGGCTTCCAGCTCGACGGCGAGCGCGTCGACCTCGCCGTCGCCTCCGACCGCGGCATGGACGACCTCGGGATCTTCGTCATCGAGGACGGCGAGCTGGAAGAGGTCACCGACCCCGACACGGGCTGGATCTTCAGCGAGTCGCAGGCCGAGATCAACGACGAGCACACCGCGTACGGCCTCACCACCTGGCAGGACTCCACGGGCGCTTACGCCCTCGTGAGCCGCAACTCCGAGACCGAAGTGGCCCTGCTCAAGCTCGTCGCGAACGGCGACACCGTGGGCTGGGAGAAGATCCGCACCCTCGCCCTCCCCGCCGAGTTCACGATGCCGGACGGTTCGACCTGGACCACCTGCGACGACCCCGGCGAGTACGCGCAGGTCGAGGGCATGGTCGTCGACAAGGCCACCGGCACCGCCTACCTGGGCCAGGAACTCGTCGGCATCTGGAAGATCAGCGCCGACCTCACCGGTGAGCCCGAGCTCGTCGACACCGCCGTCGAATTCGGCCTCCCCGGCGCTTACAACGCCGAGACCGACGAATGCGAGTACGGCGAGAACCCCGGCTTCGGCGGCGACGTGCTCCGCACCGACATCGAGGGCCTCACCATCTACTACACCGGCCGCGGCAAGGGCTACCTGCTCGCCTCCAGCCAGGGCGACGACACGTTCGCCGTCTACTCCCTCACCGACGGGAACCGCTACCTCGGCTCCTTCGCGATCGGTGACGGCGACGTCGACTCGACCCAGCACAGCGACGGCGCGGACGTCGTGAACGTCAGCCTCCCCGGCTTCGACGGCGGCCTCCTGGTCGTCCAGGACGGCGACAACACGCCCGAAGGCAGCGACGAGTCCAGCACCAACTTCAAGTACCTCGAATGGGAGGACGTGGCCGAGGACAGCGGCCTCGACCTCGCCCAGGCCCGCGGACGCCGCTAGGCGAACGGCGAGGGCCGCTAGTCGGAAGGCCGAATCGAAGCTCAATCCGCACCGGCCGCCGGGGCCCCCAGGACCCGGCGGCCTTTCGGGCTCTTGCGGCTTGCGGTTCAGGCGGGCGGCGACGGAGCTGTGGGGGATGGTTCGGGTGGGGTGGCGGGGCTCGGGTCAGGTTCGGGGACGGTCCTGGGCGGGCGGTGACCGTGGTCGTCTTTTGCGTTGCGGCGCAGGCTGTCCGGGGTGGAATGTGAGGGTCTTGTACGCGTGTGGGTGATGACGGTCGGGGGTCGCTTCGGGGATACTTGAGGTACGTACAGGGAAATGGAATACGTACAGGTGTCGAGTAGGTGCAAGCAGACTACGACAAGCCTCTGGCCGATCCGGCAAACCAGCGTATGCCGAGACCCGAACCCCCGTCAGCGGGGTGCTGGTCTCATCCTCGTGCTATCGCCCGCAGCTGTCCGCGCCCCCGATGGGCCGTGACTGGGTGGACGATCCCTGGTCCGGATCACCCTCACCAGATGGAAGCGCCTCACACGGAGACGTCTTCAACCCCAGCAAGACCCGCCAGCGTGCGCGGTACCTGCCCGACCGGGCAATGAAGGACCCGGCCCCGGCAGCGCCGACGCGTTCCATGGCGACCCCACCACACCCGTCCCGGCGCCACCATGCGCACACGAGGCCATGCCTCCAGGACGGACACCCAGGCAAGGACAAGCACCAGGAGGCGAACCGCCACCGGGGCGACCACACCCCCGAAGGCACGGAGGGCCATAGGCCCCTCCCCGGCAGGATGGCGTGAACTGGCCGAGGCCAGCACGCCAAGCGAGGCGCAGCGCGTGGGCGCTTCGCAGGATCGGGGCTACGACATGACGAGCGGAGGTGAGACGACCATGAGAGACACGGCCATGCCCAAGGACTGGCGCAGCGAAAGCCACTGCGACTGCGGACCGATCGCTGCGACGACCAACCGCCTCCGACCGGCCATCGCCATGCCACGTCTCGACGGCACTGCCCGGCCGAACCGCTACCCCGCGAGGACACCGCGAACCGGGCATCGCCACCGGCCGACCCGGCCCGCAACTCCAGCCGCAGCCGCGACAACGGCCCCGACCCCGACCCTGGCCAGGGTCCCCAGTGCGACCGCAACGGCGGCAACGCACCCGAACCAGGCTGCCCGCTTCTCCGTCGCCGCCCGCTTTGACCGCCAGCCACCCCGGCCCGCAGCCAACGCAGCGGCCACGACCCAAGCCTCGGCGGGGATCCCGAGTGCGACCGCAACGACGGCAGCGAACCCGAATGCCGTCCCCGCCGTCAGGGCTTGCGGGCCACGATCAGGTCGCGGTTGATGGCCTGGTCGACCCGGTGCTCGAAATCGTGGAACGGGCCTGAGGCCATCACTTCGAGGCCCGCTTCCTCGAGCATCGCGGCGAGGTCGGCGCGGGCGGTCGTGTAGAGGTTCCAGGACAGGCCCATCGCCCCGCCCCGGCGCAGCAGGTCCGCCCACACCGGGATCGCCGCCTCCAGGACCTCGGTCGGCTTGCGCGTGAGGGCCCGCGTGTCCTTCACCGCGGCGTGCTGCACGCCGTACGGCGCGTCCGTCACGATGAGGTCGAAGGCGCCCTTGCGGAAGACCTCGCCGCTGCGCAGCGTGTCCGCGTTGACGATCTCCACCACCTGCAGGTCCCCCGCGCGGTGGCGCTCCTTCGTCGCCGCGAACTCGACCCGGGTGCGCTGCCCGACCCCGCGACCCTCGCGCTTCACCCGGCTCTGGACCGCATGGTGCTTGAGCCGCTTGTCCTTCAGCCATCGCTGCACGAACGCGCTGTACGCCTCGAAGTCGCGCTTGTCGACCTCCACGCCGAACGCGTCCCAGCCGTACATCGCGGCCTGGTTCAGGCTGGTGCCGCGCCCGCACATCGGGTCGAGCACCGTGACGTCGCCGGAGAGGAGGCGGTCCGGGTCGAGTGCGACGGCGGCCGTCACGTTGAGCAGCAGCTTCGTGAACTGCTCGTTGGTCTTGCCCACGTATTTGAGGATCGTGATGAGGTCGTCGTCGTAGCGGTCGAGCCGTTCGACCGCGATGGGCTCCAGCATCGTCCCGCGCACCGCGAAGAGGGCGAACAGGGAGGAGAGGTTCGCGAGCAGCCGCAGGTCGCGGGCGCTCAGCGAATCGGAGCGGAACGTGAGGTACGGGACGCCGCCGAACGCGGCCTCCTCCACGTCCTCGATCGCACCGTCCAGCGCGTGGGCGCTGAAGACCCGGATCTCGTTCGCCGCCATGCGGGCGGCGGTGCGCGCGTACACGCGGTTGGCGGAGGGCGATATCAACATCGCGTACTGCTGCATCGACTTGCAAACCTTCAAGGGCATCGGACACGTGAAAGGCCCCGGCCTGCCGGCCGGGGCCTTGACTCGCCTGACCATAGCAAATGTCGCTCGGCGGCGTCGACGGTCCGGTGATCTACGCGTAGAAGTCGGGCCGCTCGGGCAGTTCGATCGGGACGATCTCGCCCGAGTGCAGCGAGCGCACTGCCGCGTCCACGACCACGGTCGCCGCGAATCCGTCCCATGAGGACGGTCCGGTCGGCTCCCGGCCCGCGAGCAGGTGGTCGACCCAGTCCTGGAGCTCGACGTCGAAGGCGTCGGCGAAGCGGTCGCCGAACTCCTGCAGGACCTCGGTACCCGCCTTGGCGCCCTTGCGGACCACCGGCGCGGCCGGGTCGGGCAGGCGCACCGCGCCGTCCTCGCCCACGATCTCGCACTGGATGTCGTAGCCGTACTGGCAGTTCACGAACGCCTCGACGTCGACGCGCGCACCGGAGGCGGTCTCGAACAGGAAGATCTGCGGGTCCTGCAGGTGCGGGAACCGCTTCGTGGTCTTGCGCGGCAGGATGGTCTGCACGGTGGCGAACTCCTCGCCGAGCAGCCACCGCATCGCGTCGACCTCGTGCACCGCGGTGTCCTTGGCGGCCATCTCGGTCGTGTAGGCCTCGCGCACGTTCGGGTTGCGGTGCACGCAGTGCGCCATCAGCGGCTCGCCGATCTCGCCGGCGTCCAGGATCCGCTTCATCTGCCGGTACCCGGCGTCGTAGCGGCGCATGAACCCGACCTGCACGAGGCGGCGTCCAACGGCCTGCTCGGCCTTGAGGATCCGCAGGCCGTCGGCGGTCTCGGTGATGAGCGGCTTCTCGCAGAACACCGGCTTCCCGGCGGCGATGCAGGCCAGCACCTGCTCGGCGTGGGCCGGACCCCAGGAGGCCACGACCACCGCCTCCACGTCGGGGTCGGCGATCAGCCGCTCGGCCGTGTCGACCACGCGCGCGCCCACTGAGGCCGCGACCTTCCCGGCCGAGGCGGGGTCGATGTCCGCGACCGCGACGACGCGCGCCCCGGCCACGATGTGCGCGAGCCGGTGCACGTGCTGCTCGCCGATCCAGCCGGTGCCGATCAGGCCGATGCCGATGCTCATGGTGTGCCTACCTCACTCGTCGATCTCAGGACTGCCGGCGCCCGGCGCCGAGGCCGCAGGCGCCCAGGTACTCGCGGGTGCGCACCGCGATCGGGAAGGGGACGTCCGGCTCGCACGGGTAGAGGTCCTGCTCGACGATCACGAACAGCTCCGCGTCGAGTGTAGACAGTGCGGTGACGATGTCCGCCGGGTTCGGCACGCCCGCGGGCGGCTCGACGCACACGCCGCGCTTGACGGCCTCGCCGAAGCCCAGGCCCTCGTCGCGCACCTGCCGCAGGATCTCGGGGTCCATCTGCTTGATGTGCACATAGCCGATCCGCTCGCCGTAGCGGCGAATCAAGTCCACATTGTCCCCGCCGCCGTACGCGACATGGCCCGTGTCCAGGCACAGCGACACCACATCGGAGTCGGTGCCGTCCAGGAACGTCTCGATCTGCGGCTGCGTCATGATCTGGCAGTCCGCGTGCGGGTGCAGCGCGATCTGGACGCCGTACTCCTCGAACATCTGCTTCCCGAGCCGGTTCGCGTTGGCGTGCACCGTGGCCCACTGCGCCGCGTCCCACTCGGTCACATCGTTGACCGCGTCGGTCTTCTCATCGCGGAACAGCGGCGGGATGAGCACCACGTGCTTCGCGCCTTGCGAGGCGGTCAGCTTCGCCACCTTCCCGACGATGTCGAGCGTCTCGCCGAAGAGCTCGGGCCGGTGCAGGTTCCCGAACACAGTGCCGCCGGAGACCTTCAGGCCGCGCTCGCCGAGCTCTGCGGCCAGCACCGCCGGGTCCGTCGGCAGGTACCCGTACGGGCCGAGCTCGAGCCATTCGTAGCCGGCGCCCGCCAGCTCGTCCAGGAACCGCTCGTACGGCAGCTGCCGCTCGTCCTCGGGGAACCACACGCCCCACGAGTCGGGGGCCGAGCCGAGCCGGAGGTTCAGGGCTTGCGTTCCAGGCATGTGACGTGCTCCTTTGCGGGTCAGCTGGAGGTCGGGAAGTTGAGCTGCGCGGCCTGCGACTCGGTGTGCTTGGGCCAGCGCGAGGTCACCACTTTCGCGCGGGTGTAGAAGCGCACGCCCTCGTGGCCGTGGATGTGGCTGGAGCCGAACAGGGAGTCCTTCCAGCCGCCGAACGAGTAGTGGGCGGTGGGCACCGGGATCGGGACGTTCACGCCGATCATGCCGACGCTGACGTCCCGCTCGAAGGTGCGCACCGCGCCCCCGTCGAAGGTGAAGATCGCGGTGCCGTTGCCGTACGGGTTGGCGTTGATGAGGTCGATCGCGGCTTCGAGGGTGTCGACGCGGACGACGGCGAGGAGCGGCCCGAAGACCTCGTCGCGGTAGACGTCCATGTCGGGGGTGACGCGGTCGAGGACGCTGGGGCCGACGAAGAACCCGCCGAGGTGCCCTTCGACGCGCAGGCCGCGGCCGTCGACCACGGGCTCGGCGCCTTGGGCGACACCGGATTCGATGTAGGCGTGCACGCGCTCGCAGGAGGCCTGGGTGACGACCGGGCCCATCTCGGCTTCGGGGTCGTCCCCGGCGCCGACGACGATGGCCTCGGCCTTCTCCTTGAGGAGGCCCACGAGTTCGTCGGCGGCGTCGCCCACGGCGACCGCGACGGAGACGGCCATGCAGCGCTGCCCGGCCGAGCCGAACGCGGCGGCGGTGAGCTGCGACGCGGCCCAGTCCAGGTTGGCGTCGGGCATGACGACGGCGTGGTTCTTCGCGCCGCCGAGGGCCTGCACGCGCTTCCCGTTCTGCTGGGCGCGTTCGTGGATGTACTTGGCGATGGGGGTGGAACCCACGAAGGAGATGGCGGCGACGTCCTCGTGGTCGAGGAGGGCGTCCACGGCGGTCTTGTCGCCGTTGACGACGTTGAACACGCCGTCGGGGAGCCCGGCGTCGGCGTAGAGCTGCGCGATGAACAGGCTCGCGGAGGGGTCGCGCTCGCTGGGTTTGAGGACGAACGTGTTGCCGGTGGCGATCGCGATGGGGTGCATCCACATCGGGACCATGACCGGGAAGTTGAACGGGGTGATGCCGGCGCAGACGCCGAGGGGCTGGCGGAACTCGTAGGAGTCGACGCCGCGCGAGATGTCGTTCGAGAAGCCGCCCTTGAGCGCGGAGGTGATGCCGCAGGCGAACTCGATCACCTCGCGGCCGCGCACGATCTCGCCGCGCGCGTCGTCGATCACCTTGCCGTGCTCGGCGGCGATGAGCTCGGCGAGTTCGCGCTCATGGCGTTCGACGAGGTCGCGGAGGCGGAACATCACGCGGGAGCGGTTGGACAGCGACTGCCGGCCCCAGGACTCGAACGCGGCCTTCGCGGACCGTACGGCAGCGTCCACATCGGACTCGTTGGCGAGGCGCACCTGCGCCTGCTGCGCGCCCGTGGCGGGGTTCCACACGGGCGCGAGGCGGTCCGACCCGCCGGCGGTCGGCTTGCCGCCGATCCAGTGCTCGATGGTCTGCATGCGGTGGTCCCCTTAGAGGTAGTGGCGCTGGTCGCGCTTGCTGGCGGTGTAGGCGGCTCGGGCGGCCTGCGTGGAGTCCAGTGCGGACACTTCGCTCACGGGCACGTCCCACCACGCCGAGCCGGGCGGATTGGGACCGTGGGGGTCGGTCTCGACGTGCACCACGGTGGTTCGGGTGTTGGCCTTGGCCTTGAGGATCGCCTCGCGGAAGCCGGCCACGGTGTCGGCGGTGATGACCTCGGCGCCGAAGCTGGCGGCGTTCGCGGCCAGGTCGACGGGGAGCACGTCGCCGTCGAGGAGGCCCGACGCCTCGTCCCGGTAGCGGTACGCGGTGCCGAAGCGCTGGGAGCCTAGGGATTCGGAGAGCGCCCCGATCGAGGCGAAGCCGTGGTTCTGGACGATCACGATGATGACCTTGAGCCCCTCGGCGACCATGGTGGCGATCTCGGAGGACAGCATCAGGTAGGAGCCGTCGCCGACGAGGACGACCACTTCCCGTTCGGGCGCGGCCATCTTCGTGCCGACCCCGGCGGCGATCTCATAGCCCATGCACGAGAACGCGTACTCGACGTGGTAGGCCTTCGGATCGCGTGCGCGCCAGAGCATCTGCAGGTCGCCGGGCATCGACCCGGCGGCGTTGATCACCACGTCCGAGTCGTCCAGGACCTCGTTGAGCGCCCCGAGGACCTCGGTCTGCGCGGGCAGCGGGCCGTGGCCGAGGTGCATGCACGCGTCCGCTTCGGCCCGCCACTCGTCGGCGAGGCGCAGCGTCTCGGCGCGGTACTCGTCGGGGACGCTCCAGCCCTCGAGGGCCTGAGCGAGCGCGGCAAGACCGGTCTTGGCGTCGGCGAGCAGCATCTCCGCCGCGTGCTTGGCGGCGTCGAGGCGGGCCACGTTGAGGTTCGCGAAGGTGACGTCCGGGTCGCCGAACACGGTGTGCGAGGCGGTCGTGAAGTCGGAGTAGCGGGTCCCGATGCCAAGCACCACGTCCGCTTGGGCCGCAAGGGCGTTCGCGGCGGAGGTGCCGGTGGAGCCGAGGCCGCCCACGGCCTGCGGGTGGTCCCACGGGATCGCGCCCTTGCCGGCGTGGGTGTCCGCCACGGGTATCCCGGTCGCTTCGGCGAACGCCCGCAGCTCGGCCTCCGCCTCGCTGTAGACGACGCCGCCGCCGGCGACGATGAGCGGTTTCTCGGCACTGCGCAGCAGTGCCGAGACCCGCTCCACAGCAGACGGTTCGGGCGCGACCCGGCCGACGCGCCATACCCGCCTGCGGAAGAATTCGAGCGGCCAGTCGAAGGCCTCGGCCTGCACGTCCTGCGGGAGGCACAAGGTCACGGCGCCGGTCTCGACCGGATCGGTGAGCACTCGCATCGCCGCCAGCGCGGCCGGGATCAGCTGCTCGGGCCGGCTGACGCGGTCGAAGTACTTGGAGACGGGCCGGAACGCGTCGTTCACGGACACGTCCCCGGCGCGGGTGTCCTCGAGCTGCTGGAGCACGGGGTCGGCCGCCCGGGAGGCGAACATGTCGGAGGGCAGCAGCAGTACCGGAAGCCGGTTGGTGGTCGCCAGCGCCGCGCCGGTGATCATGTTCGTCGAGCCCGGGCCGGTCGAGGCGGTGCACGCGAAGGCCTGGAGCCGGTTCTTCACCTTGGCGTAGGCCGCGGCGGCGTGGACCATGGCCTGCTCGTTCCGGGCCAGGTAGTACGGCAGGTCCGCCTCGCCGGTCCGGGCCGCTTGGAGGAGCGCCTGCCCGAGCCCGGCGACGTTCCCGTGGCCGAAGATCCCCCACACGCCCGGGATGAGGCGCTGCTCGTCGCCGTCGCGCTCGGAGTACTGGGCGGCGAGGAACCGGACGAGGGCTTGGGCGGTCGTGAGGCGCACGGTCGCGGCGGGCACGGTCTCAGCGGGCATCGTCGCCCTCCTTCTCCACGGCAGAGGACATCGGCAGGCGAGGATCGAGATCCTCAGGGGCCCAAGTGGACCGGACCCAGGCGTGGGCGGGGTCGTCGCTGATGAGCCAGGCGCGGTCCTCACCGGGCCCGGCCATCACGTTGAGGTAGTAGAGGTCGTAACCGGGGGCGGCGGCGCTGGGGCCGTGCCAGCCGTGCGGGATCACGACGACATCGCCGCTGCGGACCGCCTCGCTCACTTCGATGGGCCGCTCGGGGGTGCCGTAGACCCGCTGCCAGGCGATCCCTGCAGGGTCGCTGACCTCGAAGTAGTAGATCTCCTCGAGTTCGGCCTCAGTGCCCTTCGCCTCGTCGTGCTTGTGCGGCGGATAGGACGACCAGTTGCCGCCGGGGGTGATGACCTCGCAGGCGATGAGCTTGTCGGCCGCGAAAGTCTCCGGCGTGCAGAAGTTGTTGACCTGGCGCGAGGCCTGGCCGGAGCCGCGCAGCTCGACCGGGACGTTCTCGGCCGGACCGTAGCGGACGGGCAGGCGGCGCTCGCATCTCGCGGACGGCAGGGCGAACCGGCCGCCGCTCGCGCTGGTGACCGTTACTTCGGCATCCCTTGGGACGTAGACGAAGTCGGTCACGCGGCTGAAGACGTTCCGGCGGCCTTGGACCGCGAAGGTCTCGCCGTCGCAGGTGACGGTGCAGCTCCCGGAGAGCGGCAGGACGAGCGTTTCGGCGTCGCCCGTGGCGAAGGTCGCGGTGCCGCCAGGATGCAGCGCCAGCACTTTCAGGCCGGAGTAGGTCCATCCGGCGGTCTCCGGGGTGACGACGGTGTCGTAGTCGCCGTCCGCAGTGGATCCGGCGGGCAGGAAGTAGGTGCTCACAGGAGGCTCACCACCGCTTCGACGGCCCCGGCGACGTCGCCGTCGGCCGGGTACAGGAGGGAGCGGCCCACGGTCAGTCCGACCACATTGGGCAGTGCGAGGGACCGGCCCCAGCTTTCGCGCTGCGCGGCGAGGTCGGCGACCTCGCCGCCGAGCACGACCATCGGCAGCGTGGAGGCGGCGGCGACGCGCGCCATGTCCGGTGCCGTGGGCAGCTTCAGCCAGGTGTACGCCGAGGTCGAGCCGAGGCCGGAGGCGATCGCGACCGAGGTGACGACCCCTTCGGTCGTCAGGTCGTTCACGACCTTGCCGCCTTCGCGGCGGGAGATGAACGGTTCGACCATCGCGATGAGCCCTTGTTCGGCCAGCGCGTCTACTGCACGGGCGGTCGCTTCGAGGGTGGGCGCGGTGCGGTCGTCGTCGTAGTCGATGCGGGTGAGCATCTTGCCGCCGTCGAAGCCCATGCGGGCGATCGCGTTCGCGCTCATGCCGGTGAACCGGTCGTCGATCTCGAACGCGGCCCCGGCGAGGCCGCCGCGGTTCATCGACCCGAAGACGGTCTTCCCGTCGAGGGCCCCGAGCAGCAGGAGGTCTTCGAGGATGTCGGCGGTGGCGAGCACGCCGTTGCAGCCGGGGTTCTCGAGCGCGGTGGTCAGGCGGTCGAGCAGGTCGCCGCGGTCGGCCATGGCCATCGGGTCGCCGCCGGTGGCGAGGGCGCCGCGGGCGGGGTGGTCGGCGGCGATGATGAAGCACTTGCCGGTGGGCCCGAGGGGCCCGGTGGCCCGCGGGCGGACGTCGGCGGCCTTGCGGATCGCGCCCGGGTCGGTCAGCCGGGTCCGGGCCAGTTCGGTGAGCCGGTCAGGCCGCATCGCTTGCCTCCTGCAATTTCTGCTCCACTTCGGCTTCGGTCGGCATGGCGTCGGAGCAGGCGAGTGCGCCCGCGACGAGCGCGCCCGCCGCGTTGGCGAAGCGCATGATGCGCCCGGTGTCCCAGCCGGCGAGCAGGCCGTGCACGAGCGCGCCGCCGAAGGCGTCGCCCGCGCCGAGGCCGTTGACCACGGTCACGGGTGCGGGTGGCACTTCCACCTGTCCGCTGTCGTCGAGGGCGAGCACGCCTTTCGGGCCCTGCTTGACGACGGCGAGCGAGACGCCGGCCGCGCGGAGCGCCTGGGCGGCTTCGGCGGGAGTGTCGTGGGCGCCTACGGCCACTTCGCACTCCTCGCGGTTGCCGACCGCGACGGTGACGTGCGGCAAGGCCAGTTTCACCCAGTCGCGGGCAGCCTGGGGCGAGTCCCAGAACATCGGCCGGTAGTCGAGGTCGAGCACGGTGATGCCGCGTCCGCCTCTCGCTTCGAGCGCGGCGAGCGTGGCCGAGCGCGAGGGCTCCTGGCAGAGGCCGGTGACCGTGGCCCAGAAGACGGCAGCGTTCCGGATGGCGTCGAAATCCAGTTCCTCAGGACGAATGTCGAGGTCAGGGGCGGTCGGGAACCGGTAGAAGTAGAGCGGGAAGTCGTCGGGGGGAAAGATCTCGCAGAACGTGACCGGAGTCGGCAAGCCCTCGGAGGTCCCGACCAGCGCATCATCCACTCCGTACCCCCGGAGCGCCTTGCGCACGAATCGGCCGAAGGGGTCGGCGCCGGTCTTGGTGATCACGCCGGCCGTGCGCCCGTACCGCGCCGCGGCCACGGCCACGTTCGTGGGGCTCCCGCCCAGGAACTTGGCGAACGACTCGACGTCCTCGAGGCCGACGCCGATCTGCTGCGGGTAGATGTCGACACCGACTCGGCCCATCGTGACGACGTCATGCGTCGCGGCCACGTGCACACCTCCCTCTGAAATCTGGAGCGCTCCACTGTCGCGCGTTACTGTCGCGCGACAGTGATTTGGAATATACTCACTTCCAGGCCCGCGCGTCAAGCCGCCCGGCAAGACGGAAATAAACTCGGGTCACCGGCCTCGCGCCCACCGAGGCCACGAGAGGATGAGGCGTTGGACGAAGCGCTCGAGCCCCAGCAGGAGGCGGCCCCCAAAGGCGCCCCGCAACGCGCCACCATGGCCGACGTGGCCACGCGGGCGGGCGTCTCCCGCACGCTCGTCTCCCTCGTCCTGCGCGACCGCCCCGGTGCGGGCGCGGCGACCCGCGAGCGGGTCCTCAAGGCCGCCGAAGAGCTCGGCTACCGGCCCGACAGCGCCGCCCAGATGCTCGCCCGCGGCCGCAGCCGCACCCTCGGGGTCCTCATGAACCTCGAGCAGCCCTTCCACGCCGAGGTCGTCAAGGCCATCTACCCGGCCGCCGCGCAGCTCGGCTACGACGTGCTGCTCTCCGCCGTCGCGCCCGGCCGCGACGAGCACATGGCCACGGGAGCGCTCCTCGGCCACCGCTGCGAAGCGCTCGTGCTCCTCGTCTCCGACCCCGAATCGCACGCCACCGAACGGCTCGGCGGCAGCGTCCCCACCGTCGTCGTCGGCCGCAAGGCCACCACCCCCGGCGTCGACAGCGTCCACACCGCCGAGGCCAAAGGCGTCCGCCAGGCCGTCGACCACCTCGCCGACCTCGGACACCGCCGCATCGTGCACATCGACGGCGGCAAGGGCCCCGGCTCGGCCGACCGCCGCAGCGCCTACCGCGCCGCCATGCGCCGCCACCGCCTCGCCGACGAGATCCGCGTGATCCCCGGCGCGCAGGACGAGGACGCCGGCATCGCCGCCGGGATGCTCCTCCTCAGCGAGGGCGAGCTCCCCACGGCGGTCCTGGCCGCGAACGACCGCTGCGCGATCGGCCTCATGCACGCCCTGCGCAGCGGCGGCGTGGACGTCCCCGGCGACGTCTCGATCGTCGGCTACGACGACGGCAACCTCTCGCACCTGTCGCACATCAACCTCACCACGGTCCGCCAGGACGCCCCCGGCATCGCCGAGCACGCAGTGCGCAACGCGGTGGAGCGCTTGGAGAACGGGTCCCTCCCGGGCCGGGAGACCGAATGCGACGCCAAGCTCGTCGTCCGCGCCACCACGGCCCCGCCCCGCTGAACCGGCGGGCCTCAAGAACGCTTCGAGTCCGGCATGGCCCACCCCGCGGTTCAGGCCAGCAGCTTCGCTTTGGCGGCGGCGAACTCGTCGTCGGTGAGCACACCGGAGGCGTGCAGCTGTCCGAGCTGGCTCAGCTTGGCGATCACGTCGTCGCCTCCGGGCTCGGTAGGCGCTGCGGGGGCGGCCTGCTGCTGGCGGTAGGCCTCCGCGTCGGCCTGCGTCTGAGCGCGGCCCTGGGCGGCGCGGTTCATGGAGCGGTTGACCGCGCCCGCGGTGCCGGTGATGACGGCGGTGCGGGCCATGGTGCCGAGCAGGCCCGGCCGTCCAACACGTCGGATCATGGCGGTGCCTCCTAGTTCTCGGCGAGTTCGGCGACGGCTGCGGCGGGCACGCGTTCCCAGTCGAGCAGGCGACCGCCGACGCCCTGCACGGCGTCGGCGAGGGTCGCGGCCCAGGAGTGCTGGAACACGAGCATGCCGATCGCGGTGTCTGGCTGCAGCTCCTCGGCGAGGGCCTCGGCGTCCTCGGCGCTCAGGAACCCGGCGGGCTCGCCCACGAGCGACGCGAGCCGGTCATCCACCGTAGACGCCTCGAGCCACGCGATGGAGCCGTCAGCGCCACGGCTGACCAGCAGCGCGTCCAGGACCTCGATGGTGCCGTCGGCGGAGAGCCGCTCGAGCTCGGTGAGGACCCGGCCGTCGAACCGGTTGCCCGAGAACTCGACCAGCACCAGGTCGACGGGTGCCTTCACTGCCATGCCTGCCTCCCATTGCGGAGCCTGTGCCGCTCCTCGAACGGACGCTACCGCCCGGGCCGCGCCGCAGTGCGCGATTCCCGCGAACGGCTCAGAACGTCTTCGGCAGCACCAGCAGCACGATCGCGGCCCCGATGAACGTGACCACGGCGGCTCCCGCGAGCAGGCGCTGCGAGCGCGCCGTGCGCGAACGCCCCGCCACCCCGGCGAAGAACAGGGCGAGCGCAAGGATCACCGCCATGAACACATAGTCGTCCGAACGCTGGTTGTCATCGTGGGCCTCGGCGGTCGCCGCCTCGGCCCGCTCGACAAGCTCGGCCGCGAGCGCCTCCGATTCGAGGCGGTACTCCGGCATCTCGAACGGCGTCGCGGGCGCATCCGGGTTCACCATCGGCCGCGTGGCGACCCAGGCGTCGACAGCCGGCTTGAACTCGGGCCGGAACCGCTCATAGAGGAACCCCGAGACCTCCTCCGGATTCGGCTCGTAGTCGCCGCTGGGACGCGTCGAGGTCCCGGCGATGATCTCCTCCTGCAGCGCCCCGATCCAGGAGGTGAACGCCACCAGATCAGTCAGGCGGTCCTGCCCGGCGTCGGTGGAGGCCTTCGCCGACTCGGTCCGGGCAGCACCGGCCTCAGCGAACGAGATGGCCTGCAGGCCGCTCCACTTCGCGCTCTGGAACCCGGCCCACGCAGTGCCCACGGCCGCCAGCGCCATGATGACCGTGAGCGCCAGGTCGAGCCACGGGGGCATCGCCGGCTTCGCGTCGTCGTTCACCGTGGACCTCCCGTCCGGACGCAGCGCCGTGGATGGCCCAGACGATAGCGGCGCAAGCGCAGACGCGCCGCCGAATCCGCCCGTTCCGCCCACCGTCCAGGCGGGACATTCGCCGAGTCGGGCCCGCCCGAAGCCTCGCGGGTCCATGATCGGTACGGGACACGCAGATCGGGGGAGCCATGACGACCACAGCGGTCACAGCGAAGCGCCACATCTTTCCGGCGATCATGCTGCTCGTGGGCGGCGGCTGGCAGGCGTTCACCGGCATCGCGGCGATCGCCCGAGGCGGATACTTCACCGCCCCGGCCGGCTACGCGTTCGAGTTCAGCATCGCCGCATGGGGCTGGGTCCACCTCATCGTCGGCGCCTTCGCCATCGCCGTCGGCATCGCCCTCTTCACCGGCAACGCCACCGCCCGCCTGCTCGGCCTCATCCTGGCGTCGACCTCGCTCATCGCCAACTTCCTATGGCTGCCGATAGAGCCCGCCTGGTCGATAGCGGTCATCGCCCTCGACACCATAGTCATCTGGGCCCTCGCCACCGGCGACAACCGCACCTGAATGGGAATCACCCACGACTCGATGCGACCAAGGGCATAAGAAAAACCCGGCTCCCTCTTTCGAGGAAACCGGGTTTTTCATCCAGTAGCGGGAGGCGGATTTGAACCACCGACCTCCAGGTTATGAGCCCGGTCCTGTCGTAATTGCGACGACCCTAGGCGAGCAGGAAGTCCAACTGAAAACTGGTTCTTGACCAGGGAAAACACAGCGTTTCAACGTACCTGTGCGTACCCCTGGGTCCTTGTCGATCACGAATGGTCTGACAAGCGAAAAACAAGCGAGAACCGGAGCTCCCCCATGGGCTACTGCAACAAGAAGACGAACAGATTCGGCGACGAGCGCTGGACCGCGATGTTCCTCGACCGCCACGGCATCGCGCGATCTGCCGGAACCTTCGACTCCGAGGACGCGGCCGACGACGCCTGGAAGGAAGCCGAGAAGAAGGTCCAGGCCGGCAAGGGCGACGTCCTCGTCCGCGGCCGGACACTCTTCAGGGAGTACGTCGAGAAGACCTGGCTCCCCCACCTGTCGGTTGAAGTCAAGACCCGCGAGGTCTACACGTATCAGCTCTACGCGCACCTCATGGCCTTCTTCGGCGACAGGCCGATGCTCGACATCTACACCACCGACATCAAGGAATGGCTCTCCGAGCTCAAGAGCCATGGCGTCTCCGCCACGACCAGGAAGCGCCTCAAGCAGCTACTTAGCTCGATCCTCGGCAGCGCGGTCAACGATCGGTACCTCGCCGAGAACCCGTGCCTTCTCGTCAAGACCGACCCGGTTCCAAGGAAGCCGCTCACCATCATTACTCCCGCTCAGTTCGACGTCTTCTATGAGGCACTCCCGGACGCCATGTCGAAGCTGGTGGTGGAGACGGCGATCGAAACCGGAATGCGATGGGGTGAGCTCACTGAGCTTCGCGTGTCGGACTGGGACTCCGAACACCAGGCGTTCACGGTCTGCCGCGCCGTCGTCCAGGTCAGGCCGGAATTCCATCCTGAGGGCAAGCGATTCTTCGTCAAGGACTACCCCAAAGACGGCGAATACCGCCTCATCAAGGTCGCCGGGCAGCTCGCCGAGAAAATCGACGCCCATATCGAGGCCAACAACCTGAAAAAGGATGACCTCCTGTTCTGGTACCAACCCCAGACACTGCGCTCCTCCAGCAACGCCAAGATCTCCCTCGGTGAGCCCTCGGGCCGCACCAAACGAAATCGCCGTGGTCAGACCTTCGCGCACGGCACGATGAGCGCCTACACGGCCGGGCGCTGCCGTTGCGCCCATTGCAAAGAAGCGATGGCGGCCTACCGCCGAAAGCGCCGCGCCAACGGCAAGGACAGTCCTCGCAAGCTTCGTACTTGGGACACCGACGGCCACATTCCCAACCGCTGGTTCAGGGAACAGATCATCAAGCCCGCCTTGAAAACAGCGGGAATCAAGGTCGACATCCGGATGCACTTGCTACGGCATGCCCATGCGTCTTGGCTGCTGAACGGCGGCGCGGATCTCATGGTCGTGAAGGAACGCCTTGGCCACGGCAGCATCACGACGACCGAGAGATACCTGCACACCGTCGCGAACGCCGATGAGACCGCACTCGCCGCCCTCGAAAAGGTGCGCCAGCAACAACGACGGGAAGCGCCGTCCGAGCCGACAGATCGCAACAGCCGCGTTCGGTCGGGCCTGATGTCGAACGAGGAGCTGCTCGCTCAGATGTCGGCGCTTCAGGCTGAGCTAACCAAGCGACTCGGCGGGAGCAACGGAGGGGCAGTTGCCGCATGAAATGGTTCCGCATGCTGGCCCACCGTTCCAGGTCAAGAACGCGAGATTCCCAACCACATCAGGACATCGCGGCTCGGCCCTCGGCACCGATGATCGATGCACTCCCAATCGGCCCCGGTCTTCTCTACCCGGACATGTTGCCGGAGAACGTCTGGGGCTCGAACCTCCGAGGCATCCTGCCCAAGAGCCAGTGGGACGCACTGCGCATCCCTGTCTGCGACAACGCGGGGAACCTCTGTGAAGTCTGCGGGCAGCCGGGATATGACCCCGAGTCCGGAAAGCCCCGCCGCCCTGACTGCCACGAGCTCTGGCACTTCGAAGTCCATGCGGACTTGGCGGTGCAGCGACTCGCTCGACTCGTCGCGTTGTGCCCTGACTGCCACCGCGTTCAGCACGCTGGTCGGGCGGCGGTCCTGGGTGAGCTGTCGATGGTCGTCGGGCAGCTGCGGGCAATCAACGCCTGGAACGACTACGAAGTCCGTCTCGCCCTCCACAGCGCCGACGAACGCTTTCGTTGGCGGCTGCAATTCGAGTGGGACTTGGACCTCACACTTCTAGCTGGGAAGGTCCACGTGACTCGGCATCCGAACCTGGTCGTTCCAGCCTCGGAACGGAATCGACTCGGGAACTCGTTCCATAAGTAGTAAGTCCGCCTGGGATGGCGCCGATCGGCGCCACCCCAGGGTCATCTACAGCATCTTGCTCAGCAACCGTGCCGTCCACGGGCGGCGAGGGAATTCGAGATTGCGGCTTCCCGCACGCCGTCGGTAATGTGTGGCCCGTGATCGAGGTACCCCGGGCCTTCGCCGAGGAACGGATCCGGCTCAGTGGCGAGCCGGGCCGCCGGTGGATCGAAGGGCTGCCCGCGCTCGTGGCCGAACTGTGCGACCGTTGGCGACTTGAGCCGACCACCGAGCCCGCGATGCACGGCGAGCTCGGCGTCGTCTTTCCGGTGCGCCGGGACGGAGCAGCACTCGTCCTCAAGATCGGATGGCAGGAACATTCGACGGTCGACGAGGCCGCGGCGCTGCGGGCCTGGAACGGCGACGGCGCCGTGCGGCTCTTCGACGCCGACGACGATGCCGGGGCGCTGCTCCTGGAGCGGTTGGAATCCCGGCGAAGTCTCCGCAATCTGCCGCTTCTGGCTGCGGCCGAAATCGCCGGCGGCCTGGTACGGCAGCTGGCGATCTCCGCTCCGGAGGGCATCCGTCCCCTGAGCGAGATCGCGGCGTATGTAGCCGACACCGTTGCACACGCGCAACGAGCGCCTCGGCCGACCGGTCCCCCGGCGGTGGACGGACCTGGCCGCGGACCTGGCGCGCGACCTCGGGACCGGCACCGGATCCCTGCTCGCGCACGCGGATCTCCACTACGGCAACGTGCTCGCCGGTCATCGTCAGCCTTGGCTGGCGGTCGACCCCAAGGCCGTCTCCGGCGACCCCGAGCACTCGGTACCGGAGTTGATGTGGACGAGGCTCGACGAGGCCGTCGGCCCGGCAGGCGTGCGCACCTTGCTCGACACCATTGTCGGCGCCGCCGAGTTGGACGCCGGCAAAGCCCGCGGCTGGGCGATCGTCCGCGCGATCGACTACTGGCTGTGGGGCTTGGACGTCGGCCTGACCGAGGACCCGCTCCGCTGCCGTCGCCTGGTTGAGGCCCTCACCGCAACGTAACCAGCACGGCCGCAATTGCCGTGCAGGCCTCAACGAGCACGATTTGACCGTCGCTAACACGGAAGAAGCGGTACGGTCGATGGCCTGTTCATTGCTCTCGGCCGCACGGGAGTAGGGGCCGGGCGGATGCCCTCCGGCCCGATTCCCGTTGCTCACGCGGTGGACTCCCGCGCGACCACCTCGAACGGGGCGGTGTGCTGGCGGGGAGGGATCTCGAGTTCGTCGATGCGCGAGATGATGAGGTCCAGGGCCTTTGCCGCCGTCCACCGATGATCGGGACTGACAGTGGACAGCGAAGGGGTGAGGACCGGGGATTCGGGAATGTCGTCGAAGCCGATGACGCGCATGTCGTCGGGCACTCGGACACCGCGGTCGAGCAGGCCCCGCATGATCCCCATCGCAACGGTGTCGGTGAACGCGACCACGGCGTCGATGCCCAGGTCCGACTCGGCGATCCGGCGCCCGGTGCTGCGGGCGCTCTCCCGGGAGAACGCCTCGAGGATGAGCCGAAGGTCGGGATCGACCTGGAGCCCACGGTCCTCCAGCGCGTTGCGGTAGCCGTTGTAGCGCCGCGTGATCATGGTGAGCCGGTTGAACTCGGCGTCGGTGACGACCGCGATGCGTCGGCAACCTTGGTCGATCAGGTGCTCGGTGGCCGCGGCGGTGCCGGCCTCGTTCGGCATCATGATGTGGTCGTACCTGCCGCCCAGGTCCTGCTCGCCGAGCAGCACGATCGGGTATCCCTGGGAGGGTATCGGGGGTACGAGCGGGTCGAACTCGACCGCCGCCATGATCAGGCCGTCCAGGTGGAGTACCTGCGACTGGGCGATCGCCGTGGCCTCGCCCTCGGCGATGCCGCGGGTCTGCTCGACCGCGATGCGGTAGCCGCGCTCATGCGCCTGCTCGCTCAGGAGGCCGGCGAGCATCCCGTAGTAAGGGTTGTCGAGCTGGGGGACGGCGAATCCGATGACCCTGCTGCGCCCGGAACGCAGGGCACGGGCCGAGAGGTTGATCTGGTAGCCGGAGGCGCGAATGGCCTCCAGGACGCGTGCCTTGGCCTCATCGCTCACGTTGACGCGCTTGTTGACGACGTTGGAGACCGTCATGGGCGACACGCCGGCGAGGCGCGCGACGTCGCTCATGGTGACCTTGCCGCGCTTCACCGGGCCTCCGCACTCTGCGTTCTCGGCACCACCTTGAGCCGGTGCGGCCCCTGAAGTCCGGCCACGAAACCGATTGCCTCCGTATCGGGTATATCGAACCTCAATAGACCTCCCCGATCACCGCGGGGACCAGTGACCACGGCCCTCAGCCTGTCGTTCCGAATCACGAAATCCCCCTCTGCCTCCTTCGAGACCGCCAAAACTGATCCGAGGCGCCGGCGTCGCCGGTGCTTCGGATCGGGTTGTCAGCGGTTCAGGGGCGGAGCTCTAGTTGACGGCCCAGCCTTGATTGGTGCCGTCGTTGCAGGACCACAGGATGATCCCGGTGCTGTTGGCCATGCCCCGACTGGTCGGCCTCCAGGCACTTGCCCGACTGGGTATTCGTAATCGAGCCGTTGGCGTTCACGGTCCATTTCGGGTTGCTACCGCCGTGGCAGTACACGCGGTGGAAGTGACAGGCGAGGCGGACCACGAAGGTCCGCCTCGCTCTGCCGCATGCCCCTGACTCCCGGCACAGGTACCTGGAGCACGCGAGAATTACGGAGTGTGGACGTCGGGCCAGGCGTAGCTGGTCTTGTCGCTGCCGATGTAGAAGCTCGGGTGAGGCGGCTGGTTGTACGCGGTGTTTTGCCAGGCGACGGCGACCCGGTACTGGATGTCGTGCATCAGTGTCGGGATGCGCAGGTTCGTCTGGTGCGGCGTCGAGTAGATCCGCAGCCGGGAGCTGTCGGTCGTCTTCCAGACGACTTCCTCGCGCCAGTCGCCGAACAGGTCGGCGGACAGGCCCGGGGTGGACTTGGTGCCATTGTTCGAGGACACGCCTGACCCGGAGAGCGACGTCCCGGACGGGTAGTTGGTGATGGACGTGCCGTCAAGCAGCTCACGCTCACCGTCGCCGTCCCACCAGGACAGGAAGTTCATCGAGCCGGGCTTCGACCCGATGTTCTGGCCGGAGGCGTTGAGCAGCCCCCCGACGTTCGCCGACCAGTACTCGGACCCGGGGTTCGAGGCGAGGATGTTCGCGCCGACGCCGCGGCCGTTGTCGCCGCTCGGACTGGTCTGGAACAGGATCTGCCCGTTGGAGGCGTTCAGGCTGGAGGACGGGGCGCTGCCCGACTCGTGGACCATGAACGACTCTTGGCCGGCCCGGCTGGGCACGTGGTCGGTCACGTGTTGTGCGTCGCCGTGGCCGTGGCGGGTGTTGTAGAGCGCCTGTCCGTTGGAGCCGATCGCCATGGCGCCGTAGACGACGTCCTGGTTCCCGTCGCCGTTCATGTCGGCGATGGAGAGGCTGTGCGCTCCTTGGCCGGTGTACTGCGAACCGGCGGTGTTCGAGTCGAACGTCCAGCGGGAGGTCAGGTCGGTGCCGTTCCAGTCGACGGCCCAGATGACCGAGCGGGTGTAGTAGCCGCGGGCGAAGATCATCGACGGCGTTTCTCCGTCGAGGTAGGCCGTCCCGGCGAGGAACCGGTCGACCCGGTTGCCGTACGTGTCGCCCCAAGAGCCGACGTTCCCGCGCGGCGGGTTGTAGTTGATCGTGTCCATCGCCGCGCCGGTCTGCCCGTTGAAGATCGTCAGGAACTCCGGGCCTGCCAGGACGTAGCCCGAGCCGTTTCGGTGGTCCGCGTTCCCGTTGCCGATGACCGTGCCGACACCGTCGCGGGTGGCGTCGGCGGTCTTCATGGCGATCTCGGCCTTGCCGTCGCCGTCGTAGTCGAATACCTGGTACTGCGTGTAGTGCGCGCCGGAGCGGATGTTGCGGCCCAGGTCGATGCGCCACATCCGAGTGCCGTCGAGCTTGTAGGCGTCGATGATCGTGTTGCCCGTGTAGCCGGCGTGCGAGTTGTCCTTGAGATTGCTCGGGTCCCACTTGACGATCATCTCGTAATCGCCGTCACCGTCCAGGTCGCCGGTGCTGAGGTCGCCGGCCGAGTAGGAGAACGACTCGCCCGAGGGAGTGGTGCCGCTGGCGGGGCGCTGGATCGGGACGTCGTAGTAGCCGCTGGAGTTGAGCGTGACCTCGGTGCCCGAGGCGGTGCCTTCGGTGCCGTTCACGATGGACCGCACCGTGTACTGCGAGGAGGCGGACCCGCCGGTGTCCAGGTAGTTGCTCGCCCCGGTCAGCGGTGAGCCGTTGAGCTTGGTGCCGTCGCGGTAGACGTTGAAGGCCACATTGGACGGGTCGGTGCCCAGCAGCCGCCAGGACACGAGCCTACCGCTGCCCGAGGGCACCACGGTCACGCCCCGTGTGAGCTCCTCGACCTCGTAGCGGCCGTCGCCCTGCTGGGGCGGGTCACCGTCGGTGACCTCGACGTAGTCGATGTTCGCCAGGCCCGCGGCGGTGGAGGCTGCGAGTCGGACGGTGTTGCTCCCGGCGTTGACCGGGATGGTGACGGTCTTGGTCGACCAGGTCGTCCAAGCGCCGGTCGCGGCGAACGCACTCGCCGCGTGCACCGTCGTCCCGTTGACGACGATGTCGGCCGATCGGGTGTCGGTGCCGCCGTGGGCGTACCGGATCGCGAGCGTCGCTGTGCCCGCGCTCGGGGCATTCACCGTGAACTGGTTAGCGGCGCCAACGGCGTTGTTCGAGTTGCAGAAGCCGCTGCCGGAGTAGCCGGCGTGGTTCGTATCGATGGTGCCGTTGCAGGTCGCCGGAGCGCTCTCGGCTTCGTAACGGGTGGTGGCGGCGTTCGCGCCGTTAACCGCCATCAACGTCGCCGCTGCGGCGGCGACAAGACCCGTCACCGCCGCAGCGGATGCTCGCAGGCGTCTCGCCCGTCGAGAGGTTGGCATGTGCATGTTCACTCCGTGCTAGTCGGGTTATCGATCTTCCGAGTGCGCGGTGCCACGCGCGCTGGATGCCTGGTGCCGCCCGTCACCGCGCACTCGGAAGAGGTTGAATCGTTCTAATCCTGTGGCCAGAGGTGTGCGCTGGGTACGGCGACAAGAGCCTGTCCGGCACTGGCCGATCCGCCACGATGAATCGACCTATATCGATATAGGGATTTGCAGAGCATAACTGCGTTCGCCCGCAAGCGCAACCACTCCATACCGCCCGAATTTTGCGCGCATAGCGGATGATTCGGTCATATTGCCTCACGTTGCTCGCCCGGAAGTTGGGGCCGATGGTGCGTTGCGGCCGACTCGCGGCACTCGATCGATAAAATTTCCCGCCCGGCCTCTTGTCCTGAAGCATCGAGCCCGCCTATCCTGAACATCGTATTGATGTATGTCGAAACATTCATGTAGGAGCGCACGGACAGCAGCTTCGTCGCGTCTGTCTCTAGAGGAGGAATCGATGAGCAGTCCAGTTCTCAACCGGTCAGGGCCGAAGCGGCTCGCGCTGGTCATCTTGACGGCGGTCGCCGCCATGATGACCAGCCTGGTCATCGCCCAGCCGGCGTCAGCGCAGCAGAATCCGTACGAGCGCGGTCCGGCCCCCACGGTCCAGAGCGTTGCGGCGCAGCGGGGTACGTTCGCCACCGCCGAGCTCACGGTCGGCGGCGGTCACGGCTTCAAGGGCGGGAAGATCTACCACCCGACCGACACGAGTCAGGGCACGTTCGGCGCCGTCGCGGTCGTCCCCGGCTACACCGCGTCCTGGGCCGCCGAAGGCGCCTGGATGGGCCACTGGCTCGCCTCGTTCGGGTTCGTGGTCATCGGCATCGACACCAACAGCCCTAACGACTGGGACGACGCGCGCGGCACGCAGCTTCTCGCCGCCTTGGACTACCTGACGCAGCAGAGCCCTGTCAAGGACCGGGTCGACCCGACCCGGCTCGGGGTCATGGGGCACTCGATGGGCGGGGGCGGCGCGGTCAACGCCGCGATGCGCCGGCCGAGCCTCCAGGCGGCGGTCCCGTTCGCTCCGGCGTCGTTCTCGCAGAACATGTCGAGCGTCTCGGTGCCCACCCTGCTCATGGGCGCCCGCGACGACGGTACGGTCACGCACTCGTCGATCACCAACCTGTACAACTCCAAGCCCGCCTCTACCGAGGCCGCGTACGTCTCGCTCACCCGCGGTGGTCACGGCTTCCCGACCTGGGGCAACTCGGAGGTCACGCGACGGGTCATCCCGTGGCTGAAGATCTGGATCGACAACGACACCCGCTACACCCAGTTCATGTGCCCGGGCCTGGCCGACAACACCGGCGTCGCCAGCTACAGCAACACGTGCGGTTTCGACCCCGGCGGCCCGACCCAGCCCGGGGACGGCGACCAGATCGTGGGTGCGGCGTCGAGCCGGTGCGTCGATGTCGCGGCCTCCACGAACGGAACGCAGGCGCAGCTGTGGGACTGCTCCGCCCAGCGAACCGGCCAGGCCTGGACCCGTACCGCCGCCAATGAGCTGCGCGTCAACGGCAAATGCCTGGACGCCGAAGGCGCAGGAACCGCCGACGGCACCCGAGCCGTCCTCTGGGACTGCCACGGCGGCAGCAACCAGAAATGGACCGTCAACTCGAACGGCACCATCACCAACAACGCGAACGGCAAATGCCTCGACGCCGACAGCCGCGGCACCGCCAACGGCACCCGCATCATCCTCTGGACCTGCAACGGCGGCACCAACCAACGCTGGACCCTCACCTAGTTCCGGCATCGCCCACCAATAGCTCCGAGGTGCCGGAAGCGTGTCCGGCACCTCGGCCCATGTCCGCACTCACAAAGGACAACTCCGTGCCAACGATCATCCACCTGCGCCGCAGTGCGGCCGCGTTCCTGACGGTCGCCCTCATCATCGCGTCGGCGCTCGCCGTCTTCCTCAATCCCAGCCCCGCCAGGGCCGCGCAACTCACCCAGATCACGAACTTCGGGAGCAACCCCGGCAATCTCCAGATGTACGTCTACGTGCCCGACAACGTGAAACCGAACCCGGCGATCCTCGTCGGCGTCCACTGGTGCACCGGGTCGGCGACCGACTTCTACAACGGGACTCAGTTCGACGAGCTCGCCAACCAACACGGCTACATCGTCGTCTACCCCTCCGTCACCCGCGCCAGCAAGTGTTTCGACGTCGCCTCGCAGGGCTCGCTCAACGGTACCGGCGGCGACTCGGCCAGCATCAAGTCCATGGTCGACTACGCGCTGTCGCGGTACGGCGCCGACCCGAACCGGATCTACGCGAGCGGCATCTCCTCAGGCGCGATGATGACCAACGTCCTCCTCGGGGTCTATCCCGAGGTCTTCAAGGCGGGATCGGCCTACGCCGGTGTGCCCTTCACCTGCTTCGCGGGAAGCACGGAATGGAACACCAACTGCGCGAACGGCACGATCAACCGCACACCGCAGCAGTGGGGCGACGCGGTCCGGAACGCCAACCCCGGCTACTCAGGCCCCTGGCCGCGCATGCAGATCTGGCACGGCGTCAACGACGACGTGCTCCGCTACCCGAACTTCCAAGAGCAGATCGACCAGTGGACCAACGTCAACGGCACCGACCAGGTCGCCGACTACACGGATGCGCCCCAGTCGAACTGGACCCGCACCCGCTACGGCGGCACCGGCGGTCAAGCACCGGTCGAGGCCATCAGCATGCGGAACACCGGACACAACCTGCCGCACCAAGCGGCCGAGACCATTCGCTTCTTCGGACTCGATCAGTCCACACCGACGCCGACCGGCAGCCAGATCGTCGGCGCCGCCTCGGGCAGGTGCCTCGACGTCCCGAACTCCTCGACGGTGAACGGCACGCAGGCCCAGCTGTGGGACTGCTCGGGCTGGTCGAACCAGTCCTGGACCCGCACCAGCAGCGGTGAGCTGCGCGTCTACGGCAACAAGTGCCTCGACGCCGAGGCCAACGGCACGACCGCCGGCACCAAGGCGATCATCTGGGACTGCAACGGCGGCACCAACCAGCGTTGGAACGTGAACGCCAACGGCACCATCACCAACCTCCGCAACGGCCTGTGCCTGGACGCGAACAACGCCGCCACCGCCAACGGGACCCCGATCATTCTTTGGACCTGCAACGGTGGCGCCAACCAACGCTGGACCCTTCGCTAGCGGCACTCGCCGATCCGTTCTCCTCCAATCGATCTGCCTAAGGAGGCACCAACCAGCAGTGGCGTCTGACCTCAGCGCGGTCATGCGGGTCGGCAGGACGAACCAGTCCAGCCGGCCCGCATCTCATCGAGGTTTCCCCGCCTTGGGCTCGATTACCAGACCACATTGAGGAGTCGTTGCAGAAGTGAGACTTGACTCTTGTTCGCACTCGCAATTCGGAATGTACTTCCCGCATTGGCGTTGACTCTTGTCGCCGATGAACTTCGCCTGTCGGATACCTCGCACCTGGATGCGGGAGGCGTGTTCGCCAGTGACGATCTTGGTCGGGCCGACCTCTTGGCCGTCTTGAAACGCGACGGCCTCGATGGTTCCGGGCTCGTAGGGAATCTCGGCTTCGGCGACGAAGCTGCGAGTCGTCCCGACCGGCGCGGTTTGCGAATGTCGCCGTCCCGCGCGAAATTCTTGACCTCCACGAGACTGAGAAGCTCCCGGTAAAGGAGATCCGTGCAAGACTGAGAGGGGCGACAATCACCTCGATTAACGGCTGGCGCGGCCCTCAGCAGCGCCACGGCAACTGCGGAAACACGGGGCCTCTGAGCGAGGTGGTTCCCGGCGTAGTGGGCGACGCAAAGCTTAGGGGGAACGGCCGCATCGCCCGGTTCCATATGGAACCGGGCGATGCGGCCGTTCCC
>NZ_JBFADC010000012.1:0-137630 GCF_040641195.1 Glycomyces sp. NPDC021274 | reverse complement strand
CCGGTGTCCCTCGATCGAGGGACACCGGCCCGAGCCGTCTCGTCGTACCTCTGCGCCATCGTTGAACGGGGGGCGCTCCGCGCCGACACCCGACCCCGTTGGCCGCCCAGCCACGCGGGACCGTCGTACCACGCTGGACTGTCGTACCCCTGCGCCATCGTTGATTCGGGGGACGCGATATCCCGACACACCCGACCCCGGGGGCCGGTTCCCGCTCGTGCCCGCCGAACCGCCCTCGCCCCGTTCGCCTCCGGCGACCCCGAGGCCGCTGCGGCGCTTCGGCGTTAGGCTTCCCGCATGAGCGACCGCAACGAGTACGACGGCCCGCCCGTCAACGTGCCGCCGCCGCCAGGCTGGCGGGTCGAGTCCGTGGCGCTGCCGAGCGAGCCCCGGCGGCTGCCGCACCAGGACTACGCCGCCATCGACGCGGCCGAACAGCGCGCCCGGCTCGTGACCCACTGGATCACCCTCGTCACCGTGGTGCTCATGTTCACCGTGCTCATCATCGGCCTCCTCGCCGGCTGACCGCGCAAAGCGGCCCCGGCCGGGCTGATGCCCGACCGGGGCCGACGTTTGAACCCTGCGCCTCGTCCTACCGGGCTCCGCTGCCTATCGAAACTGTGCTGCCTACCGGACTGCGCTTCCTACCGGACCAGGCCGCCCCAGGTCATCTCCGCGCCGGCGTGCCCGGCCTTGAACAGCCACCAGGCCGCCAGCACCAGCAGCGCCAGGGCCACCAGACCGAAGATGAACATGACGACCCTGCGTCCCGTCGCCGCGGGGTCGGAGGCACTCGCCGGAGCCGTCTCGCCGTCCTCGGCGGCCGCGGGAGCCGCGCCGTTGCGGGCGCGGGCCGCGCGGCGGCCCCGGTCGAGGCCGGCGAAGAGGAACCACACCGGGACCAGCGCCACGAGTGTCCACAAGAGCCAGAACGCGTAGTCGTGGTGCTGCGAGACCGCCTCGCTCCAGCCGTCCGGCTGGTTGTAGTCGGCGAGCTGGCGCCCGGTGACGATGCCGCCGAACACCGACGCGGGCGCGATCAGCACCAGGGCCGCCACGGCCCAGCCGATGCGCTGGCGCAGCGGCGGAATGAGGAGGTAGGCGAGGCCGCCGAGCACGAGCAGCCCGACCAGGATGATCGGCGCGTGCACCACCAGCGGATGCAGCGGGAGATCGAGAATTGTCGTCATAGGGTTTATTGAACCCTAAAGTGATCACCAACCGGAAGCCCCAGCAGAACTTTCGAAGAGTTCGACGTAGCCCATCACGGCATCGGCGATGAGCTGCACCGCGATCGCGGCCAGCAGCACGCCCGCGATCCGCGTCAGCACCTCGATGCCGCCGCGCCGCAGGATCTTCACCAGGAAGCCCGAGAACCGCATGACCAGGTAGATCGAGATGTGGATGACCACGATCGCCAGCGCGATCCACAGGTAGTCCGCACGGGACGGCGCCTGCTGCACGAACAGGATCACCGCGACGATCGCGCCCGGGCCGGCCAGCAGCGGTGTACCCAGCGGCACGAGCGCGATATTCGAGGTGGCCGCGTCCGAGGGCTCGTCGGCCTTGCCGGTGAGCAGCTGGAGGCTGACGAGGAGCAGCAGCAGCCCGCCCGCGCCCTGCAACGCCTCGAGGTCGATGTGGAGGTAGCTGATGATCTGCTGGCCGAGCAGCGCGAACAGCGAGATCACGCCCAGGGACAGGAGCGTCGCCTGGAGCGCGGCCCGGTTGCGTTCGCGCCGATCCATGGTCCCGGTCAGGGCCAGGTAGATCGGCACGATCCCCGGCGGGTCCATGATGACGAAGAGCGTCACCATGACCGTCAGCAAATATTCCACGCTGCGAGTATGTCAAGTCCGCCAGGTCACAGACCCGCGTTCGCGCAGGCGTGTTAGGTGTAGCTCACGACGGGCATCAGGGCACCGTCGGGAGGATCGAGTTCGGACACCACCGGTTCGTCTCCGGTCATGTCGATGAGCAGCCAGGTCTCGTCACCGCGGTTGGCCCAGACCACCCAGCGCCCGGCCGGATCGGTCCAGTACTCCGTCGCCTTCTCGTACCGCTCCTGGAACTCCCCCATGTCCACCTCCACGTCGGCGGCGGACATGGTGTCAGGCTGATGCTTCGCGACCACGCCTTCGGCGATGGCGGCCGCGTCCTCGGCGCCCTCCTCGCCGGCTGCAGCGGAGAGCGACTCCTGGATCTCGTCGTCGGCGAGGGGACCGCACTGCTCTCTTTCGTCCGCAGTGCCGGCCGCGTCGAGATCGGAGATGCAGACATTGCTCGGGTCGGTCAGGTCGACCAGGACCGCGGCCTCGAAACCGGCGGCGCTCACCGTCTCCAAGCCGTAGTTGAACTCGCTGTTGAGATAAGGCGTACTGGGTTCCCCGCCGGTCGTCGGATGCAGATCCGCCGTGAACACGGCCGTGCTGTCGTTCCAGTCCTCAAGGGCGATGTCATAGCTGGTCGTGAACTCGACGGCCTCGGTCGCCGCGTGGAGGGAGACGTCGACCAGCGAGTACTCCTCCTCGCTGTAATCCTCGTTCGGCGTGACCAGCGCGTAGCGGTCGCCGGCGCTGTTGACCTTGGTGGTGGTCTCCGGCGAGGGCTTCTCCGCAGAGGTGAGCGAGTCGCCGTCGAGGCCGAGCGTCCACACGTTGGCCTCCGACTCCAGCATGTACTGGGTGGTAAGCCGGTAGACGTACTGGTACGGCTCCTCCGCGTCGAACGGGAGGGAGCCGCCGTCCTCGGTGAGCACGCTGTATCCGCCGTCCGCGTCCTCGACGAAGAATTCCATGCCGAGTTCGTTCTGCACCTCGACAGTGCTGGTGTCGGCGGCGCTCATGTCGCCCTTGCCGTCGTCGTGGAGTCCGATCACCGGGTTCCACACGACAGCGGCGCCGAGCACGAGCAGGCCAGCGCCGCTCGCGGCGGCGGCAGCGCGCCTGCGGCGGCGCAGGCGGCCCGCGCCGGCGATGGCGAGGTCGGCCAGCCCGGGGTCGTCGAAGTCGGGCACGGCGTGGGCCCGTTCGGCCAGCCCGCTGCGCAGGAGGGCCTCGATGTCCTCGCTCATGCCGCTTTCCTCGGTTCCATCGCCAGGCCGAGTGCAGCCGAGGGCGTGCCGAGTCGTTTGCGCATGCCCGCGAGCGCGCGCGAGGCCTGGCTCTTGACGGTGCCGACGGAGATGCCGAGGATGTCGGCGATCTGCTGGTCGGTGCGGTTCTCGTAGTAGCGCAGGACGAGGACCGCGCGCTGGCGCTTGGGGAGGACGGCGATGTGGCGCCACATGGCGTCGCGCACCGCCGAGTGCTCGGTGAAGTCGCGGGAGTGGTCGACCTTGTCCTCGAACACCTCGGTGGGCTTCTCGCGGTTGGACCGCTTGCGCCACCAGGAGGCGTTGGTGTTGTAGAGGATGCGGCGGGCATAGGCGTCGACCGAATCAGTAGTCCTGATCCGGCTCCACGCCAGGTAGGTCTTCGTCAAGGTCGTCTGCACCAGGTCCTCCGCTGTTGCCCAGTTCCCCGTGAGGAGATACGCCGCTCGGTGCAGCGCGGCGGAGCGTGCCGCCACGTACTCGCGGAACTCCTCGTCCTGGGACGATTTGGTCTCGCTCACGAGTCTCCCTGGGGGGGTCGAAGAACAGACGACTTACCCTCGGCGGACGGTTGCCCCGTAGGCCGGAATTCTGCCAAGAGATGGGTGTTCCTGGCAACCGAGGGTCGGATACAAACTGAGTATACGAAGTAGGTGCAAGCCGGTGGGTCCCGGCATCGGATGCGGCGATGTGCGTCATGACCTGGACGAACCACACCCGCCGACAGTGTCGGCGGGTGTGCGGACGGTGAACGGAGCGGGCGGCGCGGTCAGGCCCCTGCGGCCTTCGGCGTCGGCTCCTCTTCGGGGATGAGGTCCTCTTCGGGTTCGGCCTCGCGCTCGTCGACGGCCTCGGGCTCGTACATCTCCTCGCACATCTGGAGGTAGAGCTCGTTGGGGTTCGGCAGGTGCGGCACGTTGCGCAGCGCCTGGTCCTGGCCGGCGGACTCGATGATGAACTCGCCGTAGTTGAGCATGCGGCCCATGGGCGTCTGGGAGTACTTCATGTCGGTGACGCGGCCGAGCGGCATCATGGCGACCGAGCGGGTGATGACCCCTTGGATGAGCATGATCCGCTTGTTGGTGAGGATGAAGCGGTCCATGTACCAGTCGAGGATCTTCCAGCCCACGAAGCCGAGGATGAGCAGCCAGACGAGCACGGTGACCGTGAGCGCGGTGTTGTCGACGCCCGACTTGGTGAGCATGCCCGAGATGAGGCCCATGATGAAGGTCGCGAGCGTGCCCACGACGTACCAGGGCATGAGGTGCACCCAGTGCCGGCGCCATTCGCCGCGGTACTTCTCGGTCGGGAAGAGGTAGCGGGCGGAGATCGGGGAGGGGACGTCGGGCACGGACGGGGCGCGCACGCCGCCGAGGAGGCCGCCGCTCAGTCCGCTGTTGAGTCCGTCGTCGAAGCGGACGCCGTCGATGTCGCTGGCGGCGGTCGCCGGCGCTGATCCGGCGGTTCCCGGAGGGAAGCTGAATTCGCGCGTGGGGGTGGCCGCGCCCGGGGCGGGACTGTCTGCGGGGGCGCGGGGACTGGGGGGTTCCAGCGGCTCGGTGTCCTTGTTGTCCCCCGAGCCGCCTGCACCGGATTCGGTCATAGTGCCGTCGCTATCAGGTCACGAGGTTCGTGAAGAACGCCGCGAAACCGTTTGCGGCATCGAGGATTCCGCTTGCGAGGTTCCCGACCACGTCACTGGCTTCACCTGGCCTGAAGGCCACAAAGAACACCAGGAACGCGACTCCGCCCCAAGTCAGAAACTTCTTCAACTTCCTCACCCCTCCCGTCAAGGGTCCTGGCCGATCGTTCGTCTGGCGCAGGCTGGCACGAGTCTACCGTACGAGCATGACTCGGCTTTCAGTTTTGTCTGGGCCCCAACGGTGTGAACCGAGCGGCCCGATGCCGGGATCAGCGTAACGCGATGGTTCCACTTTCGCCCGACTCCGCCCATCTACCAGCGGATTCAACCTATTCGCTTGTACCACCGGGAGCTTACCCCAAGTAACCTGCCATTGCCTCAATGTAGGCGTATCGGACCCCTCAACCCCATGGAAGCGTCAGGTATCCGACACGAGCCGTTCACGAACGGCCCCAACGAGGAGTGGCGCGGTCACGTGGAGCCCTGGGGCTTCGTCGCCATCGGAGCTCCGAGCACGAAGGTGCTCCATTCCAGAGTGCCACCCGGGTGCGACATTCGGTGACCCCGGAGCGGTCGGATTCCTGACGATCGCCTCTCAGGACGTGGAAAGCACCCGGCCGCGCTATCAGACCCGCATGGCCGGCCTTGCTATCCGGTCGGGCGCTGCCCGGCCCTGCTATCCGGTCGGGCGCTGCCCGGCCCTGCTATCAGTCGGGCGCTGCCCGAACACGTGTTCCCTCACCCAGGCGTGCATGGCGATGCCGCTGGCGACGCCGGCGTTGATGGAGCGGGTCGAGCCGAACTGGGTGATCGAGCAGACCATCGAGCAGACCTCGCGCACCGGCTCGGACAGGCCGGGACCCTCCTGGCCGAAGACGAGGACGGCGCGGCGCGGCAGCGGGGTCGTCTCGATCGGGACGGAGCCGGGCAGGTTGTCGATGCCCACGACCGCCAGGTCCTCGGCGGCGGCCCAGGCGATGAACTCCTCGACGGTGGCGTGGTGCTCGACGTGCTGGTAGCGGTCCGTGACCATCGCACCGCGACGGTTCCAGCGGCGCTTGCCGACGATGTGGACCGTGGCGGCGAGGAACGCGTTGGCGTTGCGCACGACGGTGCCGATGTTGAAGTCGTGCTGCCAGTTCTCGATGGCCACGTGGAAGTCGTGGCGGCGCTCGTCCAGGTCGGCCACGATCGCTTCGCGGGTCCAGTACCGGTACTCGTCGACGACGTTGCGGCGGTCGCCCAGGCGCAGCAGGTCCGGGTCGTACCGCTCGCCGGCGGGGAGCGGGCCCTCCCAGGGGCCCACGCCGACCGCGTCGGGGCTCTGGTCCTCAGCGGCGCTGTCCTGCAGGGGGTCGGGCTCGGCGGGGCCGGTCTGGTCAGTCACGCCGCCTATTGGAGCACAGGCGCCCGCGGCGGGGGCCGAGGCGGGCTCCGGCGGGAGGCATAGCGCCGCCCCGGCGGCTACGGGGGAAACCTACCGGGGCGACGCGTTGCATAGTAGCGGCCGGATACCTGCGATCGGGCACACACCTCACTGAATTCCCTTGCCGCGTAAGGAAATCGGGTTATTGAACGTCCCTTGTCACTCAGGTTTCGATCATGGGCGCATGAAGGCCTTGAGGGCGTCGGGGTTCGCGAGGGCGTCGCGGGCGATCGCCTCCTCGGGTGGCACGCCCTTGAGGATCTTCTTCACCGGGACCTCGACCTTCTTGCCGCTGAGCGTGCGCGGGATCGAGGGCACCTGGCGCACCTCGTCGGGGAGGTGGCGGGGCGAGAGCTGCTCGCGCAGGGCGGCGTTGATGCGCCGCCGCAGCTCGTCGTCGAGCTCGTAGCCCTCGCTGCAGGAGATGTAGAGCAGGAGCCGGTCCTGGCCCGGGTCGTCCAGGTGCACGACCAGGGAGTCGGCCACCCCGTCGATCGCCTCGACGACCGCGTAGAACTCGGCCGTGCCCATGCGCACGCCGCCGCGGTTGAGCGTGGCGTCGCTGCGGCCCGAGATCACCGCCGACCCGCGATCGGTGATGGTGATCCAGTCGCCGTGGCGCCAGATCCCGGGGAAGTCGGTGAGGTAGGTGTCGCGGTAGCGGTGCTTGAGGGGGTCGCCCCACAGCCCCACCGGCATCGATGGCATCGGGGAGGCGATCACGAGCTCGCCTTCGCGTCCGATCCCGGGACGGCCCTCGGGGTCGAAGGACTGCACGTCGGCGCCGAGGCAGCGGCACGAGAGCTCGCCGCGCCAGACCGGGACGGTTGGCGCGCCGCCGATGAACCCCGTGCACAGGTCGGTGCCGCCCGAGAGGGACTGGAGCTGCGCGGTCTCGCTGATGGACTCGTACACGTAGTCGAAGCCCACCGCGGGGAGCGGGGCGCCCGTGGAGCCGATGCCGCGGATCAGCGAGAGGTCGGCCTCGTCCATGGGCTTGATGCCGCGCGAGCGGCAGGCCATGAGGAACGGCGCGCTCGTGCCGAAGTAGGTGGTGCCGGACTGCTCGGCGAGGCGCCACATCCCGGCCGGGTCCGGCGCCCCGTCGAACATGACGATCCCCGCGCCCACGATCGGCGCGGACATCAGGTAGTTCCACATCATCCAGCCGGTGGTGGAGTACCAGAAGAACCGGTCGCCCACGCCCAGGTCGTGGTGCAGCGAGTGCATCTTCGCGTGCTCGATCGCCATGCCGCCGTGGGAGTGCACGATCGCCTTCGGCAGGCCCGTGGTGCCCGAGGAGTACAGGATGTACAGCGGGTGGTCGAAGGTCAGCGGCTCGAACGCGACCCCTTCGTCGTACGCGCAGAAGCGGTCCCAGGTCTCGCCCTCGACCTCCCCCGCGCCGATGTACGGGAGCGTGACGACCGAGCCGAGCCCTTCGAGGCCGCGCACGACGCGGCGCAGGTCGGCGGTGCGGTCGATGGTCTTGGGCCCGTACTTGTAGCCGTCGACGGCGACGAGGACCTTCGGCTCGATCTGCGCGAAGCGGTCGAGCACGGCCTTGGCCCCGAACTCGGGGGCGCAGCTGGAGAAGACCGCGCCGAGGCTCGCCGTGGCGAGCATGAGCGCGTAGGTCTCGGGGATGTTCGGCATCCAGGCGGCGACGCGGTCGCCGCGGTGCACGCCGTGGGCGACGAGCCCGGCGCGGGCGCGGGCCACGGCCTCGCGCAGGTCGCCGAGGGTCCACTCGAGGGGATCGCGGGTGTCGGAGTAGGCGCGCACGAGCACGTCGTCCTCGTCCACGCCGGGCGCGGTGAGCACCGCGCGGGCGTAGTTGAAGGTCTGGTCCGGGAACCACACGGTGTCCGGCATGGTCTCGTCGGCGAGGACCCGGTGCTCGGGGACCTGCTCGCCGAGGCCGAAGTACTCCCAGACCGCGCCCCAGAACGGGCGCAGGTGCTCGACGGAGTACTGCCAGAGGGCCGGATAACCGGTGAGGTCGCGCTCCTCCCGGCGGGACAGCCACTGGCCGAACCGCCCGATGTTCGTCGTCTCCACCGCGTCAGGCCGCGGCAGCCACAGCACCTCGTTGGTCACGTTCGCCTCCCCGATTCCACGTCAGTGTGGTCCACGGCACTATCGTGTCACGAGGAAGCTTCGGCCTGCTTTGCGGGGCCGCCCGTTTCGGCGGTTTCGTCCCCTATTCACAGAATGGGAGCGAGCTCGTCCTCAATGTAGCGCTCGCGGATCACGTAGAGGCCGGCGCAGAAGAGGACCACGGTGAGCGCGGCGACGAAGCCGAACGGGACGGACCACGAACCGGTGAGGCCGTACACCCAGCCCACGGCCAGCGGACCGACCCCGGCGATGAGGTAGCCGCCGGACTGGGCGAACGAGGACAGGGCGCTTGTTCCCGCAGGCGTGCGGGCCCGGAGGCCGAAGAGGGTCAGGATCATCGGGAACACCGAGGTGCCGATGCCGAAGAGCGCCATCCACAACCAGGTGAGCGGCCCGCCGCCGTCGATCCACAGGCCCGCGATCGCGGGCGGGTAGCAGCTCATGAGGATGAAGAAGACCGGGCGCGGGCCCCAGCGGACGGTGAGGATCGGAACGACCACCGAGACGGGGATCTGCACGATCGTGAGCAGGCCCAGCATCGATCCGGCAGCGGCGGCCGACATGCCGTCGGCGACCAGGATCGTGGTCGTCCAGCCCATGAGGATGTACGCGATGGCCGACTGGCAGCCGAAGAGCAGGAGCATCGTCCAGGCCAGGCGCGAGCGGCGGACGCCGTGGAGGCGGCCCATCGGCGCGGTCCCGGGCGCGGCGGGCGCGGGCCGCCACAGCAGCCACGGCACGATCGCGATGAGCGCCGGCAGCGCCCAGACCGCCAGCGCGATCCGCCAGTCGCCGGTGAGGTGGTCGATCGGGGCGGTGGTGGCGGCGGCGACGGCGGTGCCGACCGCGAGCATCGTGGAGTAGGCGGTGGTCATGAGCCCGATGCGGTTCGGGAAGTAGCGCTTGACGATCACGGGCACCGCGACGTTGCCGACGGCGCCGGCGGCGAGCGCGAGGAGGCTGAAGAGGAGGAAGAGCGCGGCGTTCGGGGCCCAGGCGCGGGCGATCATGCCGATGCTCATGCACAGCAGTGCGCCGGTGAGCAGGGCGCGGGGGCCGTAGCGGCGGGCGAGGCGCGGGGCGAGGGCGCCGAGGCCGGCGAAGGCGAGGACCGGGAGGGTGGTGAGGAGTCCGGCCGTGGTCTCGGACATGCCGAGGCCGGTGCGCAGTTCGGCGAGGATCGCGCCGACGCTGGTGACGGCGGTGCGGAAGTTGAACGCGGCGAGGACGACGCCGGCGACCAGGAGCCAGCTCGCCACTGCCACGGCCTGATTCGGCGGGATCGGGGGGTCGCCGATCTCGGCGTGCGGGGTGGGGGCGGGGTGTGCGGCATCGGTCGCGGGCGCGTCGGTCGTCGTCACGCGGACGGCTCCTTCCGGGTGCGGGAGGCTGGCGGTGGTCCGGTGGGGTGGTAACCGCTCTCCGGCCGCCTTGCGCACTCACTGGTGCGCTCTGAGCTGCCGGGATATGATGGAGTCAATTCGTAGGATGAATTGACGGCCTGTCAACGGTATCGCGACGGCTGTCTGCTTTAATCCTTCTAGTGTTGGGAAACACGCACCCTCCCATGGCGGGCCCCCGCCGGCCATGGACGCTCCGGAGAGGTCAGGTCCGTCAGTGGCACTGCAGTCGACACGCAAGTCCGCCCTCGTCGATCAGGTGATCGAGCAGCTGCGCCAGCAGATCAGCGACGGCGAATGGGGCCTCGGCTCGCGCATCCCCACCGAGAGCGAACTCGCAGAACTCCTCGGCGTCGGCCGCAACACCATCCGCGAAGGCGTCCGGGCCCTCGCCCACGCCGGCCTCCTCGAGATCCGCCAAGGCGCCGGCACCTTCGTCGTCGGCCGCAGCGAGGTCACCGCCGCCGTGCGCCGCCGCATCGCCGCCAGCCCCGCCTCCGACGCCATGGAGGTCCGCCGCGGCCTCGAAGTCGAGGCCGCCCGCCTCGCCGCCCACCGCCGCGACGAAGCCGACATCACCCGGCTGCGCATCCTCCTCTCCGAACGCGAAGCCACGCACGAGGTCAACGACACCGAGTCCTTCGTGGCCGCCGACATCGCCCTCCACCAGGCCGTCGCCGAGGCCAGCCACAACAAGCTCCTCGCCGAGCTGTACTCCGAACTCGCCGAATCGCTGCGCGAGACCGTGCGCGCCGGACTCGGCCCCAACCTCGCCGAAGAGCCGCACATAGACCACTCGCGCGCCATCGAGGCCATCATCGCCGGCGACGCCGACCTCGCCGCCGCCGAAACCGCCGCCTACCTGCGGCTGCTCATCGACGATTGACTGACCGCAGCGGCACCGGGGGCCTCACAGACCGAGCATCGGCCACCGGCCGCACCGCCTGCGGGAGATAGAGTCGGAACCGCCGCTCGCCTCTGAGTACGAAGGAGTCCCCATGCGCCTGTCCGCCCGCGTCGACTACGCACTGCGGGCCGCCGTGGCCCTGGCCGGGTACGGCGAGCGGTGGGTCTCCGCCGAGCAGATCGCCGAAGACCAGGGCATCCCCCGCAAGTTCCTCGAGTCGATCCTGCTCCAGCTGCGCCGCGGCGGCATCGCCACCTCCAAGCGCGGATCCGAAGGCGGCCACCAGCTCGCGCGCCCCGGCACCGACATCAGCCTCGCCGACGTCATCCGCGCCGTCGACGGCCCGCTCGTCGGCGTCCGCGGCGAACGCCCCGAGGCGGTCCCCTACAGCGGCACCGCGACCGCCATGACGAACGTGTGGATCGCCCTGCGCGTCTCCGAGCGCAACATCCTCGAATCGGTCACCCTCGCCGCCGTCGCCAACGACGACCTCCCCACCTCCGTCACCAAGCTCCTCGAAGACCCGGACGCCTGGGTCATCCGCGACTGACGCGTCGGCCGCCGCAACGAGCCGGGCTTTGGCAGAATCGGGACGTGAAGTTCCCTGACTTGGGGGCCTGGTGGGACCGCGTCCTCCTCGGGGCTCGGCAGCGGTCCAACCTGGTGGACCACTCGTGGCGCGCCGGCGAGCGGTACGGCGAGGTCCACGGCGGGCAGCTGGCCGCGGCGATCTCCTACTACGCGTTCTTCGCGGCGTTCTCGCTGTCGCTGCTGGCGCTGGCGATCTTCGGGTACCTGCTCAACTCCCCCGAGATCTACCAGTCCGTAGAGGAGTGGCTCTCGACGAACCTGCCGGTGATCGACATCGGGGTCCTGGAGGACTCCCGCCAGTCGGTCACGATCTTCGCCGCCGTCGCGCTCGTCGTCGCCGGGGTCGCCTGGGTGCAGTCGGTGCGGGCCGCGATCCGGCTCATCTGGGGGCTCGACGCGCAGCCGGGGAACCCGTTCCTGCGGTGGGCGATCGACTTCCTCATCCTCATCGGCATCTCGACGCTGCTGCTCATCACGATCGGCGCGACCGCCGGCGCCGAATGGGTGCTCGCCTGGTTCGACCTCGACGAGGCCACCGGGAACCTCGCGCTCGTGGTCCGCGGCGTCTCGGTCCTGGTGGGCCTCATCGCGAACGCCCTGCTGGCGATGGTCCTGCTCCAGGCCCTCCCGCGCGTGGTCATGCCGCTGCGGCGGGTCGTGTGGGCCTCGGTGGCGGTCTCGATCGGCATGGAGCTCCTGAAGACCGTGGGCCGCATCTACGTCCTGCACGTCTCCGACCGCCCGGCCTACCAGGCCGTGACCACCGCCGTCGGCCTCCTCGTCTTCCTCTACCTGTTCAACGTCATGATGCTCCTGGCCGCCTCCTGGACGGCGACCTCCTTGCGCGGCAAGGCCATCGACCTCTACGAGCGCACCGCGATCCCCTACGAGACCGGCCGCCTCCACAAACCGGAGACGAAAGAGTGACGGCCCGGGCGCATCGCGCCCGGGCCGTGATCGCTGCTATGCGGTTATGCGGTGGCGCAGACCTGGCCGTTCATGAGGAACATGCCCGGGTCGTGCGGGTCGCCGGTGCCCTGGTACCCCATCTGCCTGGTCTGGCCCGGCTTCAGGGGGAAGTTCCAGAACGCCGGGTCGGCCGCCATGGCGTCGCCCTCGATGGCGATGGTGCCGCCCCAGTCGTGCTCGACCGCGGTGACGCCGCCGGACTTCCAGGCCAGGTCGAACTCCTCGATCGGGGCGTCCCCGATATTGGTGACCTTGACCTGGACGACGAAGCCGTCGCCCCAGTCGGACACCACGCGGTAGTCGACCTTGCAGGACGCCGCCGCATACGGCGCCGCGGCGCTGTCGCGGACCGGGCCGGACACCACTGCCTCCCACTCGGGCGCGGCCATGTCGTAGCCGAGGAAGAAGCTCGGCCACGGCGGCTGGTTGTACGACACGTTCTGCCACGACACGGCGAGGCGGTACTGCGGGTCGTTCATCAGCGTCGGCAGCGCGTGGTCCGAGGCGATCGTGGTGGTGAACAGGCGCACGCCGTCGTTCGACTCCTTGCGCAGGATCACCTCCTCGCGCCAGTCCCCGAGCACGTCGCCGGTGAGCGCCGCGTTCCCCTTGGTGCCGTTGCTGGTGTGCACGCCCTCGGGGGTGAAGATCTCCTCCTGCGCGCCCGCCTCGTAGTCCCATTCGGCGATGTACGGGTACACCGGGACGTAGTCGGGCTCGTTGAACTCGTGGTCGAAGATCTCGCGGCCGAGGTCGCCGTCCCACCAGACCATCGAGTTCGCCGACGGGATGCTGGTGCCGATCAGCGTGCCGTCGGCCGCGTGGAGCGCGCCTTCGCGCGAGTTCCATGCGCCCGTGGTGCTCACGGCCCAGCACTCCGCGCCCGCGTAGTTCGGGTCGATGTCGCCGCACGTGCCGCGGCCGGTGTCCCGGGTGCCCGGGATCGACCAGAGCACTTCGGCGGTGTCCGCGTCGCGGAACGCGCCGGCCCGGTTGCCCGAGCAGCTCATGCACTCGAAGGGGCTGAAGATCTCCAGGCCCTCGTTGGACGGGTCGAAGTCCGAGACGTGCAGCGCGTCGCCGTGGCCCAGGCCCGTCGAGTACAGCGGCGTCCCGTCGTCGTCGATGGTCATCGCGCCGAACACGATCTCGTCGCGCCCGTCCGCGTCCACATCGGCGACGGACAGCTGGTGGTTGCCCTGGCCCGCGTACTTCCCGCCCCACTTGTCGGAGCTGAAGGTCCACAGCTGCGGCAGGTTGTCGCCGTCCCAGTTCCAGGCGGTGACCTCGCTCTTGGCGTAGATGCCGCGGTTGGTGATCAGGGAAGGGTGCACGCCGTCGAGGTAGGCCACGGCGAGCATGAGCCGGTCGCCGCGGTTGCCGTAGCAGTCGCCCCACGAGCAGATGTCGCCGCGCGCGGGCGCCCAGTCGGCGGTCTCCATCGCCGCGCCGGTCTGGCCGTTGAAGACCGTGAGGAACTCCGGGCCCTTGAGGATGCGGCCGTCGGTGCCGCGGTGGTCCGCGGCGGCGTCGCCGATCACGGTCCCTTCGCCGTCGACGGTGCCGTCGGCGGTCTTGAGGGCCACTTCGGCCTTGCCGTCGGAGTCGAGGTCGTAGGCGACGAGCTGCGTGTAGTGCGCCCCGGCCCGGATGTTCTTGCCGAGGTCGATGCGCCACAGGCGCTCACCGCTGAGCGTGTACGCGTCGACGTAGACGTTCCCGGTGTAGCCGCTGCGGGAGTTGTCCTTCGCGTTCGACGGGTCCCACTTCTGGATGATCTCGTAGACGCCGTCGCCGTTCAGGTCCGCGACCGTGGCGTCGTTCGGCGCGTACGTGTAGGCGACGCCGTCCGGGGTGGTGCCGCCTTCGGGGCGGTCCATGTCGATGTCGATGTACTGGTCGTCCCAGACCTCGAAGGCCTTGGTGTAACCGGTCTCGACGCCTTCGGACACCGTGGCGATCCAGTAGGTCGCGTTCGCGGTGCCGCCCTGGTCGGTGAGGTTGGTCAGCTGCGTCGGCTCCGGCGTGATGAGCCGGCCGTCGCGGTACACGTTGAACGCCAGGCCCTCGGGGTCCAGCGCGAGGCTGCGCCAGCTCAGGAAGTTCCCGCCCTCGACGCCGACGGCGACCGGGGCCCGGTCGAGGCTCTCGATGTGCTCGGCGCACTCGGTGCACGGCTCGTCGGGGCCTTCCCCGCCGCTGCCGGGCACGTCCCCGATGCGGGTGAGCTCCAGGCCGTTGAGGTGGCCGGTCTGGCCGGAGATCGTGAGGTTGAGCTGCCCGTCCTCGACGGTGATGCCCTCGAAGTCCTTGGAGAGGATCGCCCGCGAAGCGGCGTTGGCCGCGCCGTAGTCGACGCCCTCGAACTTCACGTTCGAGCGGGCCGAGCCCACGTAGTCGCCGGTGATGACGCGGGCGGTGTAGAGGCCGTCCGCCACATCGACGGCGAACTCGTACGAGCCGCCGAACCAGGCCACGAAGTCGGAGCCGAGCGGGTCGGTGGCGACGCCGCGGTCGCGGTCGATCGCGCTCGCCATGTCGGTGATGAAGCCGTAGCCCTGCTCAGCGGTGTAGGCGGTGCCGCGGTTGACCTCGGTGTACCCGGACGCGACGGTCTGCGAGGCGGGGCCGAAGTCGTACTTGAACCCGGCGGTGGCGGTCGTGACGGCGAGCGCGGAGGACTTGTCGCCCTCGCCCTTGCCGTTGACGCCCGCGACGGCGAACTCGTAGGCCGTGTCCTCCTTGAGCCCGGAGACGCGGCCGACGCCGACCGTGGCGGTCGCGCCGAGGCGCCAGTCCGCGCCGGGTTCGCGCACGAAGACGCGGTAGATGTCGGCGTCGTCGGCGGTGTCCCAGTTGAGGGTCACGCTCGCGTTCGCGACGGTGGCCGCCTTGAGGCCGGTCGGCGCGGCGGGCGTGCTCGCGGGAGGCGCGACGTCCACGACGTGCTCCGCGAGCGGGAGGTCGAGCGTGGCGGTCTCCTCGGCGACCAGGCGGGCCATCTGGATGGCGCCGTACTCCTGGAAGTGCGTGTCGTCGGCGGTGCCGTTCGGCCGGTTCGGGTAGACCCCGGCCGGGACGTGCAGGAACACCGACTTCGCTTCCTCGGGGCCGATCTCGTTGAGGTAGGCGCGCGAGGAGGCCGAGAGGTCGACCACGGCGACGCCGGTCTCCTCGTGGAGCTCGTGGACCTTGTTCACGTAGTCGCCGAAGGAGACGTTGAACTGGCCGGTCTCGGCGTTGAAGCTGCGGCGCGAGACCGGGGTGACGAGCACCGGGACGGCGCCCTTCTCGATCGCGCCCGCGATGTAGTGGTCGCGCAGGTACATCTTGTAGTCGTCGGGTGAGGTGTACCGCTCAGGGACCGAGGCGGTCGCGTCGTTGTGTCCGAACTGGACGAACAGGTAGTCGCCCGGCTGTATCTCGTCCAGGATCGCGTCGAGGCGGCCCTGCTCGATGAACGAGCGCGAGGAGCGCCCGCCGATCGCGTGGTTGGCGATCTGGACGTTCTCGTCGAAGTAGCGGTCGATCGCCTGGCCCCAGCCGGCCTGCGGCGCCCAGTAGGGGTCGTAGGTCTGGACGGTGGAGTCGGAGGCGAGGTAGACGGTGATGCCGTCGTCCTGGGCCTGGGAGGGCGAACCGGCGGCGACGACGCCCGCGACCGCGGTGGCCGCGGCGGCGACGACCGCGAGGGCGCGCCGCCATCGGGCTGGAGGAGGAGTCATGTTCACTTCCGTCGTGAGGAGGAGGGGGCTCACCGGGCATACGGAGATGAATCGTTTCAATTCCGAGGACGGTTGCCTGGCAAGCGATTTCTAGAAGGGGACGGTACCGAGTGGCCGCCGAAAAGTCAATACATGTCGATGTCTCAGAGAAGGTGGGGGGCGGGTGCGCGCGACGCCCTCGGCGGCGGTCGCCGCGCGCACCCGTGGAGCGGTTACCGCACGTGGCCCGCGATCGGCAGCGGGAGCGCCTTGGCGCCCTCGGCGACCAGGCGCGCCATCTGGTTCGCGCCGTTGTCCTGGAAGTGCGTCGAGTCGGCCAGGCCGTTCGGGTAGTTCGGGTACTGGCCGGACCGCAGGTGCATGAAGACCTCCCAGCGGGCCCGGTCGTAGCCGATCGAGTTGAGGTAGGTGCGCGAGCGCGCCCCCAGGTCGATCCGGGCGACGCCGGTCTCGTTCACCAGCTCGTGGACCTTGGCGGCGTAGGTCGCGAACGACTCGTTGAACCGGCCGGTGGACGAGTTGTAGTCGAGGCGGTTGACCGGCGTGAGCAGCACCGGGGTCGCGCCCCTGGCGGTCGCTCCGGCCATGTAGTGGTCGCGGAGGTACATCTTGTAATCGGCGGGCGAGGTGTACCGCTCGGGATTGCCGGTGCTCGCGTCGTTGTGTCCGAACTGGACGAACAGGTAGTCGCCGGGCTTGATCGCGTTGAGGATCGTCGTCAGGCGGCCCTGCTCGATGAACGAGCGTGAGGAGCGCCCGCCGATGGCGTGGTTGGCGATGGTCGTGTTCGCGTCGAAGTACGCGCCGAGCTTCTGGCCCCAGCCGCTCATCGGGTACGACGAGGAGTTGTAGGTCTGGGCGGTGGAGTCGGAGGCGATGAAGATCGTGGGGTTGCCTTCCGGTGCGGTGCCGACTGGGAGGGCCCTGAACTGCTGGTTCGTGCCGCCGTTGGAGTCGTACTGGGCGATGCGCGCGCCCGCGGCGGTGGACCGCTCGTAGACGTCGAGGGCCTTGCCCGAGTGGCGGTTGACGAACCGCAGGTAGGTGCCGTCGTCGAGGATCTGCCACTGCTGGTTGGCGCCGCCGTTGTCGGTCCACTGGACGATGTCGGCGCCGTTGGCGGTGGACTTGGCGTAGACGTCGAGGACCTTGCTGGAATGGCGGGCCTGGATCTTGTAGTAGCCGCCGCCGGCGTCGACGAAGCGGAACTGCTGCTGGGCGGCGTCGGTGCGGGCCTGCTGGAAGAGCCTGGCCCCGTCGGCGGTCGAGGCGCCGAGGTCCAGCACGTGGCCGGAGAGGCGGGACTGCAGGACGTACCAGGTGCCGGGGGTGAACGCCGCGTTCGCGGCGCCCGCGCCGAGGAACCCGCCGGCGGCGGTACCGGCGCCGATCCCCGCGAGGAGGCCGAGGTTGCGCCGGGAGAGCTTGGCGCCGAACGGGTTCGGGTGTGCGTCTTTCATGTGCGCTCCAGTGCTGGGAGGTCAGGCCCGCGCCGCTGCGAAGCGGCGGCGGCGCGGACCTGGTGAGGAGGGGGATCGGTCGGTGCAGTGCTCGGGCCGATCGCGAAACGTTCCTTCCTGAAACGATTCAAATCGGCGCCGGTTCGGTCGAATGCGTTCCTCGGACATGCCGGGAGGTCCGAAGCATCTATGTAATGACAATCATCGATGTTCCTGGCGGGAATCGTAACGTGAGGAAAGCGTTCGCGGACAGACGTGTTCGGCGAGCGGTCGGAGTTGGCGGACGAGCGGTCGTGCCGGCAGGACGAACGGTCAGGCGGGCAGCAGCGGCGCGAGCCTCGCCGCGGCGGCGTCGAGGTCCATGCCCTGGGCCGCGACCCACTCGTCGTCGAAGTAGGTGCTGCCGTAGCGAAGCCCCGAGTCGCACAGCAGCGTCACGATGCTGCCGCCGCGGCCCGACTCGCGCATCTCCGCGATGATCGCGAGCGCCGCCACGAGATTGGTGCCCGTGGAGCCGCCGAGGCGCCGCCCCAGCCGCTCGGAGGCCCAGCGCACGCAGGCGATCGACTCGGCGTCGTCCACTTTCACCATGCGGTCGACCAGATCGGGGACGAACGAGGGCTCCACCGCGGGCCGCCCGATCCCCTCGATCCGCGAGCCGCGCTCGGCGGACGCCGCCGGGTCGCCCTCCCGCCACCCGTCGAAGAACGCCGAGAACTCGGGGTCGACCACGCACAGGTTCGTGGCGTGCTTGCGGAACCGCACGTAACGCCCGATGGTCGCCGAGGTCCCGCCCGTGCCCGCGCCGACCACGATCCAGGCCGGCACCGGGTGCCGCTCGAGGCGCATCTGCTCGAAGATGCTCTCGGCGATGTTGTTGTTGCCGCGCCAGTCCGTGGCCCGCTCGGCGTACGTGAACTGGTCCATGAAGTGGCCGCCCGTGGCGGCGGCGAGCCGCTCGGCCTCGGCGCACACCTCGCCGGCCTCCTGCACCAGGTGCGCCCGGCCGCCGTAGGACTCGATGAGCGCGATCTTCGAGGCGCTCGTCGACTGCGGCATCACGGCCGTGAACGGCAGCCCGAGCATCCGCGCGAAGTACGCCTCGCTGACGGCGGTCGAGCCGCTCGAGGCCTCGATGACGGGCGTGCCCTCGCCGATCCAGCCGTTGCAGATCGCGTACAGGAACAGCGAGCGCGCGAGCCGGTGCTTGAGCGAGCCGGTCGGGTGCGTCGACTCGTCCTTGAGGTAGAGGTCCACGCCCCAGTCGCCCGGCAGCGGGAACGGCAGCAGGTGGGTGTCGGCCGAGCGGTTCGCGTCGGCCTCCACTGTGGTGATGGCCCAGTCGGTCCAGGACCGCGGCCGGGACCGGTCGACGACGCGCATTCAGTCCGCCTGCTCGAACGGGACGGGCTGCGGCCGGTCCTCCCACTTGGTCGAGAGCGTGATGGTGGTGCGCGTCTGCGCCACACCGGGAATCGCGCCCACGCGATGGATGAGCTGTTCGAGGTCGCCCATCTTGGGCACCCGCACCTTGAGTTGATAGCACTCGACGCCGGCGAGGAAATAACACGATTCGATCTGCGGAATGGCGCGCAGCCGTTCGCAGATGTCGCGGTGGTCGGCCGTGTTGTCGGGGATGATGCCGATGAGCGCGGTGATCCCGAGCCCGATGGCCTCGGAGTCGATCACGGCCTTGTAGCCGGTGATGACGCCGTTCTTCTCGAGTTTGGTCACGCGGTCCTGCACGGAGGGCGCGGTGAGACCGACCCGCCGCGCCAGTTCGGCGTAGGAGGTACGCCCGTCGGTGCGCAAGAGGTTCACGATGGTCTGGTCGATCTCGTCCACTTGTCGAGGATAACCAGAGTTGCCACTTGCGCCCTCTGCCTACCTCATACCCGCGAACTCCTAGCGCGTCAGAATCAGCTCAGAGCGCGGTTGACATACGCGTGGTACTTTCAGGCAATACCTACCAGCCGAAAGTATGTCCAAGAACTCATGGCAGGTTTGACTGAATAGTGGTGTAATGGGTTTAACGCACGAAGTGAGTCTTCATCACGGGGAGGAAGAAATCATGGAGACCGAGGACCGCCTACTCACACCTGGCGAAGTGGCCACGCTGTTCCGAGTCGATCCCAAGACCGTGACGCGCTGGGCCGCCGCAGGCCGGATCGGGAGCATACGCACACCGGGCGGGCACCGTCGGTTCCGCGAATCGGAAGTGCGGGCACTGCTCGAAGGCGATGCCGGAGCCCAGACCACATTTGAGGCCGGGAACGCCCAGTAGCAGCAGGCCCGACCGCAACCCGCGGACGCCTCAGCGGCCGCGAATCCGTGAACTGAACGACCGTCCGGCACAAGCCGGTCCCGCGCAGCGCCCCACGTCCGCACACGGCCGAGGAAGGACGCGCCCGGTACCGGCTTTTCGCATGTTCGGGCCCGAAGCGCTGCGGATCGTCGAAACCCGTGCCGCCGTTTGCCGGAGCAAGCGGCGGCGCGGGTTTTTCGCTGCCCAGGGGACGTTCAAATCCAAAGTGGAGTCTTTTTGTTCCATTGAGGGCATTTGTTCACTTTTTGAAGTCGGAACAATACCCTGAGTCGCCATACATGCCGCCAATGGGAAAATTCCGGATTCTCCGGGATCGAGCCCCTTGACATCACACTGAGACATAGGCAAACTTCGATGTGAAGGTTTGGGAGCGCTTCCGTGTCACCCGGTACTGCGGAGCCGCCCCGAAGACGTCAAGCCCGACTATCAATCGAGGGAAGGCACATGACACTCAGTCGAAGGAAGCAGCGCCTCGGCGCGCTGGCCGCGGCGGCGCTCGCCGCCGCCACCGTGAGCACCGTGGCGCTGACCAGCGCCGGCGCGCAGGAGCAGGACGCCGGCATCGCCCAGGCGAAGGTCGACAACCCGTACGAGGGCGCCCAGGTCTACGTCAACCCGCAGTGGGCCGCGAACGCCGCGGCCGAACCGGGCGGCGACGCGATCGCCGACGAGCCCACGGGGGTCTGGCTCGACCGGATCAGCGCCATCGAAGGCAACGACTCCCCCACCACCGGCACGATGGGCCTCAAGGACCACCTCGACGAGGCCGTGTCGCAGGGCGCGGACGTCATCCAGGTCGTCATCTACAACCTGCCCGGCCGCGACTGCGCCGCGCTCGCCTCCAACGGCGAGCTGAAGGCCGACGAGATCGACCGGTACAAGAACGAGTACATCGACCCGATCGTCGCGATCCAGAGCGACCCGGCCTACGCCGGCCTGCGGATCGTCAACGTGATCGAGATCGACTCGCTGCCGAACCTGGTCACGAACGTCTCGCCGCGCGAGACCGCGACCGCGAACTGCGACACGATGAAGGCCAACGGCAACTACGTCGACGGCGTCTCGTACGCGGCGGCCGAGCTCGGCGCGCTGCCGAACACGTACAACTACCTGGACGCGGGCCACCACGGGTGGATCGGCTGGGCCGACACGAACCCGCTGTACGACAACTTCAACGCGTCCGCGGCCCTGTTCGGCTCGCTCATCGGCGAGAACGGGATGACCGCCGACCACGTGCACGGCTTCATCACGAACACCGCGAACTACTCGGCGCTCGAGGAGCCGCACTGGGAGGTCGACCAGGTCGTGGGCGGCCAGGCGCTGAACCAGAACCCGAACGTGAAGTGGGTGGACTGGAACGACTTCAACGGCGAGATCGACTTCTCGACCGCGTTCCGCGACGAGCTGGTCGCCAATGGATACAACTCGGACATCGGGATGCTCATCGACACCAGCCGCAACGGCTGGGGCGGCCCTGACCGGCCTGCCGGCCCGTCCGCTTCGACCGACCCGGCGACGTTCGTGGACGAGTCGCGCATCGACCGGCGGTTCCAGAAGGGCAACTGGTGCAACCAGGCCGGTGCGGGCCTCGGCGAGCGGCCGCAGGTCGCGCCCGAGCCGGGCATCGACGCCTACGTGTGGATCAAGCCCCCCGGGGAGTCGGACGGCGCTTCGGAGCCGATCGACAACGACGAGGGCAAGGGCTTCGACGAGATGTGCGACCCGGCGTACGAGGGCAACATCCGCAACGGGTTCAACATGAGCGGGGCGCGCGGCGAGATGCCGCTCTCCGGCCACTGGTCGAGTGAGCAGTTCGCGGAGCTCCTCGCGAACGCCTACCCGCCGGTGAACTGATTCGGCAGGTGATGGCGAACCGGCACTTCGCCCGTTTGCAGACGGCGGGGCCGCGCGATGCGCGGCCCCGCCGCCGTATGTGAAACGGGTCGAGCCAGGCGAGTGCCCGCAAATCGGACACGCGCAGCGCCCCCCGAATCAAGCGTGCCGTCCAGGTGCGACACCCGTTGCGCTTCGAAGTTTTTCTAAAGGTTCCGTTCGGTTCTCGCGGGAGCGTTTTCACTGAGTCAAGCGTTTGCCGTCCTGGCGAACGCCTTCGAAAGCGTTGGCCAATCGAGCCCGATGAGCGAATTTTCCTGGTGGACCTCTTGACAGTCCATCAATATATCGGAGATTATCAATGCACATCTTGGGAGCGCTTCCCTCGATGGGCACCCGTTCCAGGCCGCGTGACGTGGCCGACAACCCCGAAGGACATCGACAAATGCAAGTATCTCGAAGGAGAAGAAGACTCGCGCTCACGAGCGTCGCCGTGGGCGCGCTCGCAGCGACCGGTCTGACCTTTGCGTCGGCGAACCAGGCACTCGCCGAAGAAGGCTGCGAAGTCGACTACAACGTCGTCAGCACCTGGGGCGGGGGCTTCCAGGCCAACGTCGTCATCACCGCCGACGAAGCGATCAACGGCTGGGAAGTGAAGTGGAACTTCCCGGCCGGGACCACCGTCTCCAACGCCTGGAACGTCGGCTGGACCCAGAGCGGCACCGGCTTCACCGGCAAGGACGTGGGCTGGAACGCCAGCATCGGCTCCGGTCAGAGCCGCGAGGTCTTCGGATTCATCGGGAGCGGGTCCTCTGCGACTCCGGGCCAGTTCACGGTGAACGGCGACGTCTGCAACGGGCCGACCGAGCCCCCCACCTCGACGACGCCCACCGACGGCCCGACCACCGGTGACCCGGGCGGCCCCGGTGACAAGGTCGACAACCCGTACACGGGCGCTCAGGTCTACGTGAACCCGCAGTGGGCCGCTCGGGCCGCGGCGGAGCCGGGCGGCGACGCGGTCGCCGACCAGCCCACGGGCGTGTGGCTCGACCGCACCAGCGCGATCTACGGCAACAGCTCCCCCACCACGGGCTCGATGGGCCTGGAGGACCACCTCGACGAGGCCCTCGAGCAGGGCGCGGACGTCATCCAGATCGTCATCTACAACCTGCCCGGCCGCGACTGCGCCGCGCTCGCCTCCAACGGCGAGCTGGGCCAGACCGAGATCGCCGAGTACAAGAGCGAGTACATCGACCCGATCGTGGAGATCCAGGGGCAGGCCAAGTACGCCGACCTCAAGATCGTCAACGTGATCGAGATCGACTCGCTCCCGAACCTGGTCACCAACGTGACGCCGCGGGCGACCGCTGTCGACAACTGCGACACGATGAAGGAGAACGGCAACTACGTCGACGGTGTCTCGTACGCCGTGGCCGAGCTCGGCGCCCTGGGCAACACCTACAACTACATCGACGCCGGCCACCACGGCTGGATCGGCTGGGGCGACACGAACCCGCAGTACGACAACTTCTTCGCCGCGGCCGAGCTGTTCGGCTCGCTCATCGGCCAGAACGGGATGACCGCTGACGACGTGCACGGCTTCATCTCCAACACCGCGAACTACTCGGCGCTGGAGGAGCCCTACTGGGAGGTGGACCAGGTCGTCGGCGGCCAGGCCCTCAACCAGAACGGGAACCTGCCGTGGGTCGACTGGAACGACTTCAACAACGAGAAGGACTTCACCCAGGCGTTCCGCGAGGAGCTGATCGACAACGGCTTCAACGAGGGCATCGGCATGCTGATCGACACCAGCCGCAACGGCTGGGGCGGCGACTACCGGCCCACCGGCACCTCGACCTCGAATGACCCGGTGACCTTCGTCGACGAGTCCCGCATCGACCAGCGCTTCCAGAAGGGCAACTGGTGCAACCAGGCCGGTGCCGGTCTCGGTGAGCGGCCGCAGGCCGACCCCGAGCCCTGGATCGACGCCTACGTGTGGATCAAGCCCCCGGGCGAGTCCGACGGCGCCTCCGAGTTCATCGACAACGATGAGGGCAAGGGCTTCGACGAGATGTGCGACCCCGACTACCAGGGCAACATCCGCAACGGCAACAACCCCTCGGGTGCCCGCGACAACATGCCGCTCTCGGGCCACTGGTCCTCTGAGCAGTTCGCGGAGCTCCTCGAGAACGCGTACCCGCCGGTCAACTAGCGGCCTGAGGAGCTCCGCGAACCAGAACGCGGAGCGCGGAGCTCCTCGCGAACGCGAATACCGCCGGTCGACTAGGCGGTAGCAATCCGGTCCGGCTCGCCGGGAGGCGGTGAGCCGGACCCCCTAGACCAGATCCTCGGTTCCTTCCGGTGACCGGGCCCCGCGGGACGGCGGGGCCCGGTCATATCCGGTCCGGGGGGAACGAACGCGGCCTTCACGATCGGCGGATCGTGAAGGCCGCGAGGCGTTTGCGGGCTAAACGGTCGCTTCGAGCGCCGGGCCGGCGCCGATGCCGCGCAGCAGCGAGTCGACGATGCGCTCGACGGTGTCGGGCGACTGGAGCTCCGCGTACTGGCCGTACACGTAGATCGTCAGCATGGGGCTGACGATCATCGCCACCGCCAGGTGCAGGTCCAGGTCGGGACGCACCTGGCCGCGCTCGGCCCAGTACGCGAAGGTGTCGCGCACGAACTTGCGCCGCCGTTCCACGAGCCGGTCGTGGTGGACCTTGTACTCCGGGTCCTTCATGGCGAGCATCATGCACCTGAGGACCTTCGTGTCCCGCTCGCCGTGGGTGCGGATCATGCTGTGCCCCAGGTGGACCAGGTCGTCGCGCAGCGAGGTGCGCGGCATCTCGGCCGGCAGCGGGGCCTTGATGCACTCCATCGCCGCGGCGATCATCTCCTCTTTGGAGGACCAGCGCCGGTAGATCGAGGCCTTGGAGACGCCGGAGCGCTCCGCGACGGCCTCGATGCTCACGTCGGTGGTGTTCTCGTGCTCGGCGATGAGGTCGAGGACGGCTTCCAGGATCGCCTGGCTGACCGCCTCGCTGCGGGGCCGGCCCTTGTTGGGGGCCGGGGCCGCAGGGCCGTCGGGCGCGTTGTCAGGGGCGGCACCCAGGCCATGGGCGCCGTCTCGGGCGGCACGGTCCGGGACGGTCGGCGTCTCGCTGAGCTCGGGAGGCATGGTGCGATTCTCCCCTAGGCCTCGACGAGGGCGGGTTCGGCGGCCTGCTCCGGGGTCTCGGTCTCGCGGCGCTGCTTGCCGGGGAAGAACAGCAGGATCACGATGAGGCCCGCGAGGGCCACGCCGATCGCGCTGATGGCGGTGGTGTGCAGTGCGTCGAGGAACGAGGCGTTGGCCGCGTCCAGGACGCCTGCGGCCGGGACCTGGCCGGTCTCGACCGCGCCGTACGTGGAGGCGATGGATTCGCGGGCCTCGTCGGACAACTGCGGGGCGGTGTCGGCGATCTCGGCGCGGTAGGCCTGGGCCATGACGGTGCCGAGGACCGCGACGCCGAGGGCGCCGCCGACCTGCCGGAGCGTGTTGGCGAGGGCGGAGCCGACGCCGGCCTTCTCCTTCGGCACGGAGGACATGAGCGTGTTCATGGCCGGGGGCATGAGGTTCGACATGCCGATGCCGGTGATCGTGAACTGCGCGATGAGCAGCCACACGGAGCTGTCGAGGTCCAGGACGAACGCGGAGATCGCGAAGTTGGCGATGACCAGGAGCATCGCGACGGAGCCGACGACCTTGGCGCCGAAGCGCTGCACGAACATGTTCGACATCGGTGCGAAGACGAGCATCGCGGCGCCCATCGGCAGGAACAGCAGGCCGGTCTCCAGCGGCGAGTAGCCGCGGACGATCTGGATGTAGAACGTCATGAAGAAGAACAGGCCCATCATGCCGAAGAACGTGAGCACGATGATGGCCGAGGAGGCCGAGAAGCGGGTGTTCTTGAACAGCTTCATGTCGAGCGAGGCGTGCGGGACGCGCCGCTCCCACAGGACGAAGCCGATCAGGACGATCACGCCGAAGGCGAAGGTGCCCCAGACTCGGACGCCGGTCCAGGAGCCCTGGTCGCCGGCTTCGATGATGCCGTAGGTGAGGCTGACGAGGCCGAGGACGGAGAGGGCCATGCCGACGAGGTCGGGCTTGGCCTGGAGGCCCTTCGACTCGGGGGCCATGATCATGAGCGCCACGATGCCGAAGGCGACGATCGGGACGTTGATGAGGAAGACCGAGCCCCACCAGAAGCGCTCGAGGAGCGCGCCGCCGACGATCGGGCCGATGGCGCCGCCGATGCCGACCGCGCCGGTCCAGATGCCGAGGGCCTTGGGGAACTCCTTGGCGGGGAAGAGGTTGCGGAGCATGGAGAGGGTGGAGGGCATCATCATGGCGGCGCCGAAGCCCATGAGGGCGCGGTACCAGATGAGCTGGTCGGGCGTCTCGGCGTAGGCCGAGAGCAGGGAGGCGACGCCGAAGACGACGAGGCCGCCGAGGAGCATCTTCTTGCGGCCGATGCGGTCGCCGATGACGCCGAAGGCGAAGAGCATCCCGGCGAAGACCAGCGTGTAGGAGTTGATCATCCAGGCCAGCTCGCTCTGGCTGGCGCCGACGCCTTCCTTGGGGTCGGCGAGGGTCTTCATGGCGACGTTCAGGACGGTGTTGTCGAGGACGACGACGATGAGGCTGATGACCAGGACGCTGAGGATGGCCCACCGGCGCGGGTGGCCCGCGTCCTCGACGGCTCCGGTCTCGGGCGCCGCCTCTGGGGTCGGTTCGGAACGGGTGTCGCTCACAGGGTTTCCGTTTCTGTGCAGTGTTCTGCAGTGCAGCAGGTTCGTGATCTGCGTGATGTGGGCCGCGGCGCCGACCGCGGCTCGTGCGCGGGGCCGGCTCGGGCCCGTGGCGCGCGGGTGTTCGATGCCCGGGGTCGTCGGACCCCGGTCGTATCGTGGTGTCGACTCGAGCCTACGCCTATACGAAACGATACGGTAGCGTATCGTAATACGGCTCACAGACGCAAGCGTTGTCACTCCTAGGACGAAGTAGAGCCCGGAAATGTGACCGCGGCCGGGTGGTTGAATGAACGGCGTGGCACCCAAGTTCCCGTACGAAGACCTGCAGGCGTTCCTGGCCGCCCTCGAGGCGGACGGCGACCTCAGGCGCATCACCGCCGAAGTCGACCCGCACCTGGAGATCTCCGAGGTCACCCAGCGGGTGATCCGCGAGGACGGCCCCGCGCTGCTCTTCGAGCGCCCCTCCGGCAGCACGATGCCCGTGGCGATCAACCTCTTCGGCACCGAGGCACGCATGGCCAAGGCCCTCGGCGTGGCCTCACTCAACGAGATCGGCGACCGCATCGGCGCCCTCGCCAAGCCCGAGCTGCCCGTCGGCTGGTCCGGCATCCGCGACGGCCTCGGCAAGCTCATGCAGCTGAAGTCCGTGCCGCCCAAGAAGGTCCGCAAGGCCCCGTGCCAGGAAGTGGTCTTCACCGGCGACGACGTCGACCTCGACATGCTGCCCGGCCTCCAGGTCTGGCCCGGGGACGGCGGCGTCTTCCACAACTTCGGACTCACCCACACCAAGCACCCCGAGACCGGCAAGCGCAACGTCGGCCTCTACCGCCTCCAGCAGCACACCGAGCGCTCGATCGGCCTGCACTGGCAGATCCACAAGAACTCGACCTCCCACTACGCCGAGGCCGAGAAGCGCGGCGAGCGCCTGCCCGTCGCGATCGCGATCGGCCCCGACCCGGTGATGGCCTACGCCGCGACCGCACCGCTCCCCCCGGACATCGACGAATACCTGTTCGCGGGGTTCCTGCGCGGCGAGCGCGTCGAGATGGTCGACTGCCTCACCGTCCCGCTCCAGGTCCCGGCGAACTCGCAGATCATCCTCGAAGGCTGGGCCGAGCCCGGCGAGCGGATGCCCGAGGGGCCCTTCGGCGACCACACCGGGTTCTACACCCCGGTGGAGCCGTTCCCGGTCATGCACATCGAGGCGATGACCATGCGGCAGAAGCCGATCTACCACACCATCGTCACCTCGGCTCCGCCCCAGGAGGACCACGGGCTCGGCAAGGCGACGGAGCGGATCTTCCTGCCGCTCATCAAGATCATGGTCCCGGAGATCATCGACTACGACATGCCCGCCGCCGGGGTCTTCCACAACTGCGTCATCGTCTCGATCGACAAGAAGTACCCGAAGCAGGCGCAGAAGGTCATGAGCGCGATCTGGGGCCTCCAGCAGATGAGCCACACCAAGCTCATCGTCGTGGTCGACGCCGACTGCGACGTGCACGACTACCGCGAGGTCGCCTGGCGCGCACTGGGCAATGTGGACTACTCGCGGGACCTGCTCCTCACCGAGGGCCCCGTCGACCACCTCGACCACGCCTCCTACCACCAGTTCTGGGGCGGCAAGGCCGGCCTCGACGCGACCGCGAAATGGCCCGAGGAGGGCTACACGCGCGGCTGGCCCGAGGCGATGCGCATGAGCTCGGCGGTGAAGGCCACGGTCGACCGCCGCTGGAAAGAGTACGGAATTGACTAACGCCACCGCCCCGAAGCCGAACCACGTCAAGGACTTCCTCAAGCTGGTCGCGTTCGAGCACTCGGTGTTCGCGCTGCCCTTCGCGTACCTCTCCAGCCTTACGGTGATGGTGCGCGAGGACGCCTTCTCGTGGTGGGTCCTGGTCCTCGTGACCGTGGCGATGGTCAGCGCCCGCACCCTGGCGATGGCCGCGAACCGGATCATCGACCGCAAGATCGACGCCCTCAACCCGCGCACCGCCAAGCGCGAGCTGGTGACCGGCCGGGTCTCGCTCAAGACGGCGTACATCGGCTGCGCGGTGAGCCTGGCGGCCCTCCTGGTCTCTGCGGGCCTGCTCAACCCGCTTTGCCTGTGGCTCAGCCCCCTGGCCGTGGCCCCGCTGATCGTCTACCCGTACGCGAAGCGCTTCACGAACTACCCGCACGCGATCCTCGGCCTCGCCCAGATGGTCGCGCCCGTGGGCGCGTGGCTCGCGGTGACCGGCACCTTCGAGGGCTCGGCCCCGAGCATCGTCCTCGGTGCGGCAGTGGGCCTCTGGATCGGCGGCTTCGACCTCATCTACGCCTGCCAGGACGTCGAGATCGACCGCGAGATCGGCGTCCACTCCACCCCGGCCAGGTGGGGCGTGCAGGCGTCACTCCATGCCTCCACGGTCACCCACGCCATCGCCTGGGCCCTCTTCGCCTGGTTCGGCATCCTCACCGGCTACGGCTGGCTGTACTGGATCGGTCTCGCGGTCGTCGCCGTCGCGCTCGCCTACGAGCACTGGGTCGTGCGGCCCGACGACCTGTCGAAGGTCAACCGCGCCTTCTTCACCGCCAACGGCTTCGTAGCGGTCGCCCTGTTCGCCTTCGCCCTGGCCGACCTGCTCCTGCGCTGACAGGCTTCGTTGTTTCAGCCGGCCGCGTAGACGCGGGCCCCCTTCGGGCAGGGTGAACGCCGCCATCCGTCCGTCCTAAGTGCCCTCGAACGCAGATCGTCATCGCCTCCAAGGACCGCCGGCCGGTCGTCCTCAGGACCGCTCGGCGGCGTGGGCGAGGGCTGAGGGGGTGCGGCAACCGACGATGGCCGGGGCCTCTTGGACCAGGCTGTCGTCGGTGACGGCTTCGACCATGAAGAGCGCGTAGTCGATCCTGCGGGTCATGTTGCTCTCCAAGATCGGGTCGCCCACGTGGCGGGCCCACACCGGCAGGCCCTCGCTCTGGCCCTCTTCGAGGTCCGAGCCGCGCACGAGCGTCCAGCGGGTGTCGCTCTTGAAGATGAGGTCGGCGGCGCGGTACTGGTCGTCGAGGTCGAGGAGCCTGGTGAAGCGCATGAACCGTGCGAAGGCGACCGCGGCCTTGATCTTCCAGGAGTAGACGTCCCGGCCGTCGCGGGTGATGTGCCAGCCGCACGAGAAGACCAGGCGTGCACCGGGTTTCGCGTAGTCGATCACCGCGCGCGCGGTGCCCGAGGCGTAGTCGTTCACGCCCCAGGGCACGAGCACGGTGAGGACGGCGTCGCAGCCTTCCACGGCCTTCGCGATGACCTCGCGGTCGTTCGTGTCGCCGCCGATGACGGTGATCCGGTCGGCGACGTCCGCGAGCTTCGAGACGCTCTTCTCCCGGCAGACGCCCACGACCTCGTAGCCCCGGGCGAGCGCGTGCCGCACCATGTACTGGCCCAGCTTCCCTGATGCGCCGACGATGCACATTCGCTTGCCGACGCCGGCCTGCGGGACGATCGGGTTCGACGGTTCCATGACTTGCTCCTCGTTCGAAGGGTGCTTCTACCTTTACACTGTACAGGAAAACTGTACAGTGTAAAGTACCGGCGATGTGCGAACGACGGACAGGAGGCGACGCGTGACGACCGAACCGGCCGATCCGCCTTCCGCTCGGGGCACGCTGAGCAGGGAGAAGGTCGTGCGCACCGCCGTCGCGATGGCCGACGAGTCCGGCGGGAAGGTGCCGAGCACGCGCAAGCTCGCCGAGCGGCTGGGCGTGCAGGCCATGGCGCTGTACCACCACTTCCGCAACAAGGACGCGCTGCTCGACGGCATGGTCGACTTCGTCTTCTCCGAAATCGAGCTCCCGTCCCAAGGCGAGGACTGGAAGGCCGAGATGCGCCGCCGCGCCGCCTCGATGCGGGAGGCGCTGGTGCGGCATCCATGGGCGATCGCCCTCATGGACTCGCGAGCCGACGCCGGCCTGGCGACCCTCCGCCACCACAACGCGGTCATCGGCTGCCTGCGCGCCCAAGGATTCACCGTCGCCGGTGCGGCGCACGCCTTCTCCCTGCTCGACGCCTACATCTACGGCTTCGTCATGCAGGAACTCGCCCTGCCCTTCGAATCGCCCGGCGACCTGGAGGAGGTCGCGGCCCCGATCCTGGAGCAGGCGGCCATCGAAGGATTCCCGCACCTGGCCGAACTGGCGATGGAACACGCCCTCAAACCCGGCTACGACTATGCGGATGAATTCTGGATCGGCCTCGACCTCATCCTCGACGGCCTAGAGCGGCACCGGGACTCCTGGGCCTGAACCGGCTCGGCCGGGCTCAGACCTCGGCGTGGTACTCGAGTTCGTACGCGCTCGCGTCGATGATCATCTCGGTGACCTCCACGCAGCGGTCCTCGGCATCGAATGCGGTGCGCACGACCGCTATGACCGGCGTGCCGCCGGGAAGTTCGAGGGCGGCCCGCTCGGCCGGCAAGGGCATCCGCGCATGCAGCCGCTCGGTGAACCGGACGGGTGCGTGGCCGATCTCGGCGAGCCGCGCGTAGACACCGCCGGGTCCGGTGTCGGTGTAGACGATCGGGGTCGCGCGGACCATGTCGACCAGATAGAAGGAATCGGCGAGCTGGACCGGCCGCTGCTCGACCGCGAAGCGCCTGGAGCGGCGCAGCACCGGGTCGCCGGGCGTGAGGCCGAGCGGGGACGCGACCGTCTCGCTCGCGGGCACTTCGCCGACGGTCACCTCGACCATCCGGGCTCGCTTGCCCGTGTCGGCGTCCTGGATGGACTCGCCCTCGCGCCACACGGTGAGGCGCTGCGGGAAGGAGCGGACGATCCGCTCGAAGCTGCGGACATAACTGCCCGAGCTGGGCTTGGTGATGATGTACCCGGCTTCGCGGAGTTGCGCGAGCACGCTGGCGGCGGTGCCGCGATCGATGCCGAACTCTTCGCTGATCAAGGTGGCGCTGGGCATGCGGTCGCCGGGAGCGTACGTCCCGTCGATGATGCGCTGGCGCAGCGCTTCGACGGCGACCGCCGCTGACGCGCCCCGCTTGCCCGGCATATCCCTTGAACCCCTCCTCGCCTGATGCCGCATCAGCCTACCCAGAGGGCGCGCACGGCTGCGCGGCTCGCGAGTCCGCGGCGCGCCTGCCTCTACACCGCCGGCGCGGCCCAGCGAGCACGATCCGATGCGCCCTCACGTGGAGGTCCGCGCTCGCGCGATCGCAGGGCGGAGGTGAACGGCGCGTCCGCGGCGTGGCGATCGACCCGCATCAACACGCTCCTGATGCTGGACTTCAGGTGCGCGGTAGTCCAAGATGAGGCCATGCGGCCCCCATCGACCCGTCTCGCCCTTCCGGGGAGGACGCCGTGCACCCGCTGATCGGGTTCCTGATCGCCGTGGGGCTGTTCGCGATCGGCCTCTACGGGGTCCTCACGCGCCGCAACGCCGTGCTCCAGTTGGCCGCCGCGGAACTCATGCTCGGCGGCGTGCACCTCGTGCTCGTCACGGCCGACCTCGTCCACAATGCCTACACCGGGCAGAGCTTCGCGCTGTTCATCGTGGTCATCGCCGCGGCCGAGGTCGGGGTGGGTCTTGCGCTCATTCTCAACCTGTGGCGCGAGCGGGCCACCATCGACACCGACGACCTCCCCGAGGAACCGCCCGCCGACGCCCGGAGCCGCCGATGACGTACGGGCTGCTCCTCATCGGCTTCCCCGCGGCAGCGGGCCTGGCCGGGCTGCTGTTCCGGCACCGCGGCCTCGCGAGGTACTTCGCCCTGACCGCGCCCGCGTTCACGCTGTACGCGGCGGCGATGTGCGCCATCGTGAACCCGACGTTCGCGCTGACCCTCGCCGACTTCGGCCCGATCCGGGTCGACCTCGCGCTCGAACTCTCCGGGACCGCGACGGCCGTGGCGATCGCGACCGCGTTCGTGACCCTCCTCGTGCAGGTCTACTCGGTCGCCTACCTGCGCGACGACCCGCACTACCCGGCGTTCGCCGCGCAGGTCAACCTGTTCTGCGCCGCGATGCTCCTCGTCGTGACCGCCGACGACCTCGTGTTCCTCCTCATCGGCTGGGAGGTCATGGGCGCCTGCTCGTACCTCCTCATCGCCCACTACGCGAAGCTGCCCGAAGCGCCCGGCGCTGCGGCCAAGGCGTTCCTGGTGACGCGCTTCGGCGACGTCGCGTTCGTTCTCGGCGTGATGGTCCTCGGCGCCGCCGCCGGGAGCTTCCGGATCAGCGAACTGGCGGACGTGCCGGAGGGGCCCGCCGCGGCGGGGATGCTGCTGATCCTGTTCGGCTGCATCGGCAAGTCCGCGCAGTTCCCGCTCCAGATCTGGCTGCCCCCGGCAATGGCCGGCCCGACCCCGGTGAGCGCGCTCATCCACGCGGCCACGATGGTCGCAGCCGGCGCGTACGTGCTGACCCGGCTCATCCCGGTCTGGCCCGAGCACCTGCTGCTCGTGGTCGCCGTCGTCGCGGCGGTGACCATGGTCGGCGCGGGCCTGAGCGCGCTCGCGGCGAGGGACCTCAAAGGCGTGCTCGCCTGGTCCACGGTGAGCCAGGTCGGGTTCATGTTCGCGGCCGTCGCCGTGGCGGCGGGGGACGCGGCCCTGTTCCACCTCGTCTCGCACGCGGGCTTCAAGGCGCTGCTGTTCCTCACCGCGGGCGTCGTGATCGCGCTCGCGGGCACGAACGGTTCCCTGCGCACGACCAGGCTGCGGCCCGGCGACTCGCGGTTGACGTTCTGGGCCATGACGATCGGGCTCGCCTCGATGGCGGGCCTGCCGCCGCTGGGCGGCTTCTACAGCAAAGAGGCGGTCCTCGGCGCGGCGTACGAGGCCGGGACACCGGCCGGGGTCGTCGTGTTCTGGGCCGGGATCGGCGCGAGCCTCCTGACGGCCGCATACTCGGCGCGGCTGTGGCTGCTGCTGTTCTGGCGCGGCGCGCCCGCGCGGGACGAGCGGCCCGTGGTGCCGAGCGGCGAGGCGTTCAGCCTGTGGGCGTTGATGATCGTGGTCGTCGGCTTCGGCGGGCTGTACTTTGCGGGGCCGTTCCTCCTGCCGGAGCTGCACCTGGACTTGATGGCGCTGCTGCTGCTCGCGAGCCTCGGCGGGTTCGCCGTGATCGCCGACGCGTGGTGGCGCGGACACCGGCGAGAGGTGCCCGCAATGGACGATGCACGCGACCCGGCTGGCGTCCTCGGCCGCGCCCGGCCGGCGATGGCGGAAGGATTCTTCGCGGAGCGGCTGGCGGGCAAGGCGACCCGCGCGGTCGCGCGGACTGCCAGCGCGGCGGCCCGGGTGCTCGATGAGCAGTTGGTGGATCGGACGGCGGTGGAGGGTTCGGCGCGGGCGACGCTCGCGGCGGCCGAGGACACCGCGGCCGGGCACCGGGGCGGGCTGGTGCGGTACCTGCGGTTGAGCGCGGCGGGGACGCTGCTGGTCGCGGCGGTGGCGATCGGGGTGGGCATGTGGAGCTGATGCTGGTGCCTGCGGTGGCGGTGCCGTTCTTCGGGGCGGTGCTCGTGTGGGCTTGGCGGGACCGGGCGTTCGCGCACTGGATCGGGGTCGGCGCGGCGGCGCTGGCGCTGGCGGTGGTCGCGCTGCTGCCGCTGGGGCGCGGCAGCGGCGACTGGTCCACCATCGGCGGGAGCATGACCGGCGGCTGGTGGCACGAGGTCGAGTTCGCCTGGGCGCCTTCGATCTACCTGGACTTCTCGCTGGCGGTCGACGGCATCTCGTGGCCGCTCGCGGTGCTGACGGCGTTGCTGGGCCTGCTGTGCTGCCTCCACAATGCGCTGGGTGCGGAACGTCACACTTCAGCTGCGCTTCAGGTACCGCTCGCTACGGTTGCAACCGGGGGCCCTTCCCTGGCCGCGGGTGGTGTTACCGGGGTGCCCGGGGAATCTCCGCTCGGCGAGCCCGGCGGGGCGGTCGGCGCGAGTGCCGAAAGTCGCACTTCAGCTGCGCTTCAGGTTCCACTCGCTACGGTTGCAACCGGGGGCCCTTCCCTGGCCGCGGACGGTGTTACCGGGGTGCCCGGCGAACCGGCACCCAGTGTGTCCGGCGGCGCGCTCGGCCAGTCCGACGATGAAGCAACCGGCACGGCAGCCGCCGCTTCGCGGCCGTCGCCGACGCTCACCGCGCTGCTCCTCGCGGTGCAGTTCGCGTCGACGCTCGTGTTCTTCGCGGACAACCTGGTCCTCTTCTTCATCGCCTTCGAGTCGGTCCTCCTGCCGATGTGGGCGATCATCCACCGCTACGGCGACCCGGCCGCGCGCCGGCATGCCGCCGCGAAGTTCGCGCTGTTCACCGTCGCCGGGTCACTACTCATGGCCACGGGCCTGTTCGTCGCGGTCGCCGACACCGGCACCGCCGACCTCGGCGCGCTCATCCTCCTCGGCGGCGTCAGCCCGGACCTCTCGCTCCTCGTGTTCGCCCTACTGGCCATCGGATTCGCGGTCAAAGCCCCGCTGTGGCCGCTGCACTCCTGGCTGCCCGACGCGCACACCGCCGCACCCACCGTCGGCTCGGTACTCCTCGCCGGGGTGCTCCTCAAACTCGGCACGTACGGCCTCATCCGCGTCGCCGGAGGCATCGCCCCGCAAGGCGCGGCCGACGCCGCCCCGGTCCTCGCAGTGCTCGCCGCGCTCGGCATCGTCGTCGCGGGCCTGGTGTGCCTGAGCCTCCCCGAACTCAAGCGCCTCATCGCGTACTCCTCCGTGGGCCACATGGGCTTCGTGGTCCTCGCGTTCGCCACCGGCACCGAAGCGGGCATCCGCGCCGCGCTCTTCGGGAACCTCGCGCACGGCCTCATCACCCCCCTGCTGTTCTTCCTCGCCGGAGCCCTCAAGGCCCGCACGCACACCGGACTCCTCGGCTCGCTCGGCGGGCTCCGGCTCGCCGCGCCGACGTTCGCCGGGCTCCTCGGCTTCGCGGCGTTCGCGTCGCTCGGCCTGCCGGGCCTGGCGGGGTTCTGGGGCGAGGCCTTCACGGTGTACGCGGCGGCCGAACGCGGCGGGGCCTGGCTCGCGCTGGCCGCGGCGGCGGCGTTCGGGGCGTTCCTGGCCGCGGCGTACCTGCTGCGGATGCTGCGGCGGGTCAGCCACGGCCCCGTCGCGCCCGCAGTCTCCGGCATCGGTGACGTCTCCACAGTGGAATTGATCGTCTGGTCGCCGCTGGTGGCGGGGACGCTGCTGCTCGGCCTCATGCCGGGCCCGCTGCTGGACCTGTTCGGTGAGGGGCTGCTGTAGATGCAGGTGCAGGCGATCGACCACATGGCGCTGCTGCCGCTCTACCTCGCGGCCGGAGCGGGAGTGCTCGCGCTGTTCGCGGGTCGGTTCGCGAAGGCCTGCACGATGATCGGACTCAGCGCGGCGGCGATCGCGGCGGCCTGGGTGGGCGGCGGCGAGGACCGGGCCACGTTCGCGGTCGGCGGCTGGCACTCGTTCGTGGCCGACGACGCCGCGATGGGCGCGGCGGTCGTGTTCGCCGGATTGAGCGTGCTCGTGGCCGCATTGAGCGGGCGGCAGGCCGGGGAGTACTGGTTCCTGCTGGCGGTCTCGGCGGCGGGCGGCATCACGCTCGCCGGCGCGCGCGACCTGATCACGCTGATCGTGGCCCTCGAGACCCTCACGGTGCCGCTGTACGTGCTCGTCACCCGACCCGGCCGCGACGGGGCCGAAGCGGGCGTGACGTTCCTCATCGCCTCCATCGTGTCCTCGGCGACCGCGCTCATGGGCGCGGCGCTCCTCTACTCGGCGGCGGGCACCGTGCACCTCGAAGGGCTCGCGGCCGGCCTCGCCGGGGCCGACGCGGGGCTCGTGGCGGCCGGAGCCGCACTGCTGCTCGGCGGGCTCGCGTTCAAGCTCGCGGCCGCGCCGCTCCACGCCTGGGCGCCGCTCGTGCTCGAACGGGCCCCGCTGCCGATCGCCACGTACCTCGCCAGCGCCTCGAAGCTCGGCGGCGCGGTCGCGATCGTCTGGGTGGTGCACTTCGGACTCGGCGCGAGCGCGGGGACGAGCACCGGGATCGTGGTCGCGGCGCTGAGCGTCGCCTCGATCGTGACCGGGAACCTCGGGGCGCTGGTGCAGCGCCGGACGGTGCCGCTGCTGGCCTGGTCCGGGATCGCCCACGCGGGCTACGTGCTCGCGCCGCTCGCGGTGGTCGCGACCGCCGCCGGGCAGGAGGACGCGGCGGCGGCCGCATCGGCGGCCCTGGCGTACGCGGTGTTCTTCGTGCTGCTGGAGGCGGGCGCGTTCGCGGCGCTCACGGCCATCCGTTCAGGAGCGGTGTCTCCTGCCGACGGGCTCGACGCGGCACCGGCCGGGCGAGGCGTTCACGTTTCCGGCGAGGGCGGCTCGATCGCCGAGCTCGCGGGTCTCTGGCGCGCCGCTCCCCTGCCCGCTTCACTCCTCCTCTTCTCGGTGGTCGGCCTGGCCGGGCTGCCGCCCGCGCTCGCCGGGACGTTCGCGAAGGTGGCCGTGCTGGAGGTGCTGGCGTCCTCGGCCGTGTGGCTCGCCGTGATCGTCGCCGCCGGGGCCGTGCTCGGGCTCGCCTACTACCTGCCGCTCGCCCGCACCGTGCTCATGGGCCGCGGCGCCGCAGGCCGAGGGACCGGCAAGGGCCGCTTCGCGATCGCCCTCGCCTTGATCGGCATCGCGCTGCTCGCCGTCACGCTCGCGCCGCAGCTCGTGTTGGACTTCACCGCCATTTCTCGGTAAGTTCCCAGCTCACAGAGAAATACTGGCCGTAGTCAGGACGTTGCTTTTCCCACAAGAAGGGAAACCCAAGCATCATGAAGCATCACAACGGCCTCAAGACGGCAGTGTTGCTCGGCGCGATGTCGGCGCTCGTGATCGCCATCGGCTACGTGCTCGGCGGCTCCACGGGCATCCTCATCGCAGCGGTCATCGCCGTCGGCATGAACGCCTACGCCTACTTCAACTCCGACAAGATCGCCCTGCGCTCCATGCGGGCGCAGCCGGTGTCGGAGGCGCAGGCACCGCAGCTGTACGCGATGGTCCGCGAGCTCGCGCACCGTGCGAACCAGCCGATGCCGCGCCTGTACGTCTCACCCACGATGCAGCCGAACGCGTTCGCGACCGGCCGCAATCCCGAGAACGCCGCGGTCGCGGTCACCCAGGGCATCCTGCAGCTGCTCACGCCCGCTGAACTGCGGGCGGTGATCGGGCACGAGCTGTCGCACGTCTACAACCGCGACATCCTCATCTCCTCGGTCGCCGGGGCGCTGGCCAGCATCATCACGATGCTCGCGAACCTGGCGATGTTCCTGCCGTTCTTCGGCTCGAGTGACGAGGACCGGCCGAACCCGCTCGTGCTGCTGCTGACGATGATCCTCGGCCCGCTGGCCGCCGGCCTCATCCAGATGGCCGTGTCGCGCTCGCGCGAATTCGAGGCCGACGCCGACGGCGCGCGCCTCACCGGGGACCCGCTCGCGCTCGCGAGCGCGCTGGAGAAGATCTCGGCCGGGGTCGATCGGATGCCGGCGCGGTCCGACAGCCGCATCGCGGAGCAGTCGCACCTGATGATCGAGTCGCCGCTGCGCGGCGGCGGGCTCGCGAGCCTGTTCTCGACCCACCCGCCCACGGCGGAGCGGGTCGCGCGACTGCGGGCGATGGCCCGCGGCATCGTGCGCTAGGCCGCGACAGGCCGCGGTCAGGGCATGCCGAAAGCCGCGTCGACACTGGTCGACGCGGCTTTCTCACGTGTTCGAGCGGGAACCGCTCAGTACGACGAACCGCCGCCGCGAAGGTCTTTGAGCCCGGTCCGCACGTCCAGGAGGTACACCAGCGCCGCGGCGATGGTCACCAGGGTGAAGATGAGCCCCGACCCGGGACGCTGCATGAACAGCAGCGTCAATGCCAGGCTGACGGCCAGGATGCCGAGCCACGCGCCCTTGGACAGGGTGCCGACGGCATTGAACGCGTCGGGCTTCTGCACCGCGCAGTGGGTGAGAGCGATGACCGAGAGCAGGGCGGCTCCGAGCGTAATGAGCAGAAAGACGTAATAGCGCACGTCGAAGGCGAACACTGCTGCGAACTCTGGCATGCGCCCAGCCTACCCGCAGGTACTCGGGAGCCGGTCGACTCGGCTACTTGCCGAGCTTGCGACGCTGCACGCGGGTCTTGCGGAGCAGCTTGCGGTGCTTCTTCTTCGCCATGCGCTTGCGCCGCTTCTTGATGACCGAGCCCATAGAGCTTCCTCACAGATGTTCACTAGACAATTTTTCGAGCCCGACCAGCCTAACGCGCCTGCCCGGCGGCCCCCGCGCCGGGCGAGCGGAACCGCAGGCCCCGTCACAGCTCGCGCGTGGCGGGACCTGCCGGGCCGAGGGGATCAGTCGTCGGTCTGGAGCGCTTCGGAGAGGTAGGTCTTGACCGCGCTCTCGGGAACGCGGAAGGAGCGCCCGACCCGCACCGCCGCGATCTCGCCGTTGTGGACGAGCCGGTACACCGTCATCTTCGAGACGCGCATCAGCTCGGCCACCTCCGTCACCGTCAAGAACTTGACCTCGTCGAGGAGGTCCCCGGGTTCGCTCATGTGTCTCACCGTTCTGTCGAGGGCTGTTGCGAGCACTTATGCAAGGACGTGGGGTGTGTGATGTGTTTGCGGTGCGGCGGACGCGAATGCCCATATGAACCGAAACAAGTCGGTCGTCACAGACTGTGACGTTGATGTCTTTCGATTGGGATGAGGCTCATGTTACGGCAGTCCGGGCCACCCGGCAACACCCGATCTCACACGGTCTGGGCAATGAAGGCCGTAATCTCCTGCATCAGATCCGCATAGCTCTTTCCGTAGATCTCCTGCACCGCGTCCACCGCCGGCCCGCCCTCACGGGCCGTCGCGCCGAAGAGCTCGGTGAACTTCTCGAGCCCGTACTCGTCGATCAGGTAGGTGACGCCGAGGAACCCGCACCCGTACTTGCCGGAGCCGGCGAGCGCGTCGTCGTCCCCGTCCGGCGGGAGGATGTCGGTCTCGCAGCCGCCCTGCTCGACGTACTCGCGCACGTCGCCCCGGCGGGTGTACTGATCGTAGGGGCGGTCGCCCTCGTCGATGTACTCGGCGACGCCCTCGACCATCCACCAGGTGTCGTCGGCGTACCGCTCGGACGGCGCGGCCCACAGGGTCACTGCGTGGCCGAGCTCGTGCCGGATCACCGAGTCGAGGCCGGGGCCCCAGCCGGAGAGGTCGACGTTCATGACGGTGGCGTACGTGGACGGCTGGCGCTCGCCTTCGAGCGTGCCCGAGAGCGGCAGCGCGAACCCGACCACGCCCTCGGAGTCCCAGAAGCCCCCGAACCAGACCTCGAACTCCTCGTCGCCGGCGATGTAGACGACGTACCGGTCGGGCTTCTCCCAGAACGCCCACTGGTCCGCGTTCACCGCGGCGGCCTCGGCCACCTCCAGGGCGTCGTCCAGGCGGTCGGCCATCTCCAGCGGCACCGCCGTGACGGTGCGCTCGCCTACGGCCGCAACGAGATCGGTGACCTCCCACGGGTGCGGGCCCTCCCCGAACTCCGAGTTGGAGACCTCGACCATGACCAGGCCGTCAGCGCCCGCGCGCCAGCGCGAGTCGAAGACGATGTCGGCGGCCTTGCACGTGTCGGCCGGGTCGACGAAGCAGTAGGAGAGCGCGACCGAGATGTCGTAGAGCGGGACCGCGCCGGAGGAGTCCTCGATGGGTCCCGAGGCGATCTGGTAGTCGAAGCGCGAGACCTGCATCGAGCTCAGCGACTCGAAGCGGCGGGTCATCTGGTCGTGCAGGGTCGGGTCGTACGCGGCCAGCCAGCCCTCGACGCTGTTGTTGAGGAGCGACTCGCTCTGGGCGTCGAGGACGAGCTGCGCCTGCTCCTTGAGGTAGGCGAGGATCTCCGCCTCGGACGCGTTCGGGCCCGGGCTGGGGACGGTGCCCTCGCCGGGCTGGACCGCGAGCCCCTCGATCGTGCCGGTCTCGGCGGCGGGCATCCCCGGACGCCAGCCGTTGACGAGGGCCCCGCCGAAGACGGAGCCCGTGACGAGGAGGAGGACGACGAAGAACGTCCCGATCCGGGACGGCTTCCTGTCAGGGCGCGGGAAGTGGACGTGCCCGCCGGGCCACGGCGGCATCGCCGTGACCGGGATCGGCCCGGCCGGCACCTGGTGCGGCCCGCCCGGGTAAGGGGCCGTGGGGTACTGGCCCGGAGGCATATGACCCTGCATGTGCCCCTGCGGGACCGCTCCGGGCGGGAGCATGTCGACCGGCAGCGTCGAGGGCGGGGCCGTGGGCTCCGGCATCGGCGGCATCGGCGCGGCCTGCGGGATCACCGCGTCGCCCGTGCCCGCTTGCGGCAGCACCGGTTCAGGCGAGATGCTGCGCGGCGTTTCACCCGGCGCGGCGCTGACCGAGCGCTGGCCGGGCACGAGCGGGGACGAGGCGGCCTGCCCGGGGCGGGGTACGCCGGGGCGGTCGCGCTCGTGGGAGTCCGGGGTGAAGTCCTCGGGGGCTTGAGTCACGCTCGCAACTGTAGTCGCCGATCGCTACCCGTGCGAACCCCGAATACGCGGTGTGTGCTGGGCGTCCAACGCCATGAGCAGGAACGGACCGGGTCGGAGACCACTCCGCCCGGCCCGGTCCTCAGAACTCTCTAAGACTTGGTCCACAGTGAGCGCGCGAACACGGCCAGGTTCGCCGGGCGCTCGGCCATGCGGCGCATGAGGTACCCGTACCACTGGTCGCCGTACGGCACGTACACGCGCATCCGGTACCCCTCGGCGGCCAGCCGCAGCTGCTCGGCCGGGCGGATGCCGTACAGCATCTGGAACTCGAACGACTCCTTGCCGCGGTCGTACCAGCGGGCCCGGTCGATGCCGATCTCGATCAGCCGCGGGTCGTGCGTCGCGAGCATCGGGTAGCCCTCGCCGGCCATGAGCGCGTTGATACAGCGCACATAGGACCGGTCGACGTCGAGACTGCGCTGGTAGGCGACCGACTCGGGCTCCTTGTAGGCGCCCTTGCAGAGCCGGATGCGCGAGTCGGGCACGGCCTGCGTCTTGCAGTCGTCCTCCGTGCGGCGCAGGTACGCCTGGAGCACGGCGCCGGTGGACGGGTAGTCCTCGCGCAGGCGCTGCACGATCTCCAGAGTGGAGTCGGTGACGGTGTGGTCCTCCATGTCGACGGTGACCGAGGTGCCGGCGTCCGCGGCGGCGGCGCAGATCTCGCGGGCCCGGTCGTAGGCGAGCTCGGCGTCGATGCGCTGGCCGACGGCGGAGAGCTTGACGCTGACCTCGGCGGAGCCCGCGAGGCCCTCGCCCTTGAGGGCGGCGAGGAGGTCGAGGTACTCGTCGCGGGTGGCGTCGGCCTGCTCGACGACGACCGTGTCCTCGCCGAGGTAGTCGAGTGTGGCGAGCAGTCCGTCGGCCGCGAGGGTCCGGGTGGTGGCGACGGCATGGGCCGTGGTCTCGCCCGCGACGTAGCGGCGGACGAGCGATCGCGTCACCGGCGCGGTGCCGACGAGCCGCTCGATCTTCGATGACCTCGCGGCGGCGAGGATGACAGAACGCAGCATGTCTGCAGCGTAGCCGCCCGCGTCCCGGCCGCAGGTCACGGTGGCATAACACGTGTGCCGCAACATTGGAAACCAAGACGAGAATGCCGAGGAATCTTATGCTTCCAAGGTATTTCGGGGATCGAACCTCTGTTCCCGCCTATACCGGGAGTTGATTTGCCGGGTTCACACCGCTCTGGCCGTTCCGTGCCGCGGGCACCTTCGGCGCGGGACCGGCCGCGAGCAGGCGACGGTACAGCTCGTCGTACCGGGCCGCCTGCGCCTCCCACGTGAACTCGTCGAGGAAACCGGGCTCGGCATAGCGCTTCGTGTAGCCGGGCCGGTCGTCGAGCACCGCCCGCACGCCCCGCGCCAGGCCCTCCGCGTCCCCGTACCGGAACACCTCGCCGATGCCGAGGCGGCGCACCTCTTCGGACATCACCTTCACGTCGCTGATGACGATCGGCAGCCCCGCGTGCATGAACTCGAAGAACTTGGTGTTCAACCCCACCTCGTGGTTGACCAGACCGGTCTCCAGCGGGTGGACCCCGACGTCGGCCGTGGCCAGGAACGTCGTCAGCACGTCGTACGGGACGTACGGCATGAGGTGCACCCGGTCCGCCGCACCCAGCCGCTCCGCCTGCTCCAGCAGCGACTCCGCGTACGGACCGGTCGTCACGTTGACCACGAACGCCGCGTGCAGCTCCGGCTCCAGACCGAGCGCCTCGACCATCAGGTGGAGCCCCCGCTGCGGCGACGCCCCGCCGCAGTACACCATCAGCGGCGTCCCGGCATCCAGGCCGCAAGCGGCCCGCACGTCGCCGAAACCCTCAGGCGTCGCCCACGCCGCGCGCGCCGGGTCGGGGCGCGGCGGCGAATTGAGCACGACCGCGGGAAGCTCGGCGAGCCCGTGGGACTCCACGAGCAGCTCGGCGATCCGCGGCGAGACCGTCACCACCGCGTCCGCGTACGGCACGTACTCGCGCTCGTGCGCGATCTGCGCGACCTGCCACTTCCGGTTCCGCGGCTTGACCCCCGGCAGGAACTCGTGCGCGTCGTACACCACCGGGACCTTGCGGCCCTTGGCGCGGGCGCGGCCCGCCGCGCGGACCCCCACCCCGATCATCCGGTAGTCGTGCACGTGGATCAGGTCGGGTTCGAGCCGATCGAGGAGCGGCGTGAACGCGATGTCGAACCGCAGCGACCACGGGTCGAGCTTGCGCCAGCTCCGGTCCCCCAGCACCAGCTTCCAGTAGGCGGCCTCGAACCGCTCCAAACGCCCGTCGGGACGGGCCTTCTGCGCCTCGGCCATGCACCGGGTCTGGTCGAGGCGGAAGCGCAGCCAGCGCACGCCCGCCTTGACGCGGACCCGGTGGAACAGGAGCGGCAGGCCGCCTCCCAGGTTCTTGCGGCCCTCGGCGCGCAGCTCGGCCCGGAGGCGCCGCTGCGCGAGATCGGTGCGCAGGATCCGCCGCTGCTCCCATGCGAGTTCGGCTTCGGCGAGCCTGGCGTGCGCGAACGGGAAGCGGACGCGCGCGAGGCGCTGGCGCAGGGGCTTGAGACCGGGCCAGAGCTTCACGACGCGGCGGTACGCGGTGGCGCCGCCGAGTTCGAAGCGCGAGGCCTGCTTACCGGGCGCGATGCCGATGAGGTGCACGTCCCAGCCCGCGTCGGCCATCGACGTGGCGGCCTTCTGCACGCGCGAGTCGCCGTCGATGCCGTTGTCGACCAGCATCACCACCCGGCGCCCGGCTGTGGTTCGAGCCTCGTGCGTCATCCTCATCGCTCCCTTTGCGGCCCGGAGTGCAGCATGCGCCGGGCGGGCCCCATCCTAACAACCGTGCCGACACTGCAGGTCTTCACGATCCTGCAGGCAGCGCTTGCGGAACACCGTCGAGGAACGCCGCGAAGCGGGCCGCGCTGAGCGTCCCGTCGTGGACCTCGCGGACGTAGCGGCGCGAGGCGGCGCCGATGGCGCGGGCCCGGTCGCGGTCGTCCAGCAGCGACGCCACCGTCGCGCCGAGCGTCTCGGCCGTCGTGTGCAGCACCGGCAGGTCGGGCCCGTAGGCCTTCGCCGCGGTCTCGCCGATGCAGCCGGTCACGGGCTTCCCGGCGGCCATCGCCTCGCAGGCGAGCACGCCGTAGATGCCGATGCCGATCTGGTCGACGACGAGGTCGGCGTCCATCACGAACTCGCGCATCCGGGAATGGGCGACGCCTTCGAGGAGCCGCAGCTCGATCGCGCCGCGCGCCTGGAGGTCCTCCAGGACCGGGAGGATCAGGTCGGTGCCCTTGGTCCAGCGGTTCGAGGGGGCGTGAACGACCACCGGGACCGTCCGCTCGAAGACCGGGCGGTCGCAGTCCCACGAGTCGACGTCGACCACCACCGGGACCCACACCGCGTCGGGCAGGTCGTCGAGCAGGTCCGGAGTGGTGCAGAACTGCGGGAAGCCGCTCTCGTCGGCGATGCGCCGGTTGCGCTCGGTGGTGCCGACCAGGCGCGCGACGAGGTCGGCAGGGGCCGCGCGGTAGGCCGAGAACTCGTTGCGTTCGAGGTGGCGCAGCGGGTGGCGGACCTCGCTGCCGTGCGCGAGCAGCGCGGTCGGCAGGCCGAGCCGCTGGAGGGCCCGGATCTCGTCGCCGACATGGCCGCCGAACCGGCGGCCGAACACGGTCCGGAACCCGTCGGCCACCAGGTGCGTGTACGCCTGCGTGACCCGCTCCCAGCGCCAGTCCTCGTACCCGCCCTCGCCCTGGTGCTTCGGATCGACGAAGACGTCGGCGTCGTAGCGGAGGTGCTCGGCGTAGGGGATCATGACGCTCTCCGCGCCGAAGTCGGGCCGGGCGCGGGCCAGGACGCGCGCGAACTCGGCGAGCTGCCCCGCGGAGTTCGCCGTGCCCAGGCCCAGGCGCACCCGCTTCCCGTCCACGGCGGGCCAGGGGACCGGTCCGGTCCGGTGCGGGAAGGCGGCGGCGCGCAGGCTCTCGGCGAGCGTCACCGGCGCGGGCCGGGCCGGGGCCGGGCAGAGCCGCTCGTAGACGGCGAGCATCGCCTCCACTTGCGATTCGCTGGCGGGGTCGGCGGCGAACTGGAGGCCGGGGTCGGGCAGGACGTCGCCGACGACGACCGGGCGTTCGGGGAGGCGGTGCTCGGCGGCGAGGCGGTCGGCGAGCGGGCCGGTGGCCGCGGCGACCGCGTCCGCGCTCGCGGCGTGTTCGCGGAGGTACGCGGCCAGGCCCAGGTCCGCGCGGGGATTGCCTGCAGGGTCGGGTTCCCTTGCGTCCCAGACGATGCGGATCGTGCGGCCCGCGGCGGCGGCCCGGAGTTTCGCGCGGGCGGCGACGCCGAGGAGCTCGGGGTCGCCGACGTGGATCAGGTCGGGTGCGAGGGTGTCGATCTCGGGGCCGAAGGCCAGTTCCCAGTCCCACAGGGACGGCAGGAACCGCCGCCACAGCAGCGAGTCGGGGGCGAGCGTCCACAACCCGGTCGCGGCGCGGTCGAGCGCGGAGGACAGGTCGCGGCGGCGTTCGAGGAGCCGCGTGGTGCGCCCGGATCGCTTGCGGTACCAGAAGCCCTGGCCGCGCAGTACGACCGCGCGGGCTTTGAGGGCGGCGCGGCGCAGCGGTCGGGCGGCGTCGGCGCGCAGGCGGTCGTGGCGCAGGCGCAGCCGCGCGACCTCCAGCTGCCGCCGCCGGTAGGCGCGGGCGGGACCGTTCGGGTAGGCGAGCGGGTCGCGCCGCCAGGAGGGCCGGACCTCATGCGGCCGCAGGGCGAAGCCGTCCTTCACCGGGACGAGCGTGACGTGGCCTTGGCCGATCCGGCGTTCGCGCGGAGTGCGGGCCGGCGAGCGGCCGAGGACGCGGACGTCCCAGCCGGCGACGGCGGCGGCCTCGGCGAACCGGTGGGTCCGGGTGCCGGAGTCGGCTTCGCCGACGGTCAGCATCACGATTCGATGACCGGTCACGTGGGACTCCTTGGTCGGGCGAGGAGGCGGGGTGGACGGCATCGTACCGCCCCACCTGCGGTCCGAAGTGCCATGGGCGGCGGTGACCGGGCGGAGGCCCGGAGGGGCCGCAGTGGAGGGCGCGGGTGGCGACGGGGCGGCGTGCGGCGATCGACCGGGCCGGCGCTCAGCCGCCCAGGAGCCGCCGGTAGATCGCGTCGAGCTTGCGGGCCTGGACCTCCCAGGTCCACTCGTCGAACCGTTCGGGATCCTCGTAGGGCCCGCGGTAGCGGCCCGGGTCGTCGAGGACGGCCTTGAGGGCGGCGGCCAGCGAGGCCGGGTCCTCGGCGGCGAAGACCTCGCCGATGCCCATGTCGCGCACCGCCTCCGACATGGCGCGGACGTCGCTGACCACCACCGGGATGCGGGCCTGCATGAATTCGAAGAACTTGGTGCTCAACGCGACCTCGTGGTTGACCGGGCCCCTGCGCAGCGGGTGCACGCCGACGTCGGCGGTCGAGAGGAACGCGGGCAGCTCGTCGTAGGGCACGTACCCCATGGCGTGCAGGCGGTCCCGGGCCCCGGCGGACTCGGCGGCGGCGTACAGCGCCTGCATGTACTCCGAGTCGAGGGTGTTGACGACCAGGGCGATGTGCAGGTCGGGCAGGAGCGCGAGGGTGTCCACGAGGGTGTGGAGGCCGCGCTGCTCGGATGCGCCCCCGCAGTAGACGGCAAGGGGCGCTTCGGGTCCGAGACCGCACGCGTCGCGCACGTCGGTGCAGGTGCGGGCCGCGGCCGCGGTGAGGCGCGGCGGGGTGTTGAGGACGACCTCGGGCCGCTCGGCGAGGCCGTGCTCGGCGACGAGGAGGTCGGCGAGGGGCTCGGAGACGGTGACGACCGCGTCGGCGCAGCGGAAGTACTCGCGCTCGTAGAGGGTCTGGGAGACCAGCCAGCGGTGCCCGGCCGGGTTGGTCATGCCGGGCACGAACTCATGGGCGTCGTACAGGAGGGCGACGTGCTCGCCGCGGGCGCGGGCGCGCGCCACCGCACGGGCGCCGACGCCGATCATGCGGTAGTCGTGGGCGTGGATGAGCGCGGGCCGCAGCTCTTCGATGGTCTTGGCGTAGGACACGTCGTAGCGCAGCGGGGTCGGGTCGAGCCGCCGCCACGCCCGGGTGCCGTGCAGCGCGGACGCCCAGGAGGCGTCGGCGCGTTGGAGCCCGCCGTGGATCCTGGCCTTGCGCCACCTGAACATCGCGCGGGTCTGGCGGATCCGGGTCCGGAGCCACCGGCGGCGGACCTTCCCGGCGAGGTCGCGCAGGGGCCGCGGGAGGGCCGTGCGGCCGCGGGCGCCGGGGGCGTGGGCGCGCTGGGCCTCCTCGGTCAGGGAGACGGTCATGTCGCGCCACCGGATGTTCGCGATCTCGCTGCCGGCGTAGGCGAGCGGGTGCCGCAGGCGCATGGCCCGGTCGAGCATGGACCTGGGCTGGCTGAGATCCCGGAGCGGCAGGCGGTGCACGTGCGCCTCCCCGAGGAGGTACTCCTCGGTCTCGGTCCCGGGTGCGCGGCCGATGAGGTGGACCTCCCAGCCGGCGTCGGCCATCGAGCGGGCGCTCTTCTGCACGCGCGAGTCGCCGTCGATCTGGTTGTCCACCAGCATGACGACGCGTCGGTTCGGGTGCGGTTCCATCAGGCTCTGCCTCTCAGTCGGCGGAGAAGGAGTCGAGGCGGCGGGTGACCCGGAGCCCCGGGCGGCGGCGGGTGAGGCCCCAGCCGAACGGGACGGCGGCGTTGTCGACGATGACGACCCGGTCGGCGCCGTCGAGGTCGAGCGGCCCGGTGCGGCGGCGGGCGATGGCGCGCAGGGCCTGCGGCCGCACGAGCCGGTACACGGGCCAGAAGACGCGGCGGCGGATCACCTTGGCGACCTTGCGGTGCAGGGACGCGAGCTTCCCGAAGGCGCGGCCGGGGAGACCGGGCACGCGCTTCGCGGCGCGGTCGAGGACGATCCCGGGTCCGCGTTCGATGCAGGCGAGGTAGAGCCAGACGAGCGGCTGGCGGTTCTCGGCGCGGCCGATGGAGTGGACGGCGGCGGCCCCTTCGATCCGGTTGCCGCGCTTCCAGGCCTGGCCGCCCTCGGCGGTGAGCACAGTGACCGCGACGCCCGCCGCCCCGGCCTCGGCGACGAAGCGGTTGACGCGGCCGACCTGGCCGCCGGTGAAGAGCACGACGACGACATGGCCGCTCATGGCCGGCCTCCGATGGTCCGGCGGGCCTGCCGTTCGAGTTCGGCGAGGGCCCGGTCGCGGGTGTAGGCCGCGCCGTGGGCGCGGGCGCGGGCGGCGGTCTCGGGGTCGTGCTTGGCGGCGGCGTCGCCGGCCTCGGCCATGGCGCGGGCGACCGCGGCGGGCTCGAGCGAGGCGGGCCGGAACCACAGCGGGTAGTCGCGCAGCAGCGGCTCGGCGGCGCTGCCGGGCTCGTGCACCGACACGATGGGCTTCCCGGTGGCCATGTACTCGAAGATCTTCCCGGAGGTCACGTACTTGGAGCCGCCCGCGAGGAACACCAGGACGTCGCTCGCGCCGTAGGCGTCGCCGATGGCGGTCTTGGCGACCGGGCCGCGGTAGCGGACGTCGCCTTCCGCTGCGAAGTCGAGGCCGAACTCGGCGCGGAGCTTGTCGGGGCTGCCGGTGAAGAACCCGAAGTGCCCGTACAGGTCGAGGGTGGCGTCGGCGTGCTCGCCGGCGGCGGTCATGGCGCGGAAGCCGTCGATCATGGCGCGCACCGGCTGGTTGGCGGTGAGGGTGCCGACGTACGCGAACGAGAGCGGCCCGTCCGCCGCGGTCGCCGCGATCCGCTCGGGGTCCAGGAGGTCGGGGTCCCATCCGTTGGGCACCACGGACATGCGGTCCGCGGTGCCGGGGTAGCGGGCCGCGTGCCATTCGCGCAGGGCCTCGTTGACGAACACGGCTCCGGCGGCGCGGTCCATGACCCGCCGCTCCCAGGCCCAGGCCGGGTGGCCGGGCGGGAACGCGTCGGCGTTCGCGAAGAGGTCGAGCGTCCACGAGTCCCGGTAGTCCACCAGGTAGGGGACCTTGGCTCGGCGTTCGAGCTTCCAGGCGGCGGCGAAGGACGCGAACGGGTTCCCGGTGGCGAGCACCAGGTCGAAGGGGCGCTCCCGGTGCAGGCGAAGGCCTTCGGTGACGCAGTTCGCGCCCCAGGACCGGTAGTTCTCGGGGAAGGAGCGGCGCTGCCGCCATTCGTGCAGGGTCTTGGCGAGGACCGGCGCGTTCCCGCGCAGCCACCCGTACCGCGCCACCTCGGTCTCCCACGCGAAGAAGTCCATCGGCACGGGGACCGTCTCGACCGACGGGTCGATCCCGGCGACCAGGCCGGGGTCCTTGGAGCCGGCGACCTCGTCGAAGAAGCGGTCGGGGGCGCGCAGGACGGTGACGTCCCAGCCTGCGGCGGCGAAGTGGTTCGCGGTGGCGCGGGCCCGGAACACGCCGGAGGCGCGCGAGGGCGGGAAGTAGAACGCGAGGTAGAGCAGGCGCGGCCTAGGCACCGGGGTCCTCCGCGAAGTCCTCGTAGGAGTAGGTGGTGCGCAGTTCCGGGCGGCGCGCGAGCAGGCCGGGGAGCTCGTCGGCGAGCAGGTCGATCGCGCCGGGCTCGCCGAGGACGAGCCAGTCCGCGGCGTCGACGAGGTCCAGGACCGCCTGGCGGCGGTACGCCTGGCGCAGCGCGTTGGTGCGGTCCTGGCGGCGCCGTTCGATCGGGTCGGCGACCCGCCGGTTCCAGGTCTGCATGGCCCGCTCCCCCGGGCCGCCGAGGCGGCGCAGGACGGCGCGCGGGCCGCGGCACAGCGCGAGGGTGACCAGGCGGCTGCGGCGCGCCTTCGGGCCGGCGCCCAGCCAGTGCACCTCGACCCGCGGATCGAGCGGGTGCGCCTCCCAGTAGTTGCGGTGCTGCGCCACCAGGCAGATCTCATGGCCGTGCTCGGCGGCCAGGCGCGTCTCGGTCGCCATCGCGTTGTAGCGCTTGGAGATCGGGGCGGCGTACAGGATTCTCACGAGGTCTCCCGACCGGTCTCGGCGGGCCCGGACCAGGCCCGGTGGTGCTGGGCGGCGACGGCCTCGTATCCGTACCGGGCCTCCAGTGCGGCGCGCGCCCGGGCGAGGTCGGTCCCGCCGGGGTGGCGGCCGCGCAGCGCCTGCCAGGCCTTGACGAGGACCGCCGGGTCGTCGTCCACGTCGAAGTACTCGCCGGCGTCCGCGGCCGATCCCGCGAGGGCGTGCTCGGGGCCGCCGCAGCGGCTCACCAGGACCGGGATGCCCGCGGCGACCGCCTCGACGACCACCATGCCGAAGGTCTCGTGGCGGCTGGCGTGCACCAGCAGGTCGTGCTCGGCCATGGTGCCCGGGATCGTCTCGGGGGCGACGGAACCGCGGAAGTCGACGGCCTCGGCGACGGCGAGTTCGGCGGCGAGCGCCTCCAGGGCGGGTCGCTCCTTGCCGTCGCCGACGAGCGTCAGCGTCAGGTCCGGGTCCTCGGCCCGGCAGACCGCGAACGCCCGCAGCAGGTAGTCGATGCGCTTGCGCTCGGTGAGCGAGGAGACCGCGAGCCAGCGCCGCAGCGGCCCCGGGGCGCGGACGCCGCCGGAGCGGAAGTCGATCGGGTTGGCGATGAAGCCGATCTTGTCAGCGTGGTGGGGGAAGGTCGCGGCGACGAGGTCGCGCAGGGGCTCGCCGACGACGAAGTAGCCCTCGAGGCGGTCGAGGATCTCGTCGTAGCGGTCGCGGGCCGGGCCTTGGGCGAGGATGTCGGCGAGGAAGGAGGCGTGCTCGGTGGCGTAGACCTTCGCGCCGGGGGCCGCGTTCTCCAAGGCGGCCCAGCCGGCGGTGAGCGGGACGTGGGCGTGGATCACGGGGGCGGCGAGCCGGGCCCCGTCGAGGGCGACGGCGAGCCACTCGGCGAACAGGTCCGACTTCTCGCGCCAGTCCTCGGTGGGCGGGGCGAGGACGGGGACGCGGCGCAGGACCGAACCCGCGGCGGACGGGATCGGCGGGACGGAGCGGGGCAGGAGCAGCCGCTGCGCGGCCCAGGTCTTCTCGAGGCGCTCGGCGGTGCGGACGACGGTCCACAGGTTGAGGTGCCAGACGTCCACTTGCGAGCATCCGGGGGCCGTGGCCTCGACCATGGCGCGGACGAAGGAGCCGCGGAAGGGCACCTGCGGCTCGGGGTACCAGGGGGTGACGACGGCGACGTGCGGTCCCTCGGGGGTCACTGCGGGGCGGCCTCTCGGTCGGGGCCGCCGGGGCGGCCGATGAGTCGCTCGTACACGCCGCACAGGACTTCGGCCTGGCGCGCCCAGGTCCACTCGCCGAGGGGGACGCGGCCGTCCTCGTAGGCGGAGCGGTAGGCCTCGGGGTCGGCGAGGACCTGCTTGACGGCGCGCGTGAAGTCCTCGGTGTCCTCGGCGCGGAAGACCTCGCCCTGGCCGGTGCCGCGGACCAGGCCGGACATGGTCTCGACGTCGCTGACGACGATAGGGAGGCGGGCGTGGGAGTACTCGAAGAACTTGGTGATGAGGGATATCTCGTGGTTGCCCCAGTGGTGGATGGGGATGACGCCGATGTCGGCGCCGGAGACGAACGGCACCACCTGCCGGTGCTCCACATAGGAGAGCACGTGGACGCGGTCGGCGACGCCGAGCTCGGCGGCGCGCTCCTGGAGGCGGACCACATAGCGCCAGTGGGGCTTCGAGACGATGAACGCGGCGTGCGCGTCCGGCAGGGACGGGAGGGCCTCGACGAGGATGTGGAGGCCGCGCTGCTCCAGGGGCGCGCCGCTGTAGACGAGCAGGGGCGTGCCGGGGCCGATGCCGCAGCGCTCGCGCAGCGACGGCTCGGGCGCCGGGGCGGTCTCGGCCAGGTCGGGCGTGTTCATGACGACGGCCGGCGCCTCGTCGAGTCCGTGGCGTCCGCGCAGGAGCGCGGCGACGGTGTCGGAGACGGTGACGACCGCGTCGGCGTACGGCGCGAACTCGCGCTCGTGCGCGACCTGCGCGGCGTGCCACCACGGGTGGTCCTTCCACGGTTTCATGCCGGGCAGGAACTCGTGGGCGTCCCACACGAGCTTGACGTCCCGGCCCTTCGCGGCGGCGCGGAGCTTCGCGCGGGCGCCGACGCCGAGCATCTGGAAGTCGTTGGCGTGGATGAGGTCCGGGGCGAGCGCGTCGACGACGGGGCCGAACGCGAGCTCGAGCTCCCACAGGGCCGGGTCGAGCCGCCGCCAGGACCGGTCGCCGAGCAGGGCGCGCCACCAGGCGGCGGCGAGGCGCTCGGCCGGGCCGCGGGCGGCGGCGCGGGCCTCGCGGACGCGGCGGCTGGAGCGGGTGCGGGCCCCGATCCACAGCGACGCGCAGGTGACGGCGGCGGAGCGGACGGCGAGGCCGAGCCGCGGCAGGGACGCGCCGGCCACCGCCGCGCGGGCCCGGTCGCACTCGAGGTCGGCCCGCCAGGCGCGGACCTGCTTGCGGCGATAGTGCTCGAGGGGGCCGGGCGGGTAGGCCAGGGGACTGCGGAGCCAGGGGCGGCGGACCTCGTGGCGGCGCCGGTCGAAGTCGCGTCCGGTGGGCACCAGGCGCACCTTCGCGCCGCCGATGGTCCACTCCTCGGCGCGGCCGTCGGTGCGGCCCAGCAGGGTCACGTCCCACCCGGCGGCGGCGGCCGTCTCGGCCTCCTTCTGGATGCGGGAGTCACCGACCACGCCGTTCTGCACGAGCATCACGATGCTCCGGGGTTTGTCCATCGCTCCTCCGAACTGGGCCACTGCGCGACCGGGGATCGAGGGGCGACCCAGTCGCCGCAATCGTAGGATATTCACCGCTTCACTCGGCGTTTCCCTAAGTTCACCGGAGATTCGGCCTGCTGTTCAGACGCCGTTTCCCGGGGCGCTCGCGGCGGCGTTCTCGCGGAGCGCCCCCAGGCGGGTTCCGTATAGTCGACTCGACCGAACCCGGCGCGACGCCGGTTCCCATTGCAACGGAAGCGACGAATGTCCTACAGAGTCCAGGAAACCGCGCAGGTGCACGACAGCGCCGAGATCGGCGCCGGCACCTCGGTCTGGGAGCTCGCGCAGATCCGCGAGCAGGCCGTGCTCGGCACCGACTGCGTGATCGGCCGCGGCGCCTACATCGGCACCGGCGTGCGCATCGGCGACAACGTCAAGATCCAGAACTACGCGCTGGTCTACGAGCCCGCGACCCTCGCCGACGGCGTGTTCGTCGGCCCGGCCGCCGTGTTCACCAACGACCACAACCCGCGCGCGGTCGCCGCGGACGGGACGAAGAAGGCCGCCTCCGACTGGGAGGCCGTCGGCGTCGACGTCGCCGAGGGCGCCTCCATCGGCGCCCGCGCCGTCTGCGTCGCCCCCGTGCGCATCGGCCGCTGGGCCATGGTCGCGGCCGGGGCCGTCGTCACCAAGGACGTCCCGGACTTCGCACTCGTCATGGGCGTCCCGGCCCGGCAGGCCGGATGGGTCGGCCGCACCGGCGAGCGCCTCGTCACCGCCGGAGACGGCGTGTGGGAGGACCCGAAGGCGGGAGACCGCTACCGCGAGACCGAGACCGGACTCACCGAGGAGAGCAAGTGAAGGTCGTCAGCATCGTCGGGGCCCGGCCCCAGCTCGTGAAGCTCGGCGCGATCGCCGCCGCGTTCAAGGACTCCGAGCACGAGCACGTCGTGATCCACACCGGGCAGCACTACGACCCGGAGCTGTCGGACGTGTTCTTCACCGAGTTCGGCATCCCCGAACCGGACTTCCACCTCGGCATCGGCTCGGGCAGCCACGGCGCCCAGACCGGCGCGATGCTCGCCGCCATCGACCCGATCCTCGACGCCGAGCAGCCCGACTGGGTGCTCGTCTACGGCGACACGAACTCCACGATCGCCGGGGCGCTCTCGGCGGTCAAGCAGCACCTCAAGGTCGCGCACCTCGAGGCCGGCCTGCGCTCGTTCAACCGGCGCATGCCCGAGGAGCACAACCGGGTGCTCACCGACCACTGCGCCGACCTGCTGCTGGCCCCCACCGAGGAGGCCATGCGGCACTTGGCGAACGAGGGCCTGGGCGACCGGTCCGCGAACGTCGGCGACGTCATGGTCGACGTCTGCCACCGCACCCGCGACGCCGTCCTCGCCGCCGGGGAGCGCCCGGAGCTGCCCGCCGGGATCGACCCCGAGCAGCCGTTCCTCGTCTCGACCCTGCACCGGGCCGAGAACACCGACGACCCCGAGCTGCTCGCCGCGCTCGTCGAGTCCCTTGCGGGCCTGCCGATCCAGGTGGCGCTCCTGGCCCACCCGCGGCTGCAGGCCAAGGCCGACCAGTACGGGCTCAAGCTCACGCAGGGGAGCCTGCACGCGGGCAAGCCGCTGCCGTACCGCCAGCTCGTGGCCGCCGTCCTGGCGTCCTCCGGCGTCGTCACCGACTCCGGAGGCCTCCAGAAGGAGGCGTACCTGCTCGGCCGCGCCTGCACCACGCTGCGCACCGAGACCGAATGGGTCGAGACGCTCGCAGAAGGCTGGAACGTCCTCGTCCCCCGGCCCGACCGGCTCACCCGCGAGGAGTGGCACGCGACCGCCACCCGCCCAGCCCCCGAGACCGCGCTCGACGCCCCGTACGGGGACGGCCGGGCCGGGTTCGCGGTGGTGCGGGTCCTCGCGGAGCGGCTGGCGTAGCAGGCTCCCGGTCGGGCGGCCGCCGCCGCCCGGCCGGGTGCGTGAGGGGCCTCCCGCGCCCGGATCCGGGCAGGTCAGGGGTATTCCCTTACGTGCTAACGTCCACTATTATGTCTGCGTTCTCAACAGCCGGGGCCCCTCGCACGGACAAGGCCCCCGAGCCGGGTCCCGACGGGCAGCGCCCACACTTGGTCTACCTCGCGATCGGGTTCCCCCCTGCCGCGAAGAGCAGCACGTACCGCATGCGCGAGACCGCCAACCAGTTCGTGGCCCAAGGCTGGGACGTCACCGTCGTCAACCTCGAGGACGACTCCTGGCACCTCGAGTCCGGCCTCGACCACACCCTGTCGGACAAGGTCGACCCGCGGATCGAGATCGTGAAGCTCCCGCTGCGCCGCGAGGACGTCGAGACCGACATCCGCCGGTACAGCGAGGAGCGGGCCGCCTCCCCGTCGACCTGGCTCAAGGCGATGCGCGGACGCCCGCTGGAGCACTTCCCCGAGGCGGTCTTCGGCGACTGGCGCCCCGCCCTCGAAGAGGCCGTGCTCCGCATCCACAAGGACAAGCCCGCCGACCTGCTCCTGGCCACCTGCGTGCCGTACGTGAACCTCGCCGCGGCCTGGAAGCTGTGGGAGGCGTGCGGCGTCCCCTACGCCGTCGACTTCCGCGACGGCTGGTCGATCGACGTCGTCGACGGCCGCGTCGCCTTCGGCCCCGACACCGAGGAGGGCCGGTGGGAGGCGCGCATCCTCGGGTCCGCGGTCAGCCTGTGGGTCGTCAACGACCCCATCGCCGAGCACTACCGCGCCCGCTACCCCGACTTCGCCGACCGCGTCCACGTCGTCCGCAACGGCTATGACGCCGACAGCACGCCCGGCCGCGCGCACCGGCCCGACCCCGAGTCCGGCCTCGTCTTCGGCTACCTCGGCACCGTCAGCTTCTCCGCCGACCACTTGGGCGCGGTCCTCGAAGGCTGGCGCCGGGCCCGGCAGCGCGAGCCGCTGCTCGCCAACGCGCGCTTCGAAGTCCGCGGCCACATGGGACACGGCGCCTCCCGCGGCGCCACCCCGCAGGCCCAGGCGCTCCAGAAGGCCGAGGCGGACGGCGTGAGCTACGGCGGCCCCGTCGCCAAGGCCGACGTCGCCGCCACCTATGCCGGATGGGACGCCATGGTGCTCATCCTCATCGGCGGCCGCTACGTCACCTCCGGCAAGGTCTACGAGTACATGGCCACCGGCCTGCCGATCGTGTCCGCGCACGCCGTCGAGCACGACGCGTCGAACGTCCTCCAGGGCCATCCCCTGTGGACCGGCGCGCACGGCATGGGCGCCGAGGCGCTCGCCGAGGCCTTCGCGGCCGCCGCGCACCTCGCCGTCGAGTCCACCGACGCGCAGCACGCCGAGGCCATGGCGCACGCGGACCGGTTCACCCGCGAGGCCATCATGTCCACGGCAGTGAAGCACCTGGTCGAACAGTTCGAGGCTGAGAAAGGCCGCATCCAGTGATCGAGGTCCTGCTCATCAGCGGCGGCGCCCCGCCGGCCGCCCTCGTCGCCGACACCGTCGGCAAACTCACGGCCGCGGGCGCGCGGGTCTGCTACGCCGGCTCGGTCCCCGACGACTACCTGGAACGCGACCTCGCCGGGGCCGGCCTCGCCGAAACGCACCAGCTGGCGCGCTCCAACCTGCGCCGCGCCGCCAAGCTCCCGTTCGGCGAACGCGTGTGGATCCGCAGCCGCAAGGACCGGTGGCTGCGCGAGCACGCCGCCCGGGCGCACGTGATCGCCGCGATCGACGACGGCGGGGTGTACACCGTCTGGCAGCTCGCCCAGCGCAACCGCACCGCCAAGGCCGTCAACGGCTTCTCCCCCGCGGTCGACGCCGCGCGCGAGCTCGCCGCGCAGGGCGCCCCCGAGCCCGGGCCGTTCCGCGCCCCGGCCTCGCTCGTCGCCCGCGAGTTCGGCCGCTCCGTCAAGGACCTGCCCGCCGCCGCGGCGCGCCTGGCCAGCTCCCGGCGCATCATGCACAACCGCCTGGGCGCGAAGCTGTGGCGGCTCCCGCTGCGGCTCCCCGGCGTGCCGGAGGGTCTGCGCCTCGCGATCGGCAGGCGCGTGGCCGAGGCCATGGGCTGGGCGCGCCGGCACGCCGACGCCGAGTACGCGCTCGCGCAGACGGCGTCGAAGATCAGCGACCCGGAGACCAAGGCGGAGCTGCTCGACGAGGCCGTCAGGCTGTCCGTCAACCGCGGCGCCAACCCGAAGTACGTCGACCGGGCCGTGTCCGCGCTGCTCGCCCTGGCCGACCGCGAACTGGCCGCCGGGAACTTCGACGGGGCCGCCGACCGCCTCAAGCGGGCCCACCTGTGGGCCTTCCACCGGGTCATCCACATCGACCAGCTCTCCACGAGGCTCTCCACCGACACCGCCGGATTCATCAAGCCGTTCCACGACTCCCAGGTGATGCGGCAGTTCGCGACGCCTCGCGGCCGCCGCCTCCCGGCGGCCCCGCCGCCGACCGACCGGCCGGTGCGGCTGCTGGTCGTGACCAGCGCCAACGACAACTTCCTGGGGCACATCCTCGACCGCTACCGGAAGCACCCGGACGTGGAGGTCCGCTACCTGGACCTGGCGACCCATGCGTCCCTCAAGCGGATCTCCTGGAGCGACAAGCAGATCATCCTGGACCGGCTCGGCCACGACGACGGGTACAGCGCGCTCGCCGAGGACCTTCTGCGCCCGTACCTGGACTGGGCCGACACGGTGTTCCTCGACTGGTGCGTCGGCCCCGCCGCCATGCTCACCACGATCGACCCCGGCGACACCCGGATCGTCGTCCGCCTCCACTCCTACGAGGCGTTCACCCGCTGGACCCAGCTGGTGGACTTCTCCCGCATCGACGACCTCGTGTTCGTCGCCGACCACGTGCGGGACCTGACGAAGGCGCTCGCGCCGCAGCTGAACGGCCCGCTCGCCCCGCGGATGCCCGTGGTGCACAACGCGATGGAGCTCAGCGGCTTCGTGCTCGAGAAGACCGCCGACGCCCGCTTCAACCTCGGCCTCATCGGTGTCAACTCGGTCGCGAAGGACCCGCTCTGGGCGCTGGAGGTGCTACGGCTGCTGCGTGCGGAGGACGAGCGCTACCGGCTGCTCATCGTCGGCGGCGACATGGACCCGGCCCTCAGCAAGGCCACTCGGAAATACCGCAAGCAGTACGAGAAGGAGCTCGAGCCCCTGGTCGAGTCCGGGGCCGTGCTGCGGCTCGGGCCGACGGACGATGTGGCGGGCAAGCTCACCGACATCGGGTTCGTGCTCTCCTCGTCGGTGCGCGAGGGCTCCCATGTGGGCCTGATGGAGGGCGCGGCGAGCGGCGCGGTGCCCGTCGTGCGCGACTGGCCGTTCTACGCGGGCAAGGCGAACAGCGCCCGCACGCTGTACCCGGAGGGCTGGGTCGTGGAGACCCCCGCCGAGGCGGCCCAGCGGGTGCTGGAGGTCAACGCGACCGAGGGCGGCTGGGGGGACCAGGCCAAGCTCGCCTCCGAATACGCCCTGTCCACTTGGGACTGGTCGGTGGTGAGCGCCGACTTCGACGAGCTGCTCCTCGGCGAGCGGCCGTAGCCGAAACGAGCGAAGCCTCCCCGGCCGTCGGCCGGGGAGGCTTCGCTCATGCGTTCAGTGCGCGGCCTCGGGGTGGCGCAGGCACCAGCCCTCCCAGGCGGACTCGACCATCTCGCGCACGCCGTACCGCGCGGACCAGCCCAGTTCCTTCAGGGCCAGTTCGGCGGAGGCGACGACGCGCGCGGGGTCGCCCTCGCGGCGCGGCGCGATCTGGGGCTTGACGCCCTCGCGGCCGGTCACGTCGAGGATGACCGCGGCCATCTCCGCGACCGAGGCGCCCTCGCCGCGGCCGATGTTCAGGACCAGGCGGGTCTCGGGGTCGGCCGTGAGGCGGCGGACCGCGGCCAGGTGCGCGGAGGCGAGGTCCTCGACGTGCACGTAGTCGCGTTCGCAGGTGCCGTCGGGGGTCGGGTAGTCGTCGCCGAAGACGACCGGCGCCTCGCCCTTCGACAGGCGGTCGAAGACCATGGGGATCAGGTTGAACACGCCGACGTCGGCGAGTTCGGGCGCGGCCGCGCCCGCGACGTTGAAGTAGCGCAGGCAGACCGTGGCCATGCCGTGGGCCCGGCCCGCGGCCCGCACCAGCCACTCGCCGGCGAGCTTCGTCTCGCCGTAGGGGCTCATGGGCGCGCACGGCGTGTCCTCGGTGACGAGGTCGACGTCGGTCATGCCGTACACGGCCGCGGAGGACGAGAACAGGAACCGGGTCACCCCGGCCGCCGCGGCGGCCTCGAGGACGAGGCGGAGCCCTTCGACGTTCTCGCGGTAGTACAGGAGCGGCCGCTCCACCGATTCGCCCACCTGCTTGCGGGCGGCGATGTGCACGACGCCGGTGACCTCGTGCTCGCGCATGACCTGCTCGAGCCGGTCCCGGTCGAGCACGTTGCCCTGCGCGAGCGGCACGTCGGCCGCGAGCCGGTCGGGGATGCCGGAGCTGAGGTCGTCGAGGACGACGACCCGCTCGCCGGCGGCCGTCATCGCGCGCACCACATGGGAACCGATGTATCCGGCGCCGCCGGTGATCAGCCAGGTCATTGTCACACTTCCTTAGGGGGTAGAGCCTTAGGAGGTAGGGCCTTAGGCGGTAGAGCCTGAGGAGGCAGGGCCTGCTCCAGGCCCGGGGAGGGCGAGGGGGCGGGCCCGATGAGCCGCTCGTAGACGCGCACGTATTCGCGCGCCTGGTGCTCCCAGGAGTACTCCTCCAGCAGCGCCGGGTCCTTGTAGGCGCGGCGGTAGCCGTCCTTGTCGGCGAGGATCCGCTCGACGGCCCCGGCGAGGCTCCGGGCGTCGCCGGAGGTGAAGACCTCGCCGTTGCCGAGGCGCCGCACCTCTGCCGAGAGGGTCTTCACCTCGGTGACGATCAGCGGCAGCCTGGCGTGGCAGTACTCGAAGAACTTGTTGGGCAGCGCGATCTCGTGGTTGACCGAGCCCGTGGGCATCGGGTGGATGCCCATGTCGGCGGTCGCGATGAACCGGGGCAGGTCCTCGTAGTCGACGTAGCCGCGGAAGTGGAGCCGGTCGGCGATCCCGTACTCCTCGCCGAGGGCGATGAGCCGCTTGACGTAGGGGTTCGTGGTGTGGCGGCTGACCATGAACGCGACGTGGAGGCCGGGCACGAGCCGGGCGGCCTCGACGATGACCTCGATCTGGCGCTCCGGTGAGGCCCAGCCGATGTAGACCGCCAGCGGCGTGTGCGCGTCGAGTCCGCAGTCCGAGCGGAGGTCGCCCGGGTCGGGGCGGGGCGCGGGGTGCGCGAGCGGCGCGTTGTACACGACCGAGGGCTCGCGGTCGAGGCCGTGGCGCGCCTTGAGGAGCTTCGCGAGCGGGTGCGAGACAGTGACGACGGCGTCCGCGCCGGGCAGGTACTGGCGCTCCCAGCGCGACTGGGCCTCGAGCTTGTTCGGTTCGAGGCCTTCGTGGCCGGGCACGAACTCGTGGGCGTCGTACACCACTGCCACCGTCTTGCCCTTGCGGCGCAGGTGCTCGGCGGCGCGCACGCACACGCCGATCGAGTAGGCGTCGTGGGCGTGGAGCAGGTCCGGTTCGAGCTCGACGATCTCGGGCCGGTACGCGAGCTCGAAGCGCTGCATGGCGATGTCGAGCCGGCGCCAGGCCCGGTCGCCGAGGAGCGCGCCCCACCAGCGCCGCTCGATCCGGTCCAGGCGGCCGTCGCGCTTGAGGTACCGCTCGCGCTGCTTGGTCTGGCGGACGCGGCGGCCGACCCAGGCCCGTTCGAGCCTGCGGCCGACCCGGTGGGCGAGCAGCGGCAGGCGGACCCCGCCGTGGACGTCGCCGCCGCCGCGGAGCGCTTCGAGTTCGAGCCGGGCGGCCTTCAGGTGCCGCTCGCGGCGCTTCGCGCGCTCCAGGTCGACGTAGGCGAGCGGGTAGCGCAGGGCCGCCGCGTTCCGCCGGAAGGACCGGGGCGGGTCCATCTTCGGCAGCGGGATCTTGTGGATCACCGCGCCGTCCTGCTCGTACGGCTCCTGCTTCCCGGTGACGGAGACGCCGATGAGGTGCGTCTCCCACCCGGCGGCGGCGATGGACGCCGCCGCCTTCTGGACGCGGGAGTCCCCGTCGATCCGGTTGGGGACCACCATGACCACGCGGGCGGGGCCTGGAGCGGGCTCCATATCGATTCCTTACCTGTCCGGGGTCAGCTGCCGAGCACGATGTGCTCGCGGCCCTCCCAGACGGCGGGGTCGGTCACGCGGCGGCCGTCGAGCAGCACCGTGACCTCGGGAAGATCCGCAGGGGACAGCGTACGGTACTCGTCGTGGTCGGCCTGGACGACGGCGGCGGTCACGGCCTCGCCCCGGTGGGCCGGCAGCCCTTCGGCCTCGAGTTCCGCCACGGTGTACATCGGGTCGGACACGTACGGCACGGCGCCCTTGGCCCGCAGCGACTCCACCAGCGGGAAAACGCCGGAGAACGCGGTCTCCTTGACGGCGCCGCGGTAGGCGGCGCCGAGCACGAGGACGTGTGCGCCCGCGAGGTCGCCGTAGGCGGCGGCGAGCACGTCGACGGCGTACGAGGGCATCGCGGCGTTCGCTTCGCGGGCGGCCCGGACCACGGAGGCCTCGGGGTCGTTCCACAGGTACATCTGCGGGTAGATCGGGATGCAGTGCCCGCCGACGGCGATGCCGGGCCGGTGGATGTGGCTGTACGGCTGGGAGTTGCAGGCCTCGATGACCTTCATGACGTCAAGGCCCTGCTGGTCCGCGAACCGCGCGAACTGGTTCGCGAGGCCGATGTTCACGTCGCGGTAGGTGGTCTCGGCGAGCTTCGCCATCTCGGAGGCCTCGGCGGAGCCGAGGTCCCACACGCCGTTGGGGCGCGGCAGGTCGTCGCGCTCGTCGAAGTCGAGCACGGCCTCGTAGAACGCGACGCCCGCCGCGGCCGAGGCCTCGTCGACGCCGCCCACGAGCTTCGGGTACCGGCGCAGGTCCGCGAAGACCCGCCCGGTGAGGACCCGCTCGGGGCTGAACACGAGGTGGAAGTCGGTGCCCGCGGTCAGGCCGGACCCGGCTTCGAGCATGGGGCCGAACCGGTTCCGGGTGGTGCCGACGGGCAGCGTGGTCTCGTAGGAGACGAGCGTGCCCGGCTTGAGCCCGGCCGCGACGGCGTTCGTCGCCGCGTCCATCCAGCCGAAGTCCGGCACGCCCTGGGCGTCCACGAACAGCGGCACCACGATGACCACGGCGTCCGATTCGGCCACTGCCGCGGCGGTGTCGGTGGTGGCCTTGAGGTTCCCGGCGGTCACCGTCTCCTTGAGCAGCTCGGCGAGGCGGTGCTCGCCGGGGAACGGCTCCACGCCGTCGTTGACCGACTGCACCGTGCGGGCGTTGACGTCCGCTCCGATGACTTGGTGGCCCTTGTGGGCGAACTGGACCGCCAGCGGCAGCCCGATCTTGCCCATGGCGACGACACAGATCCGCATCTCACGCATCACTTTCTGAAGTCCAGTAGTCGGAGGCGGGAAAGGCCCCGCCAGGTGGCCCGCTCGTCGACCTTGACGACCAGGCTTCGTTTCTCGCCCCACGCGACAGCGAGGCCGATCGGCATCCCCAGGCGCTGGAGGTAGCCGCGCGGGGCCTTGAGCGGGAGGTCGTAGCCGAAGCTCCCGAGGTCGAGGTACACCCGCAGGGACCATCGGCCGACCCCGCGGGCGGTGAGCTCCTCGGTGCGCACGGCCGCGGTGAGCGTGGCGGTCGCGCCTTCGGCCCGGATCTCCACGACAGCGTCGATCTCGGGTCCGGCCGCCTCGGCGGCGGGCGCCGCCGTGCGCTTGCCGGGGGCCTCGCCTTCGGCAAGGCGGACCACGCCGACGCGCACGGCCGCATCGGGCAGGCCCTCCACGGGCAGGTAGCAGGAGTACTCGAGCCGGTAGTTCTCGCGCTTGACGCCGGTCCACACCAGGTACCGCGGTTCGATGCCGAGGGCGAGGGGCGCGGTGACGCGCTCGTCGGTGGCCTCGAACCACTCGTCCGCCAGGTCGTGCGCGGCCTCGCGGAAACCGGGGTAGCGGGCGAAGAGCCGGCCGTCCTCGAGCAGGAACCGCGGCTTCCGCTCGGCGATCGCGGCTTCGAGGAGGGCGTGGTCGCGGTGCTGCGCGAGCGAGAGGCGCACCCGCTGCTCGACGGGGAGCCGCAGGCGGATCGCGTCGGTGAGGTGCGCGTCGGCGAGGTCGGCGATCGCCGACCAGCACTTGACGCGTTCGTCCGGGGCCAGGGTGAGCGTGAAGGGCTGCAGGGCTTCGGCGACTTCGCCGGCGAAGACCCGGTAGGCCTGCTCGTCGTGATCGGGCCCCGCCGCCGAGTCGAGGATCCGCTCGGCGGCCGCGACGCGCTCGGCAGGCTCGGAAGCGTGCGCCGGGGCCGCAGGAGGGCTCGCGTTCATCATCGCTTCCCGGCGCCGTCCAAGACCACGGTCTGGCCGGTCGCCGCCGAGCGCAGCATCATCTCGGAGACTTCGACCGTGGCCGCGCCGTGGCGCAGGTCCACGATGTCGTTCGGCTTGCCGAGGACGGCGTCCCGGAACTGCTCGTGCTCCACCAGGAGCGGCTCGCGCTTGCGGATCGCGTACCGGATCATGTCGCCTTCGGAGACGCCGCGGAAGTTGCTGATGGCCTCCCACTCGGTGTCCACCACGCCGTTGGCGTAGAACGTGAGGTCGGCGGTGAGCGTGTCGGCGACGAAGCAGCCGCGGTCGCCGGTGACGACGGTGGTGCGCTCCTTGAACGGGCTGAGCCAGTTCACCGAGTGGTTCGCGATGGTGCCGCCCGAGAGCTGCCCGACGGCGGCGATCATGTCCTCGTGCTCGCGGCCCGAGCGCGAGACGGTCTGGGCGCTGATCGTGCGGTAGGTCTGGCCGGTGACGAAACCGGTCAGGTCGATGTCGTGGGTCGCGAGGTCCTTCACGACCCCCACGTCGGCGATGCGGCCCGGGAACGGGCCCTGGCGACGCGTCACGACCTGGAGGATCTCCCCCAGCTCGCCGGCCTCGAGCCGCTCGCGCAGCGACGCGACGGCCGGGTTGAAGCGCTCGATGTGCCCGACGCCGGCGACCAGGCCGGCGGCCTCGAACGCGGCCGCGAGCTTCACGGACGCCTCGGCGGTGTGCGCCAGCGGCTTCTCGATCAGGGCGTGCACGCCGGCGCCGGCCAGTGCCAGGCCGACCGCTTCGTGGTACGCGGTCGGGCAGGCGACCACGGCGTAGTCGATGCCGAGCCCGATGAGCTCCTCGACCTGCGCGACCAGTCCCACTCCCGTGGGCAGGGCGGCCGCGTCCGCGACCGGGTCGGCGACGGCGACGAGTTCGACGCCGTCGAGGGCGTTCAGCACCCGGGCGTGGTTGCGGCCCATCGCGCCGAGGCCGATGAGTCCGGCGCGCAGCTGTTCGGTCACTGGTCGAGCTCCAATGCGTTCACCGCGGCGATGACGCGGTCGATGTCGCCGGCGGTCAGCGACGGGTGGACCGGGATCGAGAGGACCTCGGCGGCGGCCTTGTCGGTGACGGGCAGGTCGACGTCCATGTGGGCGTACGGGACGAGCTTGTGGATCGGCGTCGGGTAGTACACGGCCGAGCCGACACCGGCGTCCTTGAGCTGGGCGAGCGCGCTGTCGCGGTCGCCGGTGACGCGAACGGTGTACTGGTGGTAGATGTGGCGGGCGCCGGGGGCCACGGGCGGTGTCGCCACGGTGGTGATCTCGGCGTCGAAGCGCGCGGCGTTGGCGCGGCGCTGCTCGGTCCAGCCCTCGAGCTGGCCGAGCTGGACGCGGCCGATCGCGGCGGCGACGTCGGTCATGCGCATGTTCGCGCCGACGATCTCGTTCGCGTAGCGCTGCTCCATGCCCTGGTTGCGCAGCAGGCGCAGGGTGCGCGCGAGCTGGGCGTCGTCGGTGGAGACCATGCCGCCTTCGAGGGAGTGCATGTTCTTGGTCGGGTAGAAGCTGAAGGTCCCGGCCTTGCCAAAGGAGCCGACGGGCTTGCCGTCGACCTGCGCGCCGTGCGCCTGGCAGGCGTCCTCGAGGATCGCGAGGCCGTGCTTGTCGGCGAGCGCGGTCAGGCGGGCCATGTCGGCGGGGTTGCCGTACAGGTGGACCGGCATGATCGCGGCGGTCTTGGGGCCGATGAGGGCGGCGACCGAGTCGGGGTCGATGTTGAACGAGTCGGCCTCGATGTCGGCGAAGACGGGCTCGGCGCCGACGAGGCGGACCGCGTTGGCGCTCGCGGCGAAGGAGAACGAGGGCACGATGACCTCGTCGCCGGGGCCGATGCCCATGGCGAGGAGGGCGAGCTGGAGCGCGGAGGTGCCGGAGTTCACGGCGACGCAGTGCGCGGTGCCGGAGACCTTGGTGAACTCCTCCTCGAAGGCCGCCACCTCGGGGCCCTGCACGACCTGGCCGCTGCGCAGCACGCGCACGGCGGCTTCGATCTCGGCCTCGCCGATGTGCGGTCGCGCCGGGGGAATGAACTCCCTCTGGTCGTCTGGCATTCGTCCCCCCAGGGATGTCGGTACACGGGCATCGGTTCGTGATGCGCCATCGATGATACAGAGGTGATCTTCGGTTAATTTACTCAGAACCCGAGGAAGCGACCAGGTTCCGGAGGGGAATCCGCAGGGTGAACCCCGCGGGTCCCGGGCTGGTCAGCGGCGTTCGTAGGGCGAGGGGAACGGGAAGTAGCGCTCGAGGAACCCGCGCACCATCGCGTCGACCGCCGCCTCCCGCTCGGGCGGCGTGTCCACGTCGTTGACGCAGAAGAACTCGGCGTCGCGCTCGGACGCGAGGGCGTCGAGCTTGGCCGGGGCGCCGGGGTCGGCGACGTCGACGTACATGAGCTTGGAGGTGCCGGGCACGCCGCGGCCGGTGAGCACCGAGTAGTGGTGCAGCAGCCCGGCGAACTCGATGTCGGCGGGGTCGCGGAAGCGCGAGCGGGCGGTGGCGGCGACGGCTTCGGGGTGGCGCGCCTCCAGTTCGAGGGCGACCTCGCGCAGCTGCGGGTGCGGGACGTGCTTGAACTTGCTGGTGATGAAGCGGTCGAAGTCGGCTTGGAGGAGGCGCCTGGCGTTGCGCCCGGCGAGGTTCGGCGCGGAGTCCTCGGGCCGGGCGTCGCCGAGCCCGATCTGCATGGAGGAGAACGGGACGCGGGCGATCCCGTTGGCGTGGAAGAACTGCTCGGGGCGGCTGGCCCGGCCGAAGAACACGTCGTCGTTGAGGATCACGTAGTGGTCGGCGAGGCCGGGGATGCGGTGCAGCTGCGTGGTGATCGCGTGGGAGTTGAACACCGGGAGCGCCGTCGGGTCGGCGAAGATCTCGCTGTGGTCGACCACGCGGACGCCCGGGGCGTCGGTGTCGAGCCAGGCGGGGGTCTGGCCGGCGGTGACGATGAAGACGTTCCGCAGGTACGGCGCGAACGTGTGCAGCGAGCGCAGCGAGTACTTGAGCTCGTCGCGGTCGGTGTAGCGGGAGGCGCCGCTGAGGTGCGAGTGGCCCTCGGTTCCGGTGCCGTCGTACTCGGCGCGGCGCGCCGCCCAGGCCGGATCGGCGCCGTCGACCCACATGTAGACCGCGTCGATCGGGAAGTCGACGTCGTCGACGAGCCTGCGGGTGAACGGCTCGAAGGTCGCGTACTTGTGCTCGCCGATCACCTGGGTGGCGGCCTTGCGCGCCTCGGCGGGCAGCACGTCGGCGATGCGGTTGGGCCGCGGTGCGACCCAGGCGCCCGCGAACATGGGCTTCGGGACCAGGACCTTGACGCGGTGGATCCGCTCGCCGTAGTCGGGGTGGGCGGCGAAGTCCTCGCCGTCGGTCCAGAACTCCACGTCGCAGCCGTACTCGAGGCCGGCCAGCAGCTGGTCCTCGGGGCCGAGGAGGAAGCGGCCGTAGCGGAGCGTGGAGGAGCTCTTCACGTCGCGCGGCAGCGCGCCGTCGGCGTAGAGCGCGGGCCCGGCGGTGATCTTGTCGGTGCGGCCGGTGCGGGCGACGTAGAGCTCGGTGTCGCCGTGGCGTTCGCGCACGGACTCGAGGAAGGCCTTCTTGTCGGCCCGGCGCAGGCCCACGACGTAGCGCTCGGGAGCGGCGCCGCGGACGAGGAAGTACTCGAGTCCGGCGGCTTCGGCGGCCTCGACGACGAGGCGCAGGTTCGCTTCGGCGGCCTCGGCGGCGGTGAAGTGCTCGACGCGGCGGCCGACGAAGGCCCCGCCGTCGTGCTCGAACCGGCGCAGCGCCGGGTCGGCGGCGAGGAGCCCGGCACGGCGCTCGGCGGCGCGGCCTTCGCGGATCCGCTCGGACCGCTTCTCCTTCAAGGACGCCGGGACGAACCGACCCACGACACGTCGCATCCGCGCGGTCGAGCTCCGCTGCTCGTTCGGCATCCGTACTCCTCCATGATCGGCCGCCCGCCAACGGTTGTTGCACGGCGAGGCGCCTTCCGATGATACAAACGCACGAGCCGGTGACCGGGTTGCTGGTCACCGCCGCGAATCGGAGGGCTCCGGAGCCGCCGCTGCGGGTTGCGAAGCGGTGCGCTGATCGCTACGGCGATCCGCGGCCGGTCACTCGCGCGCGCGGCCGCCCAGGGCGTCCCTGGCGAACTTCAGCGATTCGTGCAGGTCCGCGGACCGGCGGGTCCGGTTGCCGCTCTTGCGGGTGTTGACCTCGACGGTGATCGAGCCGTCCCAGTCGGAGGCGCCCAGCGAGCCGAGCAGCTCCGCGCACGGCTGCGTCCCGCGCCCGGGGACGAGGTGCTGGTCCGCGCCCGGATCGGTGCCGTCGCACAAGTGGATGTGCCGCAGGCCCTTGCCCATCCGCTCGGCCATGGCCACCGCGTCCGCGCCGGCGGCGGCGCAGTGCGAGAGGTCGAGCGTGTAGGCGTCGTAGCCGTGCCGGGTCGGGTCCCAGTGGGGCCGGTAGGGCACGAGCTTGCGCTTGCCGAGCTTGAGCGGGAACATGTTCTCGACCGCGATGGTCACGTGCGGGTACCGGGCCCGCAGCCCGTCGAGGACCGTCGAGAACTTCGACGCGTACTCCTTCTGCCACGAGAACGGCGGATGGATCACGACCGTGGGCGAATCGAGGTACTCGGCGGCCTGCACCGAGCGGCGCAGCCGCGTCCACGGGTCGGCGCTCCACACGCGCTGCGTCACGAGCAGGCACGGGGCGTGGACCGCGCCGATCTTCACGCCGTAGTGCTTGGCGAGGCTCGCGGCGGCCGACGGGTCCTGGGAGACCCGGTCGGTGAAGACCATCAGCTCCACCCCGTCGTAGCCGAGCTCGGCGGCGAGCTCGAAGCCCACCGCAGTGGGCTCCGGGTAGACGGAGGTGGTCGACAGCAGAACCGGGACGGACTGGGTCACGCCCCCCAGAGTACGCCGTTCGGTTTTCCGGCTCGCAAGCTTCGCCGCCGGACCGGTCCGGCGCCGCGCCCCGCGGCCGCCCGCTGCACCGGGCGCGGTTCCCGTGCAACCCGTACCGCTCCGGGTACCTTGGTGGGATGACCGACGAGGTGGCGCAGGACTTCGACCGCGAATGGGTCGAGTTCCTCGATCCCGACGACCCCGGGACCATGGTCCGGGCCGATCTCACCTGGCTGCTCTCGCGCTGGGGATGCATCTTCGGCAAGCACCCCGATGAGGGCGGCTGCCCCGGCATCGAAGCGGGCCAGCCCGCCGACGGCTGCTGCCTGCACGGCGCGTTCTACACCGACGAGGACGACATCAAGCGCACCAGGCAGATCGTCAAGAAGCTCACGCCCGAGACGTGGCAGCTGCACCGGCGCTGGAAGGACACCATCGTCGACGACACCCTCGAGAACGAGGACGGCGAAGAGGAGCCCGCGAAGAAGACCGCGGTCGTCGACGGCGCGTGCGTCTTCCACAACCGGGAGGGCTTCCCCACCGGGGCCGGGTGCGCGCTGCACCAGCAGGCGATGCGCGACGGCGTCCACCCCATGGAGTACAAGCCCGAGGTGTGCTGGCAGCTGCCGGTCAAGCGCGATTTCAAGACCGAGCACCGCGCGGACGGCACGGAGGTGTCGGTCACCCTCATCACCGAGTTCGACCGGGCCTCGTGGGGCCCCGGCGGCCACGACTTCGACTGGTGGTGCACCGCCTCCCCGAAGGCGCACACGGCCGTCGAGCCCGTGTACCTCTCGTACGCGGTCGAACTCACCGAACTGCTCGGTGCGCGGGCCTACGAGAAGCTGGCCGACCTGTGCGACGCGCGCGACAAGCTCGGCCTCGTCGCCCCGCACCCGGCGAGCGAGCGCGCACTGCGGCTCCTACCCATGCCCCGCCGCCGCTGAGACCTCTAAGGGGCCCTGCTTCCGCAGAGCCCCTTGGGAAAGCGTCAGATTCAGGCCGCGAGCGCGGACTCGCCCTTCGCGGTCTTGCGCACCGGCTCGGCGTAGGTCGCCTTGACCTCGGCGACGAACAGCGGCACCAGGTCCTGCGGTTCGACGTCCCCCAGGTAGTACTCGCGGGTCTCCGCGCGCAGCATGGCCTTCGAGTCGGTCACCAGGAGTTCGTCGAGCACCTTCTCGATGTTGCCGGCGTCCGGCTCGAGCAGGTACGCGGCCTTCGCGAGCGGGAACTCCTCGAGGTAGGCCTCCTTGAAGCCCTTCGGGTCCGTCATCGCGAACGGCCGTCCGCTGTAGATCCAGTCCGAGGCGGTGCCGCTGATGTCCGAGATCGCCACGTCGGCGGCGTTCACGCAGTCGGTCAGGCTCACCTCGGTCTCGGCCAGCGCGCCCCACAGGTGCGCGCGGCCGGTCTTGGCGGCGTCGGCAGCGATCAGGGCCTTGATCTCGTCGGCGAGCGCCTGGTAGGCCGCGTTGGTCCGCGTGTACGGGTGGGTGCGGAAGATCAAGGTCACGTCGCGCTTGAGCACGGCCTCCACGATCTTCCTGCCCTGCTTCAGCGACGAGTAGTTCACCTCGGCGGTCAGCCCGGTCCAGGTGGGCGTGTAGAGCACGACCGGACGCGCGCCGTCGACCTTGTCGCGCTCGCCGACCCGCATGTCGTGGAGCTGGGGGCGGGCGATCTTCCGGAACTTGTAGTTCGGGATGTCGACGCCGTGGCGGTGGTAGCGGTCGACGCCGGCCTGGCCCGCGACGAACACGCGGTCGTACATGAGCGAGACGGGGCTGCGGCTGATGGCCTTGTCCGAGTCGCCGTGCATGAGCTGCACGTGGAGGTAGTTGTCGAGCTTGATGAGCTGGGCGTTCTTGACCGCGTGGTTGACGTAGTAGCAGGCGCGGACGCTCCTGGGGAGGATCGTGTCGAGCACCGACTGGGCGGGCACCAGGACGACCGGAGCGCTGGTGCGCGCGACGATGCCGTCGTAGAGGTAGCGGTCGCGGATGAGGATCATGTACGGGTCGCCGACCTTCTCGAAGTACGGCAGCCACATGGTGAGCTGGTACTCGGACTCGCGGGCGCCGGCGAAGTGGATGATGAACTTCGGCTGGAGCCGCGTCACGGCGGTCATGACGCGCCCGTCCACGGGGTGCGGTTCGCGCTTGCGGTGCAGGTAGCCGCCGAGGACGGCGATGCCGGTCCAGGTGACGGCGGCGACGGTGAGCGCGGCGAACGCGACGTCGCCGGCGGTGCCGAGCGGCCAGGCCGCGAGCGCGTAGGCGATGGTGAGCCAGTTCAGGACGCCCCCGACCGCGGGCGGGGTCGAGCAGCGTTCGCGCAGGGACCGCTCGACGTCGAGGTTGCTCGTCTGGAGGTAGCCGACGTTGAGCGCCTTGGCGATGTTGTCGGCGCCGACGATGAAGAGCGTGACCAGGACGGCCGCGGCGAGGAAGGGCCAGCGTTCGGCGCCGTCGTGGTTCCAGACGGTGATGAGGACGCCGAGCGCGGTCATGGTGCGGGCCATGCGCATGCCGGTGAGGGCGTCGGGGACGCGGAAGGTGATGGTGGCGAACACCGCGAGGGCGAGCAGGAGGGTGAGTCCCGCGAGGTCGGGGAGCGCCACCGCGGCGACGACCGTGGCCACCGCGAGCAGGTTGAGCCAGATCGGCAGGGACTTGAGCAGGTTCTTCAACGGATCGCGCCTTCGGCTGGAATCGTGCGCGCGGGACCGGGTCGACCCCGGTCCCCCACGGTGCCTGTCGAGGTGGTCACTCCTGCGGGACCCTTACTTGAATGCCTGGTTGACGTGGTTGAGGTCTTCGGCGAAGTCGACCTCGATGACGTTGTGCTGCGAGATGTCGACGGCCTCGAACTTGAGGCCGTCCTTCTCGATGGCGAGTTCGATGCCGCCCTCGAAGTAGTCCTGGTCGTCGACCTCGGCGAGGCGCTTGGCGACCAGGGCGCGGTCGTCGGCGGAGACGTAGTTGATGCCCACGGCCTCGCCGAGCGCACCGTCGGTGACCTGCTTGGAGAGCTTGTTGATGTAGCCGTCGGCACCGAGCGTGTACTTGACCTCTTCGTCGGAGACCTTCGCGGTGTTGACGGAGATGAAGGAGCGGTCCATCGCGATGTGCGGGAGGATCACGTCGAGCACCTGGGGGTCGAACACGACGTCGCCGTTGAGCCAGAGGACGCCGCCGGGGCCGAGGATGTTGAAGGCCTTGAGGAGGCTCTTGGAGGTGTTGGTGTCGCCGTAGGCCTGGTTGTAGATGAAGCCGACGTCGGGCACCTCCTCCATGATCATCTCCTTCTTGAAGCCGACGACGAGGTGGATCGAGTGGCGGCTGAACCGGGAGGTGAGCAGCCGCAGGGCGCGGCCGAGGATGGTCTCGCCGGTGTTCAGGGGCGTCAGCGGCTTCGGGTGCGGCTTGCCGAGCCGCGAGCCGACGCCGGCCGCGAGGATCACGATGTTCGTGGACATGTCGGTGCCACCTCGTTCGGTTTGGATACTGGACCGGTGCAGTTTACCTAGGCAAACGGACGTCGACGCATGCGCCAACACCAGGTTTACGGGAGCGTCACACAAGAATCGGCTGATGGCACCGCCCGTCGCCGAGGCCGGACCGCGCGTAGCCGGGCCGGACGGCGTGGAACGCCGCCGTCCGGGACCGGCCGCTCGCGCGGTCCCGCGTCAGTCCTCGTCAACCGGCGGATACAGGACTTTGGCGCTCATATTCCCCTCAACCGTGGAATATAGTTCGATACTACTGGTCTTGAGCGCCACGGTGTCGGCCGCGGCGACCCGCCGCTTGGCGAACCCGCGCGGCGTCTCGATCTCGATGTGGAAGTCGAGGATGTCGCCCTCGGCCTCCCGCGACCGGGCGATCGGCCAGGCGGCTTCGAACTCGAGCGCCCCGTCGGCGCCGGGGCGCTCCGTGACGGGCACCCTGCCGTACACCGGGACGCGGCGGGCCGACCACGACAGGGCCACCGAGGCGTCCTCGACGTTGACGCAGTCGCGCAGCGTCCCCTTCACGTGCAGCACGTCCTCCTTGACGAAGGCCTCCTCGACGAGCGGCTTGAACGAGGGGAGGCGCACGGGCGTCTTCCGCGCCTTCGCCGCGACGAGCGCCTCGATCCAGGCCTTGGTCACCGCTTCATCGCTGAAGTCCGAGGCGCGCTTCTGCGCGTTCCTGCGAAGCTCGGCGAGCGTCGCCTCCGGCAGGGACGACACGCGGGCGACCGCGTCGGCGAGCGCTTTGACGTCGCCGGCGGGCACCACGAACCCGTCCACCCCGTCGGTGATGATGTCGCTCGGCCCGTAGCGGATGTCGTAGGCGACGGGGATGCAGCCGGCGGCCATGGCCTCGATGAGCACGAGCGGCATGCCCTCGAACCGGCTGGAGAGCACGCTGAAGGAGGCCGTCGCGAACTGGGCGGAGGCGTCGGGCTGGAACCCCATCAGCTTCACGTAGTCGCCCGCCTCGGCCTTGTCGATCCGCCCCTGCAGATCGGGGCGCGAATCGCCGTCGCCGAAGATGCGCAGGCGCGCTTCGCTGCCGGCCGCGTGGGCGAGCGTCAGTGCGGTGATGGCGTGGTCGATCCGCTTCTGGTACCCGAAGCGCGCCAGCATGATCCCGTCGTTGGGGTCCCGGTCGTGGCGGATGGGCTGCGTCTTCACCGGGCGCGAGTTCGGGATCGGCGTCATGTTGGCGCCCGCGAGGTCCGCTTCGGCGAGCTCGCCGGCCTGCCGGGGCGTCAGCGGGGCGACCATGTCGAAGGACCTGAGGTTCTTGATGATGGCGATCTTGCCGCCTGAGAGCCTGCCGAAGGCGTCGGGGGCGTCGCGGTCGAGGTGGGAGTTGTGCAGGACCTGGACCGTGGTGACGTTCTCGCGCCGGTACCGGTGCAGGAACTTGGCGACGAAGTGGGAGTCGTTCACCAGGTAGGCGTGCTCTTTGCCGATGACGTGGTCGAGCCAGGCGAAGTAGAAGTCGGCGGCCCGGGTCCAGCGGGCGACCACCTCGCCCTTCCTGGTGAAGAGGGTGATCTCGCGCCCGCCGACGACCCCCTCCTCGTCGGCGTCCTTCCGGTCGGACACCAGGAGGGTCCCGTTGGACCGGAAGGTGTCGACCTGCAGCTCGGCGCCCTCGGGCGACATCCGCTTGGCCTGCTTCTTCCCCTTGTAGGGCAGCAGGATCGCGGGCCGCTCGAGGCTGCCGCCGCGCTTCCCGTACCGCCGCACCAGCGCCGCGTCGGAGGTCGACGCGATCTCCTCCCAGAGGTTGCGCAGCCGCACGCCCTTGCCGATGTACCCCTGCTTCCAGAGCCGGAGCTTGGCCGCCCGCGTGTCGAAGTTCGGCGCCAGCGTCAGGATGTCGATCCGGCGGCGGCCGAGACTGGAGAACACGGCGTTGCGGTGGAGGAGGACGTTCGTGAGCCCTCCGAACTCCTTCCCGACCGACCAGGTCAGGCCGTAAATGGGATCGTCTGGCAACGCGATGGCGGGCTTGCGTTTGAACATGCTGAAGCGCTTTCGCTATCGGGGTTCGCGGAAAGAGTTATCCAATTATCGACGATGATAGGACTCTGCGATGAACGGACGATGACGCTCGGGGGTCGAGGTCGGCCGTTTCCGCACGATCGTAACCCTTCCGCACCACGCCGCCCTGTCCACATCGGCATTCGGCGCGCCGACCGGATCCCGCGGCCGGGCGACGCCCCTCCGATATCCTTTGGCGGCCATCCGGACCCCGCCGACGGGAGCGACCTTGCGGACACCGAACGCCCTGCCCCGACCGCCCGTCATCGCCGCCGTGCTCGCCGGAGGCAGGGGGACCCGCATGGGCTCGCCGCTCCCGAAGCAGTTCATCGAGGTCGGCGGGAAACCGGTGCTGCAGCACACCTTGGAGGCGTTCGAGGCCGCGCCGGCGATCGACACGGTGGTCGTGGTGACCGCGGCCGACCACCGGGAGCGCGTGCTGGCCCTGGCGCGCGAGTGCGCGCCGAAGGTGGCCGACGTGGTCGACGGCGGCGAGACCCGCTCGGACTCGTCTCAGGCGGCGATCGACTGGGCCGGGGCGCGGGTCGGCGCCGACGCGCTGATCCTCCTGCACGACGCGGCGCGGATGCTCGTGCCGGGACGGGTCATCGCCGACGTGGCGCGGGCCCTGGGCGACTGCGAAGCGGTCACCGCCGCGGTGCCGTCAGCGGACTCGATCATCGAGACCGGGGACGGCGAGACCATGACGGCCGCGCTGGACCGGTCGCGGCTGCGGTGCGTGCAGACCCCGCAGGGCTTCCGCCTCGGGACGATCGCCGAGGCGTACCGGCGCGCCGCATCGGATCCGGCGTTCACGCCCACGGACGACTGCTCGGTGGTGCTGCGGTTCCTGCCGGAGGTGCCGGTCCGCATCGTCGAAGGCTCCGAGCGCAACCTGAAGGTGACCACTCCGATCGACCTCGTGGTCGCCGAGGCGCTCCTGGCGGATCAGCGTTTCGGCGGATGAGCCGTCGCCAGGGCTGACCGCTCGAAACGCGCAGCACCGCCGGAACGCGGCAGCCGCCCGGGGCGGTGCCGCGTTCCCGCTCATCCGCCGCCGGGCGCGGCCTTCTTCACTGTCTTTTTAGCGGCCTTCTTGACCGTCTTCTTCGCGGCGGTCTTCTTTGCCGTGGTCTTCTTGGCCGCGGTCTTCTTCACTGCTTTCTTGGCCGCGGCCTTCTTCGCCGTCTTCTTGGCGGGCACGGCACCGGAGGAGACCTTCTCGCGACGCTCGGCGAGGAGCTCCGCGGCGCGGTCGATGGTGAGGTCCTCGATCGAGTCGGTCTTGCGGATCGACGCGTTCGTCTCGCCGTCGGTCACGTATGGGCCGAAGCGGCCGTCCTTGAGCGTGACCTCTTTGCCCGTCACGGGGTCGGGGCCGAGCTCCTTGAGGAGGGTCTGGGCCCGCTGCTGGCGACCGCGGGTCTTCGGCTGCGCGAGCAGCTTCTCCGCCTCGTCCAGCGTGAGCGTGAACAGCTGCTCCTCGTTCTCGAGCGAGCGGAAGTCGCGGTTCTTCTTCACGTAGGGGCCGTGCGGGCCCAGGCCGGTGCGGATCTCCTCGCCCTCGGCGTCCTTGCCGACCAGGCGCGGCAGCGTCAGGAGCTTCACCGCGTCCTCGAGGGTGATCTCCGAGAGCTTCTGTCCGGTGAGCAGCGACGAGGACTTCTCACCGCTGGTCACGTACGGCCCGTACCGGCCGGTCTTGGCGAGCACCGGCTCTCCGGTCTCGGGGTGCGTGCCCAGCTCGCCCTCGTTCTCGGCCAGCTCGAACAGCTCCTGGCCCTTCTCGGGGGTGAGCTCGTCGGGCGCCATGGACTCCGGGATCGACGGGCGCTTGCCCGGTTCCCCGCCCTCTTCCTGGTTCGGCGTGGTGCGCTCCAGGTAGGGCCCGTACCGGCCGACGCGGGCGACGACCTTGCGGCCCTTGTCGTCCGTGTACAGCGGGATCGAATTGACCTCGCGGGCGTCGATCTTCGCGAGCTCTTCCTCGATCATGTGCCGCAGTCCGCCCGAGGCGGCGACGGTGCCCTCTTTGTCCTTGCCGCCGAAGTAGAACTTGCGGAGGAACTCCTCGCGCGACTCCTGCCCGGCGGCGACCTCGTCGAGCTCGTTCTCCATGCCCGCGGTGAAGTCGTAGTCGACCAGGCGCGGGAAGTGCCGCTCCATGAGGCCGATGACGGCGAACGCGCGGAAGGCCGGCACGAGCGCCTGGCCCTTCTTGAACACGTACTCGCGGTCCTGGATGGTCTGCATGATCGACGCGTACGTCGACGGCCGCCCGATCCCCCGCTCCTCCAGTGCCTTCACGAGGCTCGCCTCGGTGTAGCGCGCCGGCGGCTGCGTGGTGTGCCCGGCGGCCTCCAGGCCCCGCTCGCTGAGGTGCTGACGCTCGTGGAGCTCGGGGAGGCGCTTCTCGGCGTCGTCCGCGTCGCCGTCCTCGATGGACTCGACGTAGGCGAGGAGGAAGCCCGGGTTCGTGATGGTCTTGCCGGAGGCCCCGAAGTCGGCCTGCTCGCCGTCGGCCGTGGTGGCGCGGGTGCGCACCGACGTGGAGTTCCCCGTCGCGTCGACCATCTGGGACGCGAGCGTGCGCCGCCAGATGAGCTCGTACAGCCGGTACTCCTCGGCGGAGAGCTGGCCCTTGAGCTGTGCGGGGGTCTTGAAGCGGTCGCCCGAGGGCCTGATGGCCTCGTGCGCCTCCTGCGCGTTCTTCACCTTCCGGGCGTACCGGCGCGGCTCGGACGGCACGTACTGGGCGCCGTAGAGCTCCGCGGCCTGGGCGCGCGCGGCGTTGATCGCGGTGTTCGACAGGTTCGTCGAGTCGGTCCGCATATAGGTGATGTGGCCGTTCTCGTAGAGCCGCTGGGCGACCCGCATGACCTGCGCGCTCGAGAGGCGGAGCTTGCGCCCGGCCTCCTGCTGCAGCGTCGAGGTGATGAACGGCGCGTACGGCTTGCGCCGGTACGGCTTCTTCTCCACTTTGAGCACGGTGAAGTCGCGGCCCTCGAGCCGGCTGGCGAGCCCGCGGGCGCCGGCCTCGTCGAGGTGCACGACGTTGCCCTTGACGCGGCCGGTGGCCGCGTCGAAGTCCTTGCCGGTGGCGACCCGGTCGCCGTCGACCGCGATCAAAGTGGCCTTGAACCGCTCGTCGCCGTCGGTGGCCAGATTGGCCGAGACGTCCCAGTAGTCGGCGGCGCGGAAGGCCATGCGGGCCCGCTCGCGCTCGACGACCAGCCGCGTCGCGACCGACTGGACGCGCCCGGCGGACAGCCGCGGCATGACCTTCTTCCACAGGACCGGGCTGACCTCGTACCCGTACAGCCGGTCGAGGATGCGCCGCCCCTCCTGGGCGTCGACCAGGTCCTGGTTGAGCTCGCGCGGGTTCGCGGCGGCCTCGGCGATGGCCTGCGGCGTGATCTCGTGGAAGACCATCCGCTTGACCGGGACCTTCGGCTTCAGGGTCTCGAGCAGGTGCCAGGCGATGGCCTCCCCCTCGCGGTCCTCATCGGTGGCGAGGAAGAGCTCGTCGACCTCCGCGAGGTACGCCTTCAGCTTCTTCACGTGCGCGGACCGGTCCGGGTTCACGATGTACAGCGGCGCGAAGTCGTTCTCGACGTCCACGCCCAACCGCGACCAGGCCTTGTCCTTGTATTTCGCCGGGATCTCCTTCGCGCTGCGCGGAAGGTCCCGGATGTGCCCGAGCGAGGAGTCGACGATGTAGCCGGGGCCGAGATAGGAGGCGATCGTCTTGGCCTTCGCCGGGGACTCCACGATGACAAGGCGCTTGATGTCCGCCACTGCTCCCACCGTTCACTCGGAAAATGCACTCGATTCGTTACGGTAGCTCACGCTTCCGCATTGCGTCCCCTGAGTATGGGTGTGCCCCGGTCTCAACGACCGGGGCACACGCGGAAGCGTTCCCGAATTAGCACCACTGATTCACGGCTCGAGAGCCGGCGAATGCGCGCAGTGGCTAGCCGACGTTCACCGACTCACGCTGCTCCGGGGTGCGTGCTTCCCCCGCCTCCACCACCGCAGAGCGACGCTTGGAGACGAGGATCGCGGCGACCAGGACGCCCACGGCGATCGCCGTGATGATCCAGCGGACGGGGCCGTCGGCGTGCTCGCCGACACCCTCGACGGTGTAGACCACCACGACCGGCGCGATGATGAGGCTCACCAGGTTCATGACCTTGAGGAGCGGGTTGATGGCCGGACCGGCGGTGTCCTTGAACGGGTCGCCGACGGTGTCGCCGATCACGGCTGCGGCGTGGGCCTCAGAGCCCTTGCCGCCGTGCGCGCCGTCCTCGACGTCCTTCTTCGCGTTGTCCCACGCGCCGCCCGAGTTCGCGAGCATGACGGCCATGAGCACGCCCGTCGCGATCGCGCCCGCGAGGTACGCGGCGAGCGGGCCGACACCGAGGCCGAAGCCGACCGCGATGGGCGCGGTGATGGCCAAGAGGCCCGGGGTGACCAGCTCGCGCTGGGCGTCGCGGGTGCAGATGTCGACGACGCGGCCGTACTCGGGCCGCTGCGTGCCCTCCATGATCCCGGGGAAGCGCGCGAACTGGTCGCGGACCTCGTTGACGACGGACCCTGCGGAGCGGGCGACGGCGTTGATCGCGAGGCCGGAGAAGAGGAACACGACGGAGGCGCCGATGATGAAGCCCACGATGTTCGCCGGGTCGGCGATGTTGAGCGCGCCCAGGAGCGCCTCGCCCATGAGGCCTTCGGCGGCCACCGCGTCGGTGTAGGAGCCGAACAGGGCGGTCGCGGCCAGGACCGCGGTCGCGATCGCGATGCCCTTGGTGATGGCCTTCGTGGTGTTGCCGACCGCGTCGAGGTCGGTGAGGGTGCGCGCGGCGTCCCCTTCGACGTCGCCGGACATCTCGGCGATGCCCTGGGCGTTGTCGCTGATGGGCCCGAAGGTGTCCATGGCGACGATGACGCCGACGGTGGTGAGCAGGCCGCAGCCGGCGAGCGCGACCGCGAAGAGGCTGACGAGGATCTCGCCGCCGCCGAGCAGGTACGCGCCGAGGACCGCCGCCGCGATGCACAGCGCGGTGTAGACGGCCGACTCCAGGCCGAGCGAGAAGCCCGACAGGATGTTGGTGGCCGCGCCGGTGCGCGTCGAGGCCGAGACGGCCCGGGTGGGCTTGTAGCGGGTGTCGGTGTAGTAGCCGGTGAGCGCCATGATGACCGCGGCCAGCGCGATGCCGATGATGACGGCGACGATGGCGTAGACCTGCGGGTTGACCGGGATGCCGGAGCCGTCGATGCCGGTGCCGAGCGAGGCCCAGTCGGACGGGACGTACCACAGGACCGCGCCGACGGTGAGCAGCGCGGAGATGATCGCGGAGAGGTAGAACGCCCGGTTGATGGCGGTGAGGCCGGAGGCGTCGGCGGCCCGCATGCGGGTGATGATGACGCCGATGATGGCGCAGACGATGCCGACCGAGGCGACCAGGAGCGGCAGGATCAGGCCGGTCTCGCCGAAGGCGGCGCGGCCGAGGATGAGGCTCGCGACGAGGACGACGGCGTAGGACTCGAAGAGGTCGGCGGCCATGCCGGCGCAGTCGCCGACGTTGTCGCCCACGTTGTCGGCGATGGTCGCCGGGTTGCGGGGGTCGTCTTCGGGGATGCCCTGCTCGACCTTGCCGACGAGGTCGGCGCCGACGTCGGCGGCCTTGGTGAAGATGCCGCCGCCGACGCGCATGAACATGGCCAGGAGCGCGGCGCCGAAGCCGAAGCCCTCCAGGACCACGGGCGCGTCGCCGTTGTAGACGAACACGACGACCGAGGCGCCGAGGAGGCCGAGGCCGACGGTGAGGAACCCGACCACGCCGCCGGTGCGGAAGGCCAGGTGCATCGCGGTGGTGGGCTGCCCGTCGCGGGCGGCGGCGGCCACGCGCACGTTCGCGCGGGTGGCCATGTTCATGCCGGCCCAGCCGATGAACGAGCTGAACAGCGCGCCGACGATGAAGAACACGCTGCGTCCGACGCGGACGTCCGTGCCTCCTTCGGCGGGGAGCAGGAACAGCAGGACCACGGCGATGACGACGAAGATCCCGAGGGCGCGGAACTGGCGGCGCAGGTAGGCCGAGGCGCCTTCCTGGACGGCCCCGGAGATCTCGCGCATCTTGTCAGTGCCGGTGCCGGCCGCCAGGATGTTCTTGACGAGCGCGGCGGCGCCGCCGAGGGCGACCAGCGCGAGCGCGGCGGCGACCACGACGAGGCTCAGGTTCGAGCCCGTGAGCTGACCTACGCCCTCGTCGCCGTTGGCGAGCAACGTATGCATGTAGTTCCTCCATATGCTGTGCAGATCCCTGGCTCGCAAGCTTCGCCGTGGGGCCCGCGGGGCACCGCGGGGCCGGGATCGCGATCACGTCGGGGGCCGCGTGACGGGTAGGACGGCGCGGCCGTGGCCGGGCCTGCGGCCCGGCCGTACTTAACGTGCGGAGTGTAACGATGTGAGGGCTTTGCGAGTGGGGATGGTCACGCTCGCCGGCCGGGGTGGCCAAGGCCTCAGTGATCGGTCGCGGAACCGGAGCCGGGGAGGGGCCAGGACATGCTGACGGTGGTCCCGCCGTTGGCGTCGGGACCGGTCACGACCAGGTCTTCGACCAGTCCGCCCAGGACGATGAGGGTGATCTCCTCGGAGAGGGTGTCTTCTTCGATGGTGTCGCTGTCGCTCGCGCGCGGCTCGCCGCCGCCGATGCTCGCGCCGATCCGGCTGCTCGGGCGCGCGCGCAGATCCTGCGCATTGTCGGTGATTTTCGCAACAAAACGATCACCGATCGAAAATTCTACGCGCACGAGGTCGTCGATGCCGCGGTCGCGGTGGCGCAGTACGGCGCGCGTGCATGCTTCGCCGACCGCTTGGCGCACCTCGTCGAGGAGGCCGGTGGCGACGCCCGCGTGCGCGGCCACGTCGGCGGCCACGAGCCGGGCGGCGCGGACGTAGGCGGCGGCGGGGGTGAACGCGAACCGGACGGTCACCGCCTCGGCCCGTCCCCCAGTGCGGTCGTGCTTGGAGCCGTTCACTCGCCGGGCACCGCTTCCCGGACATCGAGCACCTTGTCGAGGCCGGTGAGGTCCAGGAGCTTCCGGATGCGCGGGTTGGCGCAGACCACGACGAGGCTGCCGCCGGAGTCGGAGAGGCGGCGGCGGGCGCCGATGAGCACGCCCAGGCCGGTCGAGTCGCAGAACTCGGTGGGCGTCAGGTCGATCGCGACGCGCATGCGGCCCTCGGAGGAGAGTTGGCGGACGGCCTCGCGCAGCTGCGGCGCGGTGTACATGTCGATCTCGCCGGTCACGCTGATGACCGCGTACTCGCCGACCTGGGAGAGGCTGAGCCCCAGTTCGGGCTCGGCCGCGCCGTCGCCTGATGTTCCCCTCACGCCGTCTCTCCCCTCGTTCGTGCTGCCGACCGATCAATGCCTGTACCGCTCCCAGACCGCCGGACGACGGCCCGCCGGGCCTCGCCGGGCCGCTCGCGGGCCGTCGACCTGTGCCTTGCCGGGCGGACGGGCCCGCACTCGAGCAGCCGCGCCCGGTGAGCACTGTGTCTTGGCCCATAAGCGTACTGCGTTCCCAGTGGAGTGGAGCCGGGAGCGTATGACCGAATTGCGGGCGCGCCGTTCGCGTGGTCGATCGGTGCCGCTGGGTGGTGTCGGTGGGCTGCGGCATCATTGGACGGTGTCCGTCGACCAGCTCATCGCCGCCCTCGATCCGGAGTTCGCGCGCGCGTCCGGCCCGCAGGCCCCGCCGGGCGGCGGCCTGCGCCACCTGCGCCGGCTCCCGCCGCGCGCGTCGGTGCGCACCGAGTGGCCCGAGTGGGTGCCCGACCCGGTCCGGGACGCCTTGGCGGACACGGGGATCACCCGCCCCTGGCCGCACCAGGCCGAGGCCGCCACGCACGCGTTCGAGGGCCGTGACGTCGTCATCTCGACCGGCACCGCCTCGGGCAAGAGCCTCGCGTACCTGCTCCCGCTGCTCACTGAGGCCGCTGCGCACATTGACGGCCCGCAAGCTTCGCCGAAGGCGGCCGGCGAGGGCCGCACGCTGTACCTCGCCCCCACGAAGGCCCTGGCCGCCGACCAGGCGCGGGCCGTGGGCGAGTTCGCGGTCCCGGGCCTGATCCCGGCGATCGTCGACGGCGACACGCCGTTCGAGCACCGCCAGTGGGCGCAGCGGTTCGCGAACCTGATCCTCTCGAACCCGGACCTGCTCCACCACTCGCTGCTCCCCCGCCACCGCATGTGGCGCTCGCTGCTCAAGAACCTCAAGTACGTCGTGGTCGACGAATGCCACGTCTACCGGGGCGTCTTCGGCGCGCACGTGGCCCTCACCCTGCGCCGGCTCCTGCGCCTCGCCGAGCATTACGGGGCGAGCCCGACGGTGATCGCGGCCAGCGCGACCGCGGCGGACCCGGCCGCGTCCCTGTCGGTCCTCACCGGGCGCCCGGCGGTGGCGGTGACGCAGGACTTCTCGCCGCACCCGGGGGCGACGGTGGCGCTGTGGGAGCCGGTGACGTACGAGTTCGACGGCGAGCCGCAGCAGGCGTCGACGCTGAGCGAGACGGCGCGGATGCTGGCGCTGCTCACCCGCAGGGGTGTGCGCACGCTGGCGTTCGTCCCGTCGCGCCGGGGCGCGGAGATCGTTGCGGCGGAGGCGAAGTCGCGGCTGGGGGCGGATCCGGCGGCGGAGCGCATCGCGGCGTACCGCGCGGGCTACCTGCGGGAGCACCGCCGGGAGCTCGAGTCGGACCTGCGGGACGGGAAGCTGCTGGGCGTGGCGACGACGAACGCGCTGGAGCTGGGCATCGACGTCACCGGCCTGGACGCGGTGCTGCTGTGCGGGTATCCGGGCCGGCTGGCAAGCTTCTGGCAGCAGATCGGCAGGGCGGGCCGGGGCGACACGGAGGCGCTCGCGGTGATGCTCGCGAAGGACGATCCGCTGGACACGTTCCTGGTGCACCACCCGGAGGCGATCTTCGACCGGCCGGTGGAGGCGAGCGTCTGCGACCCGTCGAACCCGTACGTCCTGGCGGGGCACCTGTGCCTGGCGGCGGAGGAGCTGCCGCTGAAGGACGCCGATCTGGACGCGATCCCGGGCAGCCGCGCGGTGGCCGAGCAGCTGTGCGAGCAGAAGCTGCTGCGCCGGCGGCCCGGCGGCCGGTACTACTGGATCGGTTCGGAGCGGCCCGAGGTGACGCTGCGCGGTTCGGGCCCGATGGGCGTGGACATCGCGGAGACGAAGACGGGCCGGCTGATCGGCACGATCGACGCGGCGGCCTCGCACCGCCTGGTGCACAACGGGGCGCTGTACCTGCACCAGGGCGAGTCGTTCATTGTGGACAATCTGGATCTGGAGGACGGCCTGGCGCTGGTCCATGCCGCGAAGCCGCCGTGGACGACGACCGCGCAGGAGATCACGCACCTGGAGGTCCTCGCCGAGCGCGAGCGGCTGGAGATGGGCGACGTCACCATCTGCCTCGGGGAGGTGGAGGTGACGTCGAACGTGATCTCGTACCAGCGCCGCAGGCTCCCTTCGGGCGAGGTGATCGACACGCAGCCGCTCGACCTGCCGCCGCAGACGCTGCGCACCGTGGCGGTGTGGTGGACGGTGGAACCTGAAGCGCTGGAAGGGGTGCCGGACCTCGCGGGTTCGCTGCACGCCGCCGAGCACGCCTCGATCGGGCTGCTCCCGCTGATCGCGACGTGCGACCGGTGGGACATCGGCGGGCTGTCGACGCCCGCGCACATGGACACGGAGCTGCCGACGGTGTTCGTCTACGACGGCCACCCGGGCGGCGCGGGCTTCGCCGAGCAGGCCTTCCGCAAGTGGCAGGACTGGCTGGGCGCCACGAAGGAGGCGATCGCGAGCTGCGAGTGCCGCTACGGCTGCCCGAGCTGCATCCAGAGCCCCAAGTGCGGCAACGGCAACGAGCCGCTGCACAAGAAGGGCTCGATCGCGGTCCTGGAGCTCCTGCTCAAGGCGGGGGAAGGCCCGGTCACTGCGACGGTCCACGCCCAGAAGCCCGCCACGAGCCCGGAGGACGACCTCTGGCCCGGCGACTTCTGACCGCCCGAGCGGTGCCGAGCGGCAAGGCACCCACCGGGTGTCCGCCTCCGGTCCGGTTCAGCCGGAGACGCGGGTGAGGCTGGCGCTCAGGTGGGGGCTCAGGGGCTTGCCTTCGGCGGCCAGCTCCTGCGCGTACATGAGGGCGCCTTCGACGATGCCGTAGAGGCGCTTGCCCGCGGTGACCTCTTTGGCCTGGGGGCTGCGCACGACCGCGTCGGTGGCGATCTCGATCTTGGTGCCGTCCACGTGCCCGTAGTACAGGTCGAGGATGCCGGTGGGGTGCGAGAGGAGCACTTCGATCTCGGGGCGCTTGGGGTCCTCGCCCTTCACCACGCGCCACCAGCCGGTCTCCTGCGCCGCGGGGCGCACGGGCTTGCCGTCGGCGTCGATGATCCAGGAGCGGGACTGGTAGCGCAGGAACGGCCGCCCGTCGTGGAGGAAGCTGATCTCCTGGGCGTACAGGAAGTCCTCGGTGCCGGGGTAGCCGCCCTGCCCGCGGCCGCGCCAGCGGCCGACGAGGGGCAGCAGCGGCAGCAGGTCGTCGTGCAGGTTGGGCCCGCGGCGCAGGTCGTCGGTCTCCTCGAAGGGGTAGGGCTCGACCTTCTGAAAGGTCGAGGCGAACTCTTCGGGTACTTCGCGCTCGCTCATTTGTTCCTCGCGGTTCGAATGGTCCAGTAGCCGAGTGCGCCCGCCATGGCGCCTGCGGCGATGACGAGCACGGCGGTCATTGCCGTCTCCACGGCCACCACTTTACGTCCGGTCCTCGTCGTTTTCCCGATGCGATGGCAAGATGTTGAGCATGACTACACCTGGACCCTTCGACAGCTGGCTCTCGGACATGGACGGCGTGCTCGTCCACGAGGGCGTGCCGGTTCCCGGCGCCAACAAGCTCATCGAGAAGCTGCAGGAGGCGGGGAAGCGGTTCCTCGTCCTGACGAACAACTCGATCTACACCCCGCGCGACCTGCATGTGCGGCTGAAGAACTCCGGGCTGCAGGTGCCGGTCGAGTCGATCTACACCTCGGCGATGGCGACCGCGGACTTCCTGCAGTCGCAGCGGCCCAAGGGCTCGGCCTACGTCATCGGCGAGGCGGGCCTGACCACGGCCCTGCACGAGATCGGGTACGTCCTCACCGATTACCGCCCGGACTACGTGGTACTCGGTGAGACCCGGCGGTACGACTTCGGGGCGCTCACCACGGCGGTGCGGCTGGTCAAATCCGGGTCGCGGTTGATCTGCACCAACCCGGACACGACCGGCCCGAGCCCGGAAGGGCTCATGCTCGGGGTGGGCGCGGTTGCGGCGATGATCACTGCGGCGACCGGTTCGGAGGCGTACTTCCCGGGGAAGCCGAACCCCCTGATGATGCGGAACGCGTTGCGCCGCATCGGGGCCCACTCGGAGACGACGGTGATGATCGGCGACCGCATGGACACCGACGTGCTGTCGGGCCTGGAGGCCGGGCTCGAGACGGTCCTCGTTCTGTCAGGGGTCACTGACACTATGGAAGAAGTCGAGCGATACCCCTTCCGGCCGAACCACGTCAAGGACTCGGTCGCGGACCTCATCGACTGGATCGAATAGCCGCGGCGACCGCTCGCGGCGCCGCACCTGCGCAAGGAGCCGCCCATGCCTCCCGGCCAACGCCCCGCCAAGTCCGTCTCGCGTGCGCGCCAGGGAGGTGAAGCAGAGTTCGTCCCCGCACCGCGGCCCGCTCGCGGGCCGCAGGAGGCCTCCCGTCCGGCACGGGACGTGCCGCCGAAGCAGTTGGCGCCGCAGCGGGAACCGCACCGGCCCGAGCCCGAGGCCGAGCCGAGGGGCGAGGCCAAGCTGAGCGCGATGGAGTCGCGGCTCCTGGCGTTCGAGGCCCGCTGGTGGCGCGCGTCGGGCGCGAAGACGCAGGCCATCAGCGACGAGCTGGAGCTCACTCCCGAGCGGTACTACCAGCATCTGGCGCGGCTCATCGACCACCCGGAGGCGGCCGCCGAGCAGCCCGCGGTCGTGCGGCGGCTCAGGGCCGCCAGGGACCAGCGCCGCGCGGAGCGCTGACCGGGTCGCGGGCCGATGTCACTGCGCGAGCGGCTACCGCCGAGCACTGACCACCGCGGTCCGGCACCGCCCGACAGCACCGTGAACCGATGCCGCGGCACGCCCGCCCGGCCGCAGTTCGCGATCCGCCTGGGGCCCAAGCGGCCCCGGCACTCATGCGGCGCGCGCCCGCCGTTCCGTGACGGCGTACCAGCCCGCGCCCGCCGCGAACACGGCCAGGCCGCCGAGCACCGCCGAGAGCGGCAGGCTCGCGGCCACGAGCAGGCACCCGGCGAGCCCCAGCCACGGCAGCGGGGCGCGCCGGTCGAGGGTGACCGCGGCCGCGTTCGCGACCCCGTAGTAGATCAGCACGCAGAAGCTCGAGAATCCGATCGCGCCCGCCAAGTCCAGTGTGGACACCAGGATGAGGACGAGGCCGCTCGCGGCCAGCTCGGCCGCCCAAGGCACCCCGAACCGCTCCGACACCGCCGCCAGTCCGCCCGGGAGCCGCCGGTCGCGCGCCATCGCGAGCGCCGTGCGCCCGATGCCGGCGAGGAGGCTGAGGAGCACCCCGGCGACGGCGATCCCCGCGCCGATCGCCACGACCGGTTTGAGCGCGGGCGCGCTCGCGCCCGCGAGGTCGGCGAGTGGCGCGGTCGAGGCCGCGAGGGTGCCCGCGCCGAGGACGTTGAGCACGGTGAGCGCGACGAGCAGGTACACGGCGAAGGTGATGCCGAGGGCGATCGGGACGGCGCGCGGGATGGTCCGTTCCGGCTGCTTGACCTCTTCGCCGAGGGTGGCGATGCGGGCGTAGCCGGCGAAGGCGAAGAAGAGGAATCCGGCGGCGGTGAACACGCCCCACGGATGCGTGCCGTCGAGCGGTTGGGCGGCGACAGGCCCGGTGGTGCCGGCGATGACGACGGCGGCGAGCACGGCGAGGGTGGTTGCGGCGAACACGGCGGAGGCGAGGGCGGTGCGCTTGACACCGAGGAGGTTGATGGCGCAGAACGCGACCACGGCCGCGGCGGCGAGGGCCCGGGGGTGCTCGGGCAGGAGGTACGCGCCGAGGGTGAGGGCCATGGCCGCGGCGGACGCGGTCTTGCCGACGAGGAAGGCCCAGCCGGCGGTGAACCCGGCGGCGGGGTGCAGGCGGCGGGTGCCGTAGACGTACGCGCCGCCGGCCTGCGGGTGGAGGGCCGCGAGACGGGCGCTCGAGCGGGCGTTGCAGTAGGCGATGAACCCGGCGATGGCGAGGGCGGCGAGGAGGCCGGGGCCGGATCCGGCGGCGAGGGCGGCGGGGGCCCAGACGGCGAAGACGCCGGCGCCGAGCATGGAGGCGAGTCCGATGGCGATCGCGGAGGGGAGACCGAGGCGGCGCTCGAGGTTCGGCCGCTCTCGCGGCGGTGCGGGCATGCGTCGAAGATACCGTGCGGGCGTTCGGGAACCGCCTAGCGATAGCGCCGGTCGGGCTCGAGCCAGAGCGGCAGCGCGACGGTGTCCCACGGGATGCGCTGGACGGTGCGGAGGATGGCGAAGCCGATGAGGAGTCCCCCGGGGGTGTCGGTGAACCAGTGCCAGCCGAGGTAGGTCGTGGAGCAGATGACGATGATCGGCGGGAGGACCAGGAACAGCCGCCGCGCGAGCGGGGGCCAGCCCGCGCCGACGAGGAGCACGATGAACCCGTACCAGATGATCGTGTTGAGGACGTGCCCCGACGGGTAGGCCCCGGAGGGCTCGAGCCCGGAGAACAGGACCGACTGCGCCGCATCGGCATAGGGCGGCCGGGAGGCCTCGGGCCAGTGCGGGTAGACGCGCGGCAGGGCGTACTTGAGGACGAGAACCGCGCCCGCCATGCCGTACGCGGCGAGGAACGCGATGAGCGGGCGCACGTTGCGTCCGCGCCAGGCGATGATCGCGGCCAGGCCGAGGGCGATGCCGCCGAGGAGGCCGCCCTGGCCGAGCCGGTTGGTCTGGACCGCGATGAAGTTCGCCCACTCGGGACGGTTGGCGTCGGCGAGGTCGCGGATCCAGATGTCGAGGTCGACCAAGGGGCTGGGCCAGAAGAGGGGAATCGTGAGGGCCACGAACGCGACGGCCATGGCGATCTCCGGCAGCCATGAGCGCGGTCGTCTCGGGACGAAGGGCCGCCAGGCCTGAGTGTCGGCTTTGGTGCGGCGCTGGTCTGCGGCGGTCACGGGCGTAAGCCTAGCGACCGGGGTGCGGTCGGCGAATCCGATACGGGGTTGCACGTGGAAACGGTGAGGGGCGCCCGCGGGCGGGCGCCCCTCACCGGTGTCCTGGATGCGGGTTACAGCCCGGCGACGTCGGCCTGCTTGGTGCGGACGGCCTCGGCGGCTTCCTTCAGGTTGGCGAGCTCATCGTCGGTGAGGGGGGTCTCGACGACCTTCTTGACGCCTTCGGCGCCGATCTGGGCGTTGACGCCGAGGTAGACGCCGGAGATGCCGTACTCGCCGTCGACCCAGGCGCACACGGGCATCACGGCGCCGGAGTCCTCGGCGACGGCCTTGGCCATGCGGGCCGCGGCGGCGGACGGCGCGTAGTACGCCGAGCCGGTCTTCAGGAGGGCCACGATCTCGGCGCCGCCGTTGCGGGTCTTGGTGACGAGCTCCTCGACCTTCTCGGCGGGGAGCAGGTCGGCGAGCGGCTTGCCGTCCACAGAGGACTGGCTCGGCACGGGCACCATGGTGTCGCCGTGCGAGCCGAGCGTCAGGGTGGTGACGGACTTGACCGGGACCTGGAGCTCTTCGGCCACGAAGTTGGTGAAGCGGGCGGTGTCGAGCATGCCCGCCTGGCCGAGCACCCGGTGCTTCGGGAAGCCCGAAGCGAGCTGGGCGAGCGCGGTCATCTCGTCCAAGGGGTTGGAGACGACGATGATCACGGCGTTCGGGGAGTGCTTGACGAGGTTCTCGGTGACGCCGCGGACGATCTTGGCGTTGACCTCGAGGAGGTCCATGCGGCTCATGCCGGGCTTGCGCGGGAGGCCGGCGGTGATGACGATGACGTCGGAGCCGGCGGTCTTCTCGTACCCGTTGCCGTCGTTGTCGGTGGTGGCGCCGACGACCTTGGTCTCGAAGCCCTCGATGGTGCGGGACTGGTTCATGTCGAGGGCGAGGCCCTCGGGCTTGCCCTCGACGATGTCGGTGAGGACGACTTCATCGAAGACGTCGTACTCGGCCAGGCGCTGGGCGGTGGTGGAGCCGTAGAATCCGGCGCCGACGACCGTGACTTTCTTACCCATCGAATGCTCCTCTGCATTAAGGCTGCCTGTCTGGTGCGCAGGCCCTCGGGTTGGTGCGGCGGCGCTTGCGTCGCCGTGGTGTGCCAGGTGAATGGCGGGCTACGCGAGCGTAACCAGGTCTGTTCGTCCACGCTATGACGCTCGTCTCGGAAGGCGCATCCGGCCCCTGACCGGGTGGCGGAGGCCTCCAAATGCGCTCGGTGCGAGTGTGCGCGGCGGGTCCGCGGCACGGGCCCGGGGCCGGTTTGGCTCCGGCGGCGGGTTTCGGGGTGGCCGAAGCGGGGGATGATGTGAGCACGGGTGGCGTCGGCGAAGTGTCGGGGATCCGTCCCGCTTCGGCGTCCCGAAACGTGGGCACTCGTTGACTTCTCCTATTGATGTAGTGGACTATTCAGGGGCCATCCGTACCCGAGGGAGCCGCGCGTGCTGTTCGCGACCACCATCCTCTCGTCCGTCGCCGCAGGCTTCGTCGCCCAGCTCGTCGACGGCAGCCTCGGCATGGGCTTCGGCACGATCACGATGACGTTCCTGCTCGGCCTGGGCATCGCCCCGGTGGTGGCGTCGGCATCGGTGAACGTCGCGACGATCGCCACGGGCGCCGCGAGCGCGGTCGCGCACCACCGGCTCGAGAACGTCCACTGGCCCACGACGTTGAAGCTCGGCATCCCCGGGGCCGTCGGCGGTTTCGCCGGGGCCTGGGCGCTGGCGTCGCTGACGCGGCTCGACGCCGCCACACCGGTGACGAGCGCGATCCTCATCGCCCTGGGCGTGGTGATCGTGTGGCGCTTCATGCAGGGCCAGGGCGCGGGCCACGGCCCGATCCGGTCCGGGTTCGCGATCCCGACGGGCCTGGTCGGCGGTTTCCTCGCCGCGGTCGGCGGGGGCGGCTGGGGGCCGGTGACGATGCCGATCACGTTGACGACGTCGCGGCTCGAGCCGCACCGGGTGGTCGGGTCCGTGTCGACGGCGCAGGTGTTCGCTTCGACGGCGGCGGTGCTCGGCTTCTGGATGGCGGTGCCCGACACGCTGACGGTGCTGTGGCCGGTCGTGGTCGGCATGGCGGTGGGCGGCATGGCCGCGGCGCCGCTGGCGGCATGGCTGACGCGCAAGATCCCCACGGCGAAACTGGGCTCGACGATCGGCATGCTCGTGGTGGCGCTGAACCTGCGCACGCTCCTGGCGACCTTCTCGGTCCCCTGGCCTGTCGTGACGGGCCTCTACCTGGCGCTCGCGGCGGTCTGGGCGCTGGTGCTGGTCGCCCCGAAGCGCCGCGCGACCCGGGAGGCGGCGGCGCAGCCGGCGCCACTGGAGGCCGAGGCGTAGCACTCGGCCCGATGACATGCGAAGGCCCGGACCGTCGAACGGTCCGGGCCTCGCGTTTGCGGTCGTCTAGAACGCCTTGCCGCGCTGGAGCTCCCGGGCGATGACGATGCGCTGCACCTGGTTGGTGCCTTCGTAGATCTGGGTGATCTTGGCGTCGCGCATCATGCGTTCGAGGGGGAAGTCCTGGGTGTAGCCGTAGCCGCCGAGGATCTGGACCATGTCGGTGGTGATCTGCATGGCCGCGTCGGAGGCGAAGCACTTGGCGGCGGCGCCGAAGTAGGTGAGGTCGGCGTCGCCGCGCTCGGAGCGGGCGGCGGCGGCGTACGTGAGTTCCCTTGCGGCGCTGATCTTCATGGCCGCGTCGGCGAGGAGGAACTGGACGCCTTGGAACGCGGCGATCGGCTTGCCGAACTGCTCGCGTTCGGCCGCGTAGGCGGTGGCGGCGTCGAGCGCGCCCTGGGCGATGCCGAGGGCCTGCGCGGCGATGGTGACGCGGGTGTGGTCGAGGGTGCGCATGGCGAGTGAGAAGCCTTGGCCCGCTTCGCCGATGAGGCGGTCGGCGGGCAGGCGCACCGAGTCGAGGTAGACCTCGGCGGTCGGGGAGCCCTTGATGCCGAGCTTCTTCTCGGGCTTGCCGAAGGAGACGCCCGCGTCGCCCTTCTCGACCACGAACGCCGAGATGCCCTTGGCGCCCGCGCCGGGCTCGGTGACGGCGAAGACGGTGTAGAACTCGCTCACGCCGGCGTTGGTGATCCAGCGCTTGACGCCGTCGAGGACCCAGTGGTCGCCGTCGCGGACGGCGCGGGTGGTCATCGACGCGGCGTCCGAGCCGGCTTCGGGTTCGGAGAGGCAGTAGGAGAACATCGCGTCGCCCGCGGCGACGGGCGGCAGGTAGCGGCGCTTGAGCTCCTCGGAGGCGTCGAGGAGGAGCGGCAGCGAGCCGAGCTTGTTGACGGCGGGGATGAGGGAGGAGGAGGCGCAGGCGCGCGCGACCTCTTCGATGACGATGGCGGTGCCGAGCGCGTCGATGCCCGCCCCGCCGTACTCGGCCGGGATGTGGGGCGCGTGGAGGTCGGCGGACTTGAGCGCCTCGTAGGAGCGCTCGGGGAAGGTCGCGGTCGCGTCGGCCTCGGCGGCGTGCGGGGCGACCCCGGTGTCGCAGACATCGCGGGTCGCCGCCCGGATGTCGGCGTACTCTTCTGGCAGCTGGTAGGGGGTGAACCCGGTGGACATCAGTGGCTCCCGCGTTTGTTACTCGTCAGTACGATGGGCCGAGTGTAGCCCACTGCGGCCGCGACCGGTGATGCCCGCCACCGCGAGTTCTCCACTCCTTCGCCGCAACTTAGGACGAAGTTCATGCGTGAAGCTGAATATACGACTGCGCAGGCCATAGTCGCATTCACGTACAATTCGAGGTCGCCGCGCACGAATCCAACGCATGTACGCACGGGCGCCGCCCCCGACCGGGCGGGCCCGCCGAACGAACAGACAGGGCACCAGATGGCGAACGCGATCCCGACTCCCTCGCAGAACACCACGACCCGGCCCCGCATCGCCTTCCTCGGGTGCGGCTACCTCGGGACGACCTACGCCGTCTGCTTCGCGGAGCTGGGCTACGAGGTGGTCGGATACGACGTCGACGCCGCCAAGATCGAATCGCTCAACACCGGGGTCCTGCCCATCCACGAGCCGGGCCTGCCCGAGCTGCTGAAGAAGAACCTCGACACCGGGCGCCTGCGGTTCACCACCGACATCCAGTCCGTCGCCGACTTCGCCGACGTCCACTTCATCTGCGTCGGCACCCCCCAGCGCAAGGGCGAGCACGGCGCGGACCTCTCCTACATCGAGACCGCCGTCGTCGACCTCTCCAAGCGCCTGAGCCGCAAGGTCCTCATCGTCGGCAAGTCCACCGTGCCCGTGGGCACCGCCACCTGGGTCCAGGAGCTCATCGACCGCCACGCCCCCGAAGGGCTCGGCGTCGAGGTCGGCTGGAGCCCGGAGTTCCTGCAGGAGTCGAACGCGATGCACGACGTCCTGCGCCCCAACCGGATCGTGTACGCGGCCCAGTCCGAATGGGCCTCCCAGCTGCTCAAGGACGTGCACCGCGGCATCCTCGAGCTCGCCGCGGTCGAGGACCGCGAGGTCCCCGTCGTCGAGACCGACCTGGCGACGGCCGAGCTGGTGAAGGTGGCCGCGAACGCGTTCCTGGCCACCAAGATCTCCTTCATCAACGCCATGGCGGACCTGAGCGAGGCCGCGGGCGCCGACGTGGTCGACCTGGCCCGCGCCATCGGCTACGACCAGCGCATCGGCAACAAGTTCCTGCGCGCCGGCATCGGCTTCGGCGGCGGCTGCCTGCCCAAGGACATCCGGGCGCTCTCGGCTCGCGCCGGCGAGCTCGGCGTGGGCGAGTCGTTCCGGTTCCTCGACGAGGTCGACGCCGTGAACACGCGCCGCCGTTCGCACACCGTGCGCGCGGTCGCGGAGCTGGCCGGGCGGTCCTCGGGGCCGAACGGGCCGGACCTCTCGGGGGTGCGCATCGCCTATCTCGGCGCGACGTTCAAGCCCGACACCGACGACATCCGCGACTCGCCCGCGCTCGACATCGCGCGGCGGCTGCGGTCGGCCCGCGCCGACGTGGTCGTGTACGACCCGGAGGGGCTGGAGAACGCGAAGGCGGCCGCGCCGGAGCTGAGTTTCGTGAAGACCCTCCCCGAGGCCGTCGCGGGCGCCGACGTGGTGTGCGCGATGGTGCCGTGGGAGGAGTTCCGCACGCTCGACCCGGAGGCGCTGGGCCGGCAGGTGGCCGAGCGGCGCATCCTCGACGGCATGAACGCGTTCGACCCGGTGCAGTGGCGCAAGCACGGCTGGTCGTACCAGGGCATCGGCCGCTAGACTCGGAAACGCGAATTCCCCGAACCGCCCGGCGCGCACGACGCGCCGGGCGGTTCGTTCGTCAATTCGCGAGGTTCACCCGGGTGAAGGGCCAGGCGTGCGGGGGGCGGTCGATGAGCTCTTCGGGCGGGTCGGGGAGGCGGCGGGGCGGGCGGGGTCCGACGGCGATCACGACGACCCGGTCCCCGGAGATGAACACCTCGGCGCGCACCTCGGGGTCGGCGACGGCGTGCACGCCCTCGTCGAGCACCCAGCGGAGCAGCTCGGCCCCGCGCCCCTCGGCGGCCTTGGCCTCCCACATCAGCGTGTCCACCGCTACTCCTCTACTGCCTCAGTGCCTTTCAGGCCGTCCCAGCGGCGGGCGCGGGGGTGCTCGAGTCCGAACTGGTCGAGCGTCCGCGCCACCACGTGGTCCACGATGTCCTCGATCGTCTCAGGCCGGTTGTAGAACGCGGGCACCGGCGGCAGCACGACCGCGCCCATGCGCGAGAGCGCCAGCAGGTTCTCCAGGTGGATCTCCGAGAGCGGGCTCTCGCGGGCCAGCAGCACGAGCCGGCGGCGCTCCTTGAGCGTCACGTCGGCGGCCCGCCCGATCAGCCCTTCGGTGTAGCCGGTGCGGACGGCGGCGACGGTCTTCATCGAGCACGGCGCGATCACCATCCCGTCGGTGCGGAACGACCCCGAGGAGATCGGCGCGGCCTGCTCCCCCGCGCCCCAGGCGTGGTCGGCGAGCGCGGTGACCTCGGCGGGCGTGTAGGGGGTCTCGAGGCGGAGGGTCGTGCGGGCCCAGCGGCTCATGACGAGGTGGGTCTCGACGCCCTCGAGTTCGCGGAGCGCTTCCAGGAGCCGGACGCCGAAGATCGCCCCGGTCGCTCCGGTGATGCCGACGACGAGTCGCATGTCCCCTCCGCCTTTCCTCGAAATGTGGCCCATCGCACTTACAATCACGACATGGTTCGTCACAAGCTGTACATAGCGGCCGCTGCGGTGCTGCTGCTGCTCGCACTCGCCTGGGTCTGGCCAGAGGGCGACGAGCCGCCCGCGAGTGCGACGACCGCGACCGAGCCTACTGCGCCGGACTCGCCTTCGCCTGCGAGCGAGGGCGAGAGGGAGGCCGAGGACACCGACGCGCCCGCTGCGCCGGACTCGTCGGCGCCACCGCCGGAGCCGAGCGCCACGGGCCCCGCGCCGACCGACCCGGCGTCCTCCCCGCCGCCCGCCGCGTCGTCGCCGCCCCCGGCGGCCGAGCCGGCCGCGAACACGTACGACGGGCCCTTGGGGACCCGCAACCACACCGGGGACGACCGGGTGGCGCTCACGTTCGACGACGGGCCCTCGCCCGTATGGACCCCGAAGGTGCTGGACATGCTGCGCGAGCAGGGGGTCAAGGCGACGTTCTGCCTGATCGGGGCGTACGCGGAGGCGTACCCGGAGCTGGTGGCGGACATCGCGCGCGAGGGCCACACGCTGTGCAACCACTCGTGGTTCCACGAGTTCGACCTGGGCAAGTGGAGCGAAGCGGAGATCCGGGCCAACCTGCAGCGCACGAACGACGCGATCGTGAAGGCCGCGCCGGGCGCCGAGGTGCGGTACTTCCGGCACGCGGGCGGGCAGTGGACGGACCGGGCGATCGCGGTGGCCGCGGACCTGGGCATGGAGTCGCTGCACTGGACCGTGGACCCCTCGGACTGGGACAACGCGGTGACCGAGGCGCAGATTCGCGAGCACGTGCTCGACCGCAGCGCACCGGGCACGATCGTGCTGCTGCACGACGGCGCCTCGAACCAGGCGGACATGTGCGGGGCGCTCAAGTCGATCTTCGCGGAGTTCTCACGCCGCGGCTACGTGTACACGGCCCTGTAAGCCGCCTCCCCGCAGTCGCACCGTCAGCTGCCCTGCGTCGAACGCGCCGAGCGCTCCCGGCCGCACGTAGGACTCGACCACGGCCGCACGCAACACGGGTGCCGCCGCCGCTGCGAGCGGCCGCGCGTCAGGCCCGACCAAGGCCGCGCCCGACGCGGCTACCGCCCCCGCTGCGAGGTCAGCGCAGGCCGGCGGGCATCTTGCGGCCGGGCAGGAGCGCGAGGAACGCGAGGGCGATCAGGCCGACGCTCATGGCCGCCTGGACCGGGAACGCCAGCCCGAGCATCCCGCCGCCGCTGCCGCCGCCCGACCCGCCCTCGTCGATCGGCCGCGACTCGGGCGACGCGCCGTCGGGGGCAGGGTCGGGGGTGCCGTCCCCGTCGGTGTCCTCACCGTCGGTGTCGGAGGTGCCGTCGCCGTCGTAGCTGGGGCTCGGGGTGGGCGAGCCGGGCGGGATCGGGTAGGTCTCGTCGGCGTTCGTCCAGTCCACATGGGAAATAGCGGATCGGCTTTCAGTGGCGGCATCGGTCGCGCTCAGGCTCCCGAGAATCGCGGGCAGCGAGAAGAGGCCCGCCACCCCGATCACGGTCGCGGCGAGCACCAGACGCGAGAGCCGGAACTTGCGCACAGGTACACCTTAGTCGTGGGAGACCAGCGATGCGCGCCTGTCGGGGCATGTAACCCGATCGAGTTCGCTTGGCGGTCAAGCATGACGGCCCGTTGGGGCCCGATCGCGCTGCGGCGGCGCGGGTTTCGGCGGGTCAGGCGGCGGCCGCGCGCGAGGCGCGGACCGTGCCGGCGACGACCGCGCCGACGAAGACCGCGGCGACATAGACCGCGAGCGCCCCGTAGACCACAGTGGCCACTGCCGGAACGGTGGCCACTGCGATGGCGGCGGCCGCGATCGCGATGAGGCTGCGCGCGGGCCAGCCGAGGCCGAGGTCGCGGCGGGCCACCGGCGAGGCGGCCTTGTCCAGCCCCGCGGCGAGGTCGTAGAAGTACAGCGCGATCACGGTGAGCAGCAGGTACAGGACCGGCCAGGACACGCCCGCCGCGATCCCGGCCGCACCGATCGCGCCGAGCTCGACCGCGCGGAGCCCGGCGGGGATGAACCAGTCGAGGAGGCCTTCGTGGTCGGTGCGGGCCACTGAGGCGGCGAGGACCAGCGCCAGCGCGGCGAGCCCGAACGGCGCCCACGGGGGCGTGCCGAGCGCGGCGGCGAGCACCGCGGCGCCGGCGGCGGCCACGGCGGCGGCGGTCGCCGCGAACGGCGTCATGTCGCCCCCGACGGGGCTGCGGGGCACGAGCTTGCCGAGGGGCCCGTCGTCGCGGTGCGCGGACCGGTCGGGGCGGCGCAGTGCGGCGGTGCGGGCGGCGAGGGAGCGGAGGGTGCGTCCGGCGGTCGTGTAGCCGAGGGCGAGGAGCTGCCAGACGAGGAGCGCGGCGAGCGCGGCCTGCGGCCCGAAGGCGACGGCGGCGACGGCCAGGAGGAGCCAGCGTTCGCCGACGGGGGCGACGATGGTGCGCTTGATCCAGTACAGCGGGGTGCGGTGGGCGCCCATGACCTGCTCGGAGGCGGAGCCGAGGCGCTGGCCGAGGTGGGCGGCGCGGCCGACTGGCGGCGCGGATTCGCGCTTGCGGGCCTGGCGGACGACGGCGGTGTCGAGGAGGACGGCGTACCAGGTGTCGGCGGTGTGCCGGATGGTCTGGGTGGCCATGGCGCCGATCGCGAGGCCCCAGGCGGCGGGCGCGGGGACGCCGCTGGCGGTCGCGCCGGCGGCGAGGCCGGCGTAGATGAGGAACTCCTTGGAGCGGTCGGCCATCATGTCGAGCCAGCCGCCGAAGGACGAGAAGTTCTGGGTGTAGCGGGCGAGCTGGCCGTCGACGCAGTCGAAGACGAAGCTGCAGTACATGAGGACCGCGGCGGCGAGGTACCAGAGCCGCTCGTCGGCCTGCTGCGTCCAGCCGGTGGCGAAGATCCCGGCGGCGGCGACGGCGAGCGCGATGGACACCCAGGTGACGGGGGTGGGGGTCCAGCCGAGGCGGGCGCCGAGCTTGACGAGCCGGGGGGTCCAGGTGGAGACGGCGTACGTGGCGAAGAAGTCGTCGTCGTGCTTGATGGCGTTCTTGAGCCGCCACGCGTCCATGTCGACCGCTTCGATGGCGGCGATGGTCGCGAGGGCTTCGTCGGCGCTGCCGACCTGGCGGTGCTCGAGGCCGGCGGTGCGGTAGGCGTTGACGGGGATGGCGCGGGCGTGGAGGGCCGCGAGGACGGACGCGAACGCGTCGCCTTCCGCGCGGCGCGGCCAGTGCCGTTTGAGGCGGGCCAGGTGGGCGGCGGAGACCTTCGCGAGGCCGCCGAGGCGGTCCGGTCCGGGGCCGGGGCCGGTGACCAGGCCGCGTTCACAGTTGACCGGGGCGGCGGTGGGGTCGTCGCCGCCGACGAGCACGCCGGAGCGGCGCGAGGAGTCGGACAGGACCGCGGCGACGGTGGTCGGGGACGCCACGAGGTCGGCGCAGGCGACGTAGAGCGCCCCGCCGTTCTCGGCGGCGAACGCGAGTTCACCGAGGTGGCGCAGGTCGGTGTTCGCGTCCGCCGACTCGATCTGGGCGGCCTTCACGGGCCGGTCCGTCCCGGGCCGGGTGAGCACGGTGACGTCGTCGCAGCCGGCGTCGCGGATCTGCGCGATGAGCCGGTCCAGGACGGTGGTGTCTTCGGTTGTCTCGGCGTGGCCGCCCGGAGCCGGCAGGATGACGGCTCGGCTCACGTGGCCGCCTCGGCCGCTCCCGGGACGAGGGCGGGGGCGGCGGCGGCCTGCTCAGCGGCGGCCGCGGCCGCCTGCTGGCGCCGCTTCTTCGCGGCCTTGGCGTCGGCGTCGCGCTTCTCGGCGGCCTTGTAGGCGTCGAGGGCCTCTTCGACGGTGCCGTCGGTCTCGAGGGTGCCGGCGTCGAGGAAGATGCCGCGCTTGCAGTACTTCTTCAGGTCGCCTTCGGAGTGGGAGACGAACACGAGGGTGCGGCCCTCTTTGAGGAGCCCGGCGATGACGGCCTGGCATTTGCGCTTGAACGCGGCGTCGCCGACGGCGAGCGCCTCGTCGACCAGGAGGATCGGGTGCGGCAGCTGGGTGATGACGCCGAAGCCGAGGCGCACCTTCATGCCCGAGGAGTAGTGCTTCAGGGGCGTGTCCATGAAGTCCTCGAGTTCGGAGAACTCGACGATCTCGTCGTACTTGGCCTTGATCTCCTTGCTGCTCATGCCGTGCAGCGCGCCCACGAGGTTGACGTTCTCGCGGCCGGTGAGGTCGCCGGAGAAGCCCGCGGACAGCGCGATGAGCGGGGCCACGCGGCCTTCGCGGCGCACGTACCCCTCGTCGGGGATGAGGACGCCGGTGATCAGGCGCAGCAGCGTGGACTTGCCGGTGCCGTTGCGGCCGATGATGCCGACGGCGTCGCCGGGGAAGATGTCGAAGTTGACGTGGCGCAGGGGCCAGAAGTCCTGCGCCGAGGCGCCCTTCTGGTTGGCCGAGCGCCTGACGAACAGGTCTTTGACCCGGCCTTTCTTCTGCTTGCCTTTCGCGAAGCAGATCCCGAGGTCACGAGCCTGAATGATCGGCTCTTCCATGGGGGCGGCCCTCCCGGACAGGTGGTTGACACAGCGCGCCAATAGTACCGCCCGGTCGTTTTCGGCAGCTCGCGGCAGATCCGAGAGCTTCCTCATGCCCGCCGCTCCGGGCCCGGTCAGGCCGCGCGGTCGCCTTCGGCGGCGCGGCGCCGCTCCGCTGCCAGGCGTTCGACCTCGAACGCGGCGAGGATGCGACGGAGCGTGACCTCAGCACGCTCGGCCGACGCGCGCGCCTCCAGCCGCGTCTGGCGGCTCTCGTTCCACACCAGCCCCAGGGCCCCCAAGGTGACCAGGCTCATCAGCGATGAGACGACCCACACCAGGCGCTGTTCGCCGAGGACGGTGACGGCGAGCAGTCCGAGAGCCGCGAGGCCGCCAGCGACGGCGGCGACCCGCACGGGCGAGGGCCGGCCGAACCGGATGTAGACGGCTTTCAGCTTCTGCTTCATCGGAGGCACTCTCATCTGGCGGCGGGACTGGGCACGGCCGGGGACTCGGCCGGGTCTTCGGGGGCGGCGCCGGGCGCGGCGGGGTGCGGGAGGGCCCCGTTCGCCGGGGCTTCGCTCGATGCGGCACCGTCCGCGGGGGTGCTCGTCGTTGCAGCGCCGTTCTCGGAGGCGCGGTTTTCAGATGCACCGTTTTGGGAGGCACGGTCTTCAGATGCACGGTCTTCAGGCGCACTGCCGAGGAGGTCGGCGACGAGCTGCCGGTAGGCGTCGTGGCTGAACCGCTCCCGGACCCGCTGCTGGGCGAGGGCGCTGCGGGCGAGGAACCGCTCGGGGTCGGCGTACAGCCCGTCCACCAGTCCCACCACTTCGGACGGTTCGCAGTAGAGGGCGGCGTCGCCGAACGTCGGCTCGAACCGGGGCGGCAGGACCGTGACGCACCCGGCCGCGAGCGCCTCGAGGACGGCCCGGCCGAACGCCTCGTACTGCTGCGGGTGCGGGAAGTAGATCCAGAAGTCCAGCTGGTACAGGAACGATTCGACGTCGGTCTCGTCGAAGCCGTAGCAGGTCCACGCCGCGGGCGGGTCCTCGCCGGTGATCGCCGCGACCGACCCGGCCCCGCCCATGATCCGCACGTCCCAGCGCCCGTCCCCGGGGTAGATCAGCGGCAGGTCGGCGGCTGTGGGCCACTTCGTCCGGTCGTCGCGCGAATGCCGCCCGACCACCGGCAGCACCGACCGGAACCCGGTGCGGGCCGGGGCGATGTCAGCGGTGTCGAGGATCCCCGGCATGTCGAAGTCCGCCAGCGCGGTCGCGGTCAGGCCCTCCTGCGCGGGCCCCGCGGGCGTGAGCGCCTCGCGCACCTGCGGGCCCTGCGGCACCCAGAGCGGTTCGACGCCGAACATGTCGATCGCGTTGGCGTGGCAGGCGTCCGGTACGTACCGGGTGTCGGAGCCGTCGCGCTCGTGCGGGGCCTGGTTGGCGAGCACCACCATCCGCCGCGGGCGCACGCCCGAGCGCTCCCCGGAGCGGAACTGCAGGATCGGCGGGTACCGCAGCACCAGCAGGTCGCACACGACGTCGTCGGTGACCAGGACCTGCTCCACGAGCCCGGCGTTGACGAGCCGCTGGAACGGCGCGCACATCGGCCGGTCCTCCACGGTCATGTGCCGCCACGACTCCAAGTGCATGACCGCGACCTTAAGCCCTGCGGCCGTGAGTGCTTTGACCTCCTCGATCATCGACTTCTGCGGGCCGCCGAAGGGCCGCCAGTCGAGGCAGAACACGACGTCGAAGCGGCGCTGGCGCTGCTCCGCGCGGGCCACGGCCGCGTGGTAGGGGGCCCAGAACGGGCGCTGGGCCGGGGCCCGCGGCAGATACGGGTCGGCGCCGGCGCGGATCGCGTCGTGCCACAGCGGGTACGCGGACTGGTAGGCGCGGCGCGCCGGGTGCTTCCAGCCGGGCCCGAACTCCTCACGCGAGAGCGAGCCGGGCGCCTGGCGCATGATCGTGTCGCGCACGCCGTGGAGGCGGCGCACCGCGCCGTCGCCGAACGCGGCCGCGATCCGGTGCAGGAACTCCGTGTCGGCGCCCTTGCGGACCTCGTCGTAGTAGCCGATCCGGTCGAGCACGCTGCGGCGGAACATCATCGAAGCGGTCGAGACCGTGGTGAGGACCCTGCCCGGGCGGGTCACGGTGAGGTCCTCGTTGCACAGGAACGCCTCCCCGTACGTCAACTGCAGCGCCGGGTCGGCCAGCAGCGGCGCGACCGACCGCGCGAGCCGCCCGGGCGCGGCCCAGTCGTCCGAGTCCAGGCCCGTCACGTAATCGCCGGTGAGGGCGTCGAACGCGGTGTTGCGGGCCGCGAACGTGCCGCCGTTGGCTTCACGGCGGATCACCCGCACCCGGTCGTCCAGGGCCGCGACCGCATCGAGGACGGCGTCGAACTCGGGGCCCGAGGCGTCGTCGACGACGAGCACCTCCAGGTTCGTCCACGCGCCGTCGAGCAGCGAGCGGACCGCCGTGAGCAGGGCCCGGCCGGGCCGGTACGCCGTCATCACCACCGAGATCCGCGGACCGGACTGCACCTTCGGCGTCGGCGCGGCGCGCAGCCGGTCGAACCACGGCAGCAGCTCCCCGTCCACCGAGGCCGGGCCCAGCCGCAGCTCGCGGCGGCCCGCGAGCGCGCCGAACCGCTTGACCCACGCCGGCTCGTCGCCGCCCGCGTCAGGATGCGCGAGGTCGGCGACCAGCGCGCCGCGCTCCAGCGCCGGCAGGTGCCTGCCGTAGCGGCGCAGCAGGCCACGGGTCTTGGCCAGGTCGCCGAGGACGTACGCGAGCTGCGTGTGGACGGCCGCCTCGCGAGGGCTCACGCGGCGGACCCCGCCCACCTCGAGCGCCAGGTCGAACAGCGCCAAGGCGTCCCGCCGGTCCTGTTCACCCCCCGTCTGGAGGCCCACGACCCGCGCGAGCGACGCCAGCGCCGCCGCGTTCACCTCCAGTTCCCTCACGGCCGCGGCGTCGCGATGGTGTGCGGCAGCGATGAGCCCGGGGAGGTCGAGGCGGCGGGTCGCGGCGCGGGCGAGCAGGTGGCGGGCACCGGGAGAGCGGGTGCGCAGCGCGGTCGCGCTCAGCGTTCCCGGAGCCCGTTCCCCCGCACGCACCAGGAGGTCGTCGGTGAGTCGGCCCGGATAACGCGCGGTCTCGTCAGCTCTGTGCATCTCGTCCGTTCATCTCCAGGTTGCATTCCGCCCAGATCTTCGCGTGTCCAATGGCAATAATGCTGAATTGAATGCGAACAATTGTCCTCAGTCGCGTAAACAGATGCTGAACTGGGAAGCCGGTCAATCCTCATGAATGGGTTCGGGATATCGTGGGCGCGAAATGAGCGACTCACCGAAACGCCCGCGCATCGTCCGCAACGACTATAGGGCCCTGCACCCGCCCACCTCGGGTGATTGGCAGCCGAGTCTCGCGGTGAGCGTCGTCGTCCCAGCCTATGGGGGCCAGGACGAACTGGATCTGGTATTGGCGGCCCTTGCGGCCCAGTCGTATCCGCCGGACCTCATGGAAGTCGTCGTCGTCGACGACAATTCGACGCCGCCCCTGCGCCTGCCCGACCTGCGCCCGGAGCACACGAGACTGGTCGTCACCACCGGGGAGTCCTGGGGTTCCGCCCACGCGGTCAACACCGGCGTGAACCACGCGGACGGGCAGGTCGTGCTGCGCCTGGACGCCGACATGGTCGCCTACCGCGACCATGTGGAGGCGCAGATGCGCTGGCACCACGCCGCCGACTACCTGGCGGTGCTGGGCCACAAGCGGTTCGTCGAATGGGAGCCCGGGCGGTTCACCCCCGAGCAGGTCCACGAAAAGGTCCTCGCCGGCGAGGCCGCGGCCCTGTTCGCCGTCGAGGACGCGAAACCGCACTGGGTCGAGAACGTCATCGCCGACACCGCCGGACTCGTCCAGCACCACCCCGGGATCTTCCGGGTCTTCGTGGGCGCCACCAACTCCGTGCACCGCGACTTCTTCAAGACCGTGGGCGGACTCGACACCGACCTGCGGCTCGGCTCCGACACCGAGTTCGCGTACCGGCTCGCGCAGGCCGGGGCCGTGTTCGTCCCCGAGACCACCTCCTCCGCGTGGCACCTGGGGATGCCGCAGATGGTGCAGAAGTGGGACGAGGGCCGCCACCAGCGCGTGCCCTACATCGCGCAGCGCGTGCCCCTGCACGGCATGCGCCGGACCGCGCCGCCGCGCGCCTGGCGGGTCCCCCTGGTGGACATGGTCGTCGACGTCGCCGACGCGACCGCCGCCGACGTCGACGCGTGCGTCGCAGCCGTCCTCTCCGGACCCGACGGAGACGTGCGCATCACCCTCGTCACCGGCCAGGGCCCCGCCCCGCAGGACCGCACGTCGATCCTCGCCGGCGACGGCGCGCAACTGCGCCTCATCGAAGAGACCTACGACGCCGAAACGCGCGTCCGCGTCACCACCGAAACGCCCCCGCCCGACCCCGCCGCACCCTACCGGCTCGTACTCCCCCGCCCCGTCCCGCTGCGCGCCAACAGCGTCGGCAAGCTCATCGCGGCCATGGAACGAGCCGACGCCGGCCTCGTCCTCGCGGCCCTGCCCGACGCGCCGCCCGCACGGCTCGAACGCACCGCAGCGTTCGCCCGCGCCCGCCACATCACCGGCGGCAACGGCCTCGACCAAGTGGTCGCCGGCATCTGGGGAGCCGCCCGGTACGACGGGCTCGCCGCCCGCGAAGCCGAAGCCACGGTCTATGAACCCGGCCCGCCCGACGCGGCCAGGCGCCTCGCACGCCGCTTCTTCGACGCCCGCCAGCGCGCGCGCCTGCGCGCCCTGCTCCGGCGGTGACCGCCATGCCCCCACCCGCACTGCGCGGCAACGACTACGGGCCGCTGGTGCGCCCCGGCGACGACTGGGAGCCCGCACTCAGCGTCAGCATCGTCATCCCCGCCCACGGCCAGCAGGACAAACTCGACGTCACCCTCGCCTCCCTCGCCGCCCAGACCTACCCGGCCCGGCTGCTCGAAGTCGTCGTGGTCGACGACGGCTCCGACCCGCCACTGCGGCTCCCGCAAATACGGCCGGAATCGACGCGGATCGTCCCGCCGCTGCCCGGCGGATGGGCATCGGCGCACGCCACGAACTCCGGTGTCGCCCAAAGCGACGGCGACGTCGTACTGCGCCTGGACGCCGACATGCTCGCATTCCCCGACCATGTCGCCTCCCAGCTGCGCTGGCACCACACGGCCGACTACCTGGCTGTACTGGGACACAAGCGGTTCGTGGACTACCAGCCGGGCGACCTCGACCCCGCAGTCGTCTTCGACACGGTGCGCGCCGGCAAGGCCGGAGAGCTCTTCGACCACGAGTCCTCCCAACCCCAGTGGATCGAGCAGATCATCGACGCCACGGCCGGACTGCGCCAAGCCGACCACCGGGCGTTCCGCGTGCTCGTCGGCGCGTCGTTCTCCGTGCACCGCAGCCTGTTCACGGCCGCAGGCGGCATGGACGCCGACGTCCTGCTCGGCTCCGACACGATCTTCGGGTACCGCCTGCACCAGGCCGGGGCCGTGTTCGTCCCCGACGACAATTCCTCCGCATGGCATCTGGGCCCCCGGCAGATCGCCGAACGCGGCGCGCTCGCCAAGGCCTACCGGCGCCCGCGCATCGCCAACCGGGTGCCCGAACTCGACCTGAAGCGGCCCAGGGCCGCCCGCGGCTGGGAGACACCGCTCGCCGACGTGGTCGTGGACACGGCCGACGCCTCGGCCCCCGACCTCGACCTCAGCCTGAACCTCGAGTCGATTGTGGACACACTGCTGTGCGGTGCCGCACCCGACGTCCGGGTCACGCTCCTCGGCGACTGGCCCGAACCGCACCCCGGCCGGCACCCGATGCTCGACGACCCCCACCTCGACGCGCGACTCCTCCTCGAATCGTTCCGCGGCGAGAGCCGCGTGCGCTTCGCCGCCGACTTCACGCCCGACCCGAAGGTGCCCTACGTGATCCGCATGCCCGCAGCCGTACGGCCGGGACCGGACGCCGTCGCATCGCTCGTCGCCTACGCGAACCAGCACCGCCTCGGCCTCGTCGAAGTGGCCGCCCCCGAAGGCGCGGTCCGCCTGGAACGCACCGCCGCCGCCGCACGAGCCGCACACCTCGGCGTCGGCATCGACGCAGTCTGGGGCAGCGCCCGCCTCGCCGGGCCGCTCGGCGACGCGCTCGCCGGTTCAGGAACCGGAGACGCGCGGAGCGGGCAGCGAGGACTGCGCGGGAAGGCCCGAGGCCTCCTCCGCCGCATGCGGGACCACTGACGCGCCGACCGAACTGTTCGCGGACGACGCCTCGACCTCCGACGCCGTCGACTCCGGCGCGGGCACCGGCCCGCGCTGCGCACCGTTCCGGTTGACCCGCTTCGCGATCCGGTACACCTGCCGGAACGCCTCATAACCCACATAGGCGCGGGCCGCCAGAAGCCGCTGCTTCAGACCGGTGACGCCAGCGGCAGGCTGCCAGGCGTCCGCACCGGGGTGGTAGCGGCGGTACAGCTCAGAGGTGCGCCGGAAGAACTCCCGGCGCTTCTTCGGCTCCACCCGCTCCGTGTTGCCGATCACGAGCAGCAGATGCCACACCATGTGGTTGAACAGGGCCACACGGACCCCCGCGTCGTCGACGTCCTCGAAATCGTCCCAGGTCCGCTGCCACTGCGTGAACACGTCGAAGTGGCGGTCGTCGCGGGTGCGGGTGATCGAGGACCCGGCGCGCTGGCGCCACTGGTAGCAGCATTCGACGACGACCGCGATGCGCTCGGCGCGGCGCAGCAGCGCGTAGGTCCAGGGGATGTCGGTGTACCAGCCGGTGGGGAAGCCCAGGTCGATGCCGTTGAGGAACTCGCGGCGCGAGACCTTCGTCCACGGGGTGTGCGTGTAGTCGACGATGCGCGGCCATTCCGCGAGCGTGAAGCCGCTCGGATCGGCCGGGCAGTGCGCGGCGAGCTCGGGGAGTTCGCCGGTCTCGATGACGCCGGTGTCGCGCCGCTTCTCGTGCTGGACGAGGACGACGTCGGGCGGGCGGGGGCCGGCCACGGCCTTGAGGACCCGTTCGACCGCGCCGGGCTTGAGCTCGTCGTCGGCGTCGACGAACCACACGTAGTCGCCCTTCGCCTGGGCCAGACCGAAGTTGCGGGCCGGGCCCGAGCCGGCGTTCGCGGGGGTCGTGACGACCTTGATGCGCCCGTCGCGGGCCGCGTAGCGCTCGGCGACGGCGCGGGAGCCGTCGGGCGAGCAGTCGTCGACGACGACGACCTCGAGCTCGTCTGCGCCGTGAGCACCGGTGCCGCCGCCGACGACGGTGTCGAGGCAACCGGGGAGGTACTCCTCGGCCTCGAATACGGGGATGACAATGCTCAGAGCGGGCATGGATCGATAGTAGCCCCAGCGGCACACAAGGATTGCTCAGTGAATAGGACCGGGATCACGCCGCGGAAAGGACGTCAGTGCATGTAAACGGCGGATTTCCACCGACATTGCGAAACCATTCCGCGCTCCGCGTCGCGGTACAAAGAATGGTGAACTCTTTCCGAGCACAAGGTGAACAACCCGGCAATGCGACGAATGGCTTGACCACAGGTGTCGCGGGAATGAACGAGTGACCTACAAGGACCTGCGTCTGCCCTGGTCAGGGAAGCGGTGTTCGCCATTGCTAATGTTGTTCGCAGCACCCCCGAGACGCCTCTGAATCGCAAAGGACTCCACTGTGTCTGCTAATGACGCGGCAGCCGTTGACGCTGCGCACCCGATCGACCTGGTCGTGGTCGGCCAAGGGTACGTGGGCCTGCCGCTGGCCCAGGCGGCGATCGCCAAGGGCCTCAGCGTGGTCGGCCTCGACCGCTCCCAGCCGGTCGTCGACGCGCTCAACGCCGGTTCCAGCCACATCGACGACGTCTCGGACGCCGAGCTCGAACTGATGATCCGCGGCGGCTACACCGCTTCGACGGACGCCTCCGTGCAGGCGCGGGCCAAGGCGATCGTCATCTGCGTGCCGACCCCGCTCGGCGAAGCGGGCGGACCCGACCTCGCCGCCGTCATCGGCGCGTCGCACGCGGCCGGGCGACACCTGCAGCGCGGCTCGCTCGTGGTGCTGGAGTCCACGACCTACCCGGGCACGACCGAGGAGGTCGTCGCACCGATCCTGCGCGAAGAGTCCGGCCTCGAGGCGGGCGTCGACTTCCATCTGGCGTTCTCGCCCGAGCGGGTCGACCCGGGCAACCCGGTGTACGGGATCGTCAACACGCCCAAGGTGGTCGGGGGGCTCACGCCCGCGTGCACCGCGGCCGCGAAGGCGCTGTACTCGCGGTTCATCGACACGATCGTCGAGGCGAAGGGGCCGCGCGAGGCGGAGATGGCGAAGCTGCTGGAGAACACGTACCGGCACGTGAACATCGCGCTCGTCAACGAGATGGCGGTGTTCTGCCAGGAGCTGGGCGTGGACCTGTGGGACGCGATCAACCTCGCCAAGACGAAGCCGTTCGGTTACCAGGCGTTCTACCCGGGGCCGGGCGTCGGCGGGCACTGCATCCCGATCGACCCGAACTACCTGTCGTACAAGGTGCGCACGCTCGGGTACCCGTTCCGGTTCGTGGAGCTGGCGCAGGAGATCAACAACCGGATGCCCGAATACGTTGTGCAGCGGGCGATGGCGAAGCTGAACGCGAACGGCCTCGCGCTCTCGCGCGCCCGGGTGCTGCTGCTCGGGGTGACGTACAAGCCGGACATCGCCGACCAGCGCGAGTCGCCGTCGACGCCGGTGGCGCGCAAGCTCCTCGCGGCGGGTGCGGAGCTGGCCTACCACGACCCGCACGTGCCGGCGTGGAGCGTCGGCGCCGACCAGATCGAGCGCGTCACGGAACTCGAGACGGCCAAGGCCGACCTGATCGTGCTCCTCACCAACCACGCCGAATACCAGGCCGAGGCGCTGCCGGCGGGGGTGCCGGTGCTGGACACGCGGGGCGCGCTGCGGGGTGTCGAGGGCGTCGAGGCCCTCTGAGGACCGGGGCAGCCCCCCGCCCTCCCAGGGGGGCGACCCCGATTCAAGTCTCTCGCGCAGGTCCGACAAGAACCTCCCCGTCTTACCGTCGTAAGGAAAAGTGTCACTCGAAAGAGTGAGCGAACCGCCGCGGGCCTCACGGCCCGCGGCGGTTCCGGTCTCCCTGGTTTCCTTACAGGGCCTAGGCGACCGCGCGGGCGAACTTCCGCGTCGCCCACCACACCAGCACGATCGCGAGCGCGCCGATGTAAGCGGCGGCCTGCCAGATCGCGTTCGCGCCCATGTCGCCCTGGAACAGCGACCGCGCCGCCTCGACCGCGTAGTAGAACGGGTTGAAGTCGGCCACGTTCTGGAGCCACGCGGGCGCCAGCGCCATCGGCAGCATGATGCCCGAGAGCAGCATGATCGGCTGGACGAACGTGTTGAGGACCGGCGCGAGCGTGTCCTCGCTCTTCAGGACGATCGCCACCCCGTACGAGAGCGCGCCGAGCATGAACGAGGTCAGCACGATGATCCCGAGCATGAGGAAGACGCCCGGCCAGTAGATGGTCAGGCCGCCGATCGGCGCGGCCAGCACCACCAGGAGGAGCGCCTGGAAGAGCGTGGTCGTGACGGTGGCGAACGTCCGTCCGATGAGGAGCGCCGCGCGGCTGACCGGGGTCACCCGCATGCGTTCGATGACGCCCGCGCGCAGCTCCGCGATGAGGCTGAAGCCGACGAACGTGGAGCCGAACAGGGCCATCATGATGATCAGGCCGGGCACGAAGGTCTCCATCGCGCCGGATTCGAAGCCCGGGGCGCCGTCGAGGCCGTTGAGCAGCGGCGCGAAGAAGATCAGGAAGTACAGCGGCTGGATCAGCATGACCACCAGCCACACCGGCTGCTTCAGGTTGAGCTTCATGGCCCGCGAGTAGACGAGCCAGGTGTCGAGCAGGGTCTTCATGTCAGTGCTCCTCTCGCAGCGAGCGGCCGGTCTGCTTCAGGAACACGTCGTCGAGGCTGGGCCGGTGCAGCTCGATGGACGCGGGGGCGATGCGAGCGGTGTCGAGGGCGCGCAGGAGCTCGGGGAGCGCCGCGGCGCCGTCGTCCACGTAGAGGCGCAGGACCGCGACGCTGGTGGCGGGGTCGGGTTCGCCCGCTTCGGCCTCGCGCACGAACGCCTTGTCGCCCAGGAGGGTCCGGGCCTCGGCGGCCTGGTCGGCCACGCCGATGAGGACGACGTCGCCGGCGACCTCCTTCTTGAGCTCCAGCGGCGTGCCCTCGGCGACGATCTCGCCGTGGTCGATGATGGCGAGCCGGTCGCACAGGGCGTCGGCCTCGTCGAGGTAGTGCGTGGTCAGGAAGATCGCGGTGCCGCGCTCGCGCAGGCCCCGCACCTCGTCCCACATGTGGGCGCGCGACTGCGGGTCGAGGCCGGTGGTGGGTTCGTCGAGGAAGAGCAGCTTCGGCTGGTGCATGATGCCGAGCGCGATGTCGAGGCGGCGCTTCTGGCCGCCGGAGTAGGTCTTGACGTTGCGGTCGGCGTACTCGCCGAGCTGGAACGACTCCAGGACGTCGACGGCGCGGGCCTGCGCGGTCCGCTTCGACATGCCGTAGAGGCGGCCCTGCATGACCAGTTCCTCGCGGGCGGTGACCTCGCCCCAGGTGCCGCCCTCCTGGCCGACGTAGCCGATGTCGCGGCGCACTGCCGCCGACTCCTTGGCGAGGTCGTGGCCGCAGACGACGGCGTGGCCCTCGGTGGGTTCGATGAGGGTGCTGAGCATCCGCATCGTGGTGGTCTTGCCGGCGCCGTTGGGGCCGAGGAGGCCGAAGACCTCGCCTTCCTTGACGGCGAGGTCGACGCCGCGGACGGCCTCGACCTCCTTGCCGCGGGACTTGAAGGTCTTCTTCAGCCCCTTGGTCTCGATGAGCATGGGTTCCTCACGGGTGGGTAGGGCGATGTTCCTATTTCCTTGTTCAAAGTTGACTATAACCAGGGCGTTGTGAAGGGCACAACCAGGTATAAGCGAAATCGTGAGATTAGTCAAAGGTATAATATTCAGGCATGTGGAGTACGCGTCTTCTCGTCCTCGGCCTCGTCCGGTGGCTCGGTCCCGTCCACGGCTACCTGGTGCGCAGGGAGCTGGACACGTGGCGGATGCCCGGCAAGGCCGAGATCGGCGCCGGCTCGATCTACCACGCGCTCAAGAAGCTCACCGCCGACGGCCGGCTCGAGGTCGTCGCGACCGAGTCGGTGGACGCGCGCCCCGCGCGCACCACGTACCGGATCACCGCCAGCGGCGAGGCCGAGTTCCAGCGGACGCTGCGGGAGAAGCTGTGGGACGTCGCCGGCGGTGAGGACCCGTTCAGCACCGCGTGGGCCTTCGCGCAGGTCCTCACCCCGGCCGAGAACATCGCCCTGCTGCGCCAGCGGGCCGAAGTGCTGTTCTCCCGCATCGAGCAGGTGACGGCGCTGCTGGCGGCGACCACTCCGGAGTTCATCCCCGGCGATGAGGGGGCGTTCGTCCCGGCCCACGCCCGCGCCATGATGAAACGCCAGATCGACCTGTGGATCACCGACGCCGAATGGTGCGAGGAGACGGCCGGCCGGATCGAGACCGGCGACCTCGTCCTCGGCCCCGAACTCGACGCCGAGCACGCCGCCCAATGGCGCGAGGCGATCAAGGGCGACCGGTTCATCGACAACGCCAGGGACCGCCAGGCCCTCATCGAGGAACTCACCGGGGAGGACCTCGCCGCGGACGACCTGAACGGCCGTTTAGGAGGTGATGCGAAAAAATCGACAACCCTCCTTATGGAGACCCTCCAAACGTTGAGCGGTTTATATCGTTTCGTCCGGGCTCCTGACGACGGCGTCGCCCCGGTCTCCGATATGCGGCCATTACACTGCGGAACGTGCGCAAGGTTTTGATCGCCAACCGCGGCGAGATCGCAGTGAGAGTCATCCGGGCCTGCCGGGACGCCGGGTACGAGTCCGTCGCCGTCTACGCCGACGGCGATCGCGATGCACCCCACACGCTTCTGGCCGACGAGGCCTTCGCCCTCGACGGCCTCACGGCCGCCGACACCTACCTGCGGATCGACAAGTTGCTGCGGATCGCCGAGCGGTCCGAAGCGGACGCCGTCCACCCCGGGTACGGGTTCCTCTCCGAGAACGCCGAGTTCGCGCAGGCCGTGATCGACGCCGGACTCACCTGGATCGGCCCCACGCCGCAGTCCATTCGCGACCTCGGCGACAAGGTCACCGCCCGCCACCTCGCCATGAAGGCCAACGTGCCCCTGGTGCCCGGCACCAAGGACCCCGTGAAGGACGCGAGCGAGATCCTCGCGTTCGCCGACGAGCACGGCCTCCCCGTCGCGATCAAAGCCGCCTTCGGCGGCGGCGGGCGCGGCCTCAAGGTCGCCCGCGACCGCGACGAGATCCCCGACTTGTTCGAGTCCGCCGTGCGCGAGGCCGAAGCCGCGTTCGGGCGCGGCGAGTGCTTCGTCGAGCGCTACCTCGACCGGCCCCGCCACGTCGAAGCCCAGGTCCTCGCCGACACCCACGGCAACGTCATCGTCGTCGGCACCCGCGACTGCTCCCTCCAGCGCCGCCACCAGAAACTCGTCGAAGAGGCCCCCGCGCCGTTCCTCACCCCAGAGCAGCGCGCCACCATCCACAACGCCGCCAAGGCCATCTGCAAGGAAGCCGACTACCACGGCGCCGGCACCGTCGAGTTCCTCGTCGCCGTCGACGGCACCATCTCATTCCTCGAAGTGAACACGCGCCTCCAGGTCGAGCACCCCGTCTCCGAGGAGACCAGCGGCCTCGACCTCGTGCGCGAGCAGTTCCGCATCGCCTCCGGCGAAGCCGTCCCGCTCACCGAGGACCCCGAGCCGCGCGGCCACTCCATCGAGTTCCGCATCAACGGCGAAGACCCCGGACGCGGGTTCCTCCCCGCCCCCGGCGCCGTCACCAAGCTGCGGCTCCCCGCCGGGCCGGGCGTGCGCGTCGACACCGGCATCGAAGAGGGCTCCGTCATCGACGGGAACTTCGACTCCCTGCTCGCCAAGGTCATCGTCACCGCCTCGACCCGCGAAGAGGCACTGCGCCGCTCCCGCCGGGCCCTCGCGGAGATGGAGGTCGAAGGCCTCGCCACCGTGCTGCCGTTCCACCGGGCCGTGATCGAGGACCCGGCGTTCGCCGAGGACTTCACCGTCCACACCCGCTGGATCGAGACCGAGTGGGACAACACGCTCGAACCGTACGGGGCGGGCGCCGCGGGCGGCGACAGCGAGGAGCGCACCAGCCTCGTCGTCGAGGTCGGCGGCAAGCGCCTCGAAGTGTCGATCCCCGCCGGGCTCCTCAACCCCGTCGCCTCCAGCAAGCCGAAGAAGCGCGGCCCCAAGAAGAAGGCCGACGCCGGACCCGCCATCGGCGGCGACGGCCTGCCGTCCCCGATGCAGGGCACCATCGTCAAGGTCGCCGTCCAGGACGGTCAGTCCGTCGTCAAGGGCGACACCATCGTGGTCCTCGAGGCCATGAAGATGGAGCAGCCCATCGAAGCGCACAAGTCCGGCACCGTCTCGGGGCTCGAAGTGGGCATCGGCGACGTCGTGGCCGCCGGGGCCCCGATCTGCCAGATCTCCGATTGAGCCGCGTAACCGATCTGTCAGATCGCAGACTTACAACCGGGCGTTCGCGGAGGGACAATAGTCAGTGCTGTGCGTAACACCACAAGCACTGCTCTCACCGACCGAAATCGGGTTACGGTTCCCGGCGGCGGAAATTCTCCGTCCGGAACCCGACCACTCCCTACAGGGGGATAGCCATGCGCTTCATCGACGGACAACCCGGCCACGACCTCACCTACTCGGACGTGTTCATGGTCCCGAACCGGTCGAACGTGGCCTCGCGCCTCGACGTCGACCTGTCGACCGCCGACGGCACCGGGAACTCCATCCCCATCATCGCGGCCAACATGACCGCGGTCTCGGGCCGGCGCATGGCCGAGACCCTCGCCCGCCGCGGCGCCCTCGCGGTGATCCCGCAGGACATCCCCGTGGACGTCGTCGCCGACGTCATCGCCCGCGTCAAGTCCCGCCCGCTCGACTGCGACGCGGCCCTGACCCTCCCGCCCACTGCCACGGTGGCCGAGGCCATCGCCCTCTTCCCCAAGCGCGCGCACGGCGCGGTCATCGTCACCGACTCCGAGCGCCGCCCGCTCGGCGTCGTCACCGAAGCCGACTGCCGCGGCGTCGACCGGTTCACGCAGCTTGAACTGGTCGCCTCCGACCGGCTCGTCACCCTGCCCATGGGGATCTCCGACGCCGAGGCGTTCAAGATCCTCGAGGACGCCAACATCAAGCTCGCGCCCGTGCTCGACGGCGAGGGCCGCCTCCACGGCGTGCTCACCCGGGCCGGCGCGCTGCGCAACACCATCTACCGGCCCAACACCGACGCGAACGGGAAGCTCCGCGTCGCCGTCGCCATCGGCATCAACGGCGACGTCACCGGCAAGGCCACCGCGCTCGTCGAGGCCGGGGCCGACGTCATCGTCGTCGACACCGCGCACGGCCACCAGGAGAAGATGCTCGACGCGCTCAAGCTCGTGCGCGACGCCGCCCCGCACCTGCCCATCGCCGCGGGCAACGTCGTCACCGCCGAAGGCGCGACCGACCTCATCAACGCGGGCGCCGACATCGTCAAGGTCGGCGTCGGCCCCGGCGCGATGTGCACCACCCGCATGATGACCGGCGTCGGCCGGCCCCAGTTCTCCGCGGTCCTGGAATGCTCCACCACCGCGCACCGCTACGGCAAGCACGTGTGGGCCGACGGCGGCGTCCGCCACCCGCGCGACGTCGCCCTCGCGCTCGCCGCGGGCGCCTCGAACGTCATGATCGGCTCCTGGTTCGCCGGGACCCACGAGTCCCCCGGCGACATGCACTACGACGCCGACGGCCGGGCCTTCAAGGAGTCCTTCGGCATGGCCTCGGCGCGGGCCGTCAAGGCCCGCAGCGCGAGCGACTCCTCGTTCGACCAGGCGCGCAAGGCCCTGTTCGAAGAGGGCATCTCGACCGGACGCATGTACCTGGACCAGAAGCGCCCCGGCGTGGAGGACCTCCTCGACTCGATCGTGGCGGGCGTGCGGTCCGCCGCGACCTACGCCGGCGCGACGAACCTGGCAGAGTTCCACGAGCGCGCAGCCGTGGGTGTGCAGTCCGCCGCCGGCTACACCGAAGGCGCGCCGGTCCCGAGCAGCTGGTAAGCGCCGCAAGCAGCATCGAGGGGCGCAGGTTGCCCCAAGCGAGGCCGCGGGCGCTGGTAGCCCGGCAAGATGCCGCCGTTGACGTCCGCCGGGAGGCGGGCGCCTTCGTGGTTTCCCGGTGTTGCGCTGAGTTGCTGGTTCACATGTGCGGTCTTGTTTGGTGCGGGCGCACCGGCGCCTTTGCCGGTGCGCCCGCGTACATCTCCTCGCGAGGTGTCCTGGCAGGAGCCGCGCGGGAGTGCACTCCCGCGCGGTCTTCGGGGGCGGCCCCCGGGGATTCCCACATTCGCCGCCAGTCCTGCCAGGACCGGTTCGCCACTCCGCACTTCCACCACCACCGGCGAAGCAGCTGTTTTTGCTATCAACAATCACAGGTCGGGCAAGGGTTGCCAAGCACCACTTTCCAGCCTGTGGATAACTTGCCGCAACTGCGGTGAAATTGCTGTTCAGGGGGTGTGGATAACTTGGGGTGATGCGGCGTGAGCGTGGCTCAGTTCCTTGCGTCCCTGGCCAGCATCGCCGCCTGGACCCGGTTGGTGCAGCCGAGTTTGGCGAGCACACGGCTCACGTAGGTCTTCACGGTCGCTTCGCTCATGTGGACCCGGCCCGCGATCTCCGCGTTCGACAAGCCCTCGGCCACGGCATCCAGGACCTCGCGTTCGCGCGCGGCCAGGCGGGCGACGCGGTCCACCGCGTCGCGCCGCCGCGGCGCCGACTCCGGGGCCACCAGGCCCAGCACCATCCGCGTCACCACCGGCGACAGGTACGCCTCCCCCGCCGCGACCGCGCGCACCGCAGCCACCAGTTCCTCTGGCGCGCAAGTCTTCAGGACGAACCCCGCCGCGCCGTGCTCCACCGCCGCGAGCACGTTCTCCTGATCCCCGAAAGAGGTCAGCACCAGCGCCCGCGTCCCCGGCGACACCGCCGGGAGCCGCTCGACCACCGCGAGACCGCCCAGGCCCGGCATGTGCAGGTCCACCAGCGCGACCTCCGGTCGGCAGCGTTCGATCGCCGCCAGTGCGTCGCGTCCGTTGTGGGCGGTGCCGGCGATGTCGATTCCCGCTGCTTCCAGGACCGTGCGCACCCCTTCGACGACGAGCGGTTCGTCGTCGGCGATCACGACGCGAGTCATGCGCCCTGCACCCCGGCGATCGAGGTCAGCGGGAGGAGGACAAGGAGCAGCACGACGGTGCCGATGGCGGCGGCGCGGGCGGTTCGCGGGAGTTGCGGGTGCGTGGTTGGGAGGGGCAGCATGGCGCTCAGTCGGAAGCGGTCGGCGTCGGCGCGGTGGTCGAGGAGGCCGCCTGCGGCGGCGACGCGTTCGTGGAGGCCGGGGAGTCCGTGTCCGCCGGGCAGGGCAGGGGCCTTCGTTGCGGGGAGCGGGTTCTCGACGGCGACGAGCAGGGCGTCGGTCTCCCAGGTCACTGTCGCGCGGACGCGTGCGCCGGGCGCGTGTTTGGCGGCGTTCGCGAGGCCTTCTTCGAGTACGGCGTAGGCGGCGCGGGCGGCGACGGCGGGGATCGGGCCGGGTTCGCCTTCGTGGCGCAGTTCGACGGCGACGCCCGCTTCCATGAAGGACGCGGCGAGGGTCGCGGCTTCGGCGGGGTCGAATCGGGTCTCGGTCTCGGCTCCTGCGCGCAGGAGCGACACGAGGCCGTGGAGGTCTGCGACGGCGGCGCGCACGGTGTCGCCGACCTGCCGGGCCTCGGCGCGCCGTTCGGGGTCGTGGTCGCGGACTTCGAGGGCGGCGACTTGCACTGCGGCGAGGCCGAGGCGGCGTCCGATGCGGTCGTGCATGTCGCGGGCGAGGCGCAGGCGTTCGCGTTCGACCGCGACCTCCTGTTCGCGCATGGAGCGGCGGTACCGCTGCCAGAGGGCGACGACGACCGCAGCGGCGAGCAGCGCGAGGATGCCGGCGGGGAGGGGACCGGCGGGGAGGGCGGCGAGGAGGGCGAACTCGGCCAGGACGATGGCGACGGCCGCGAGCAGACCTTTCATACGGCCAGGGTACGCATCGGGTCGGCGGGGTGGCGGTTCACTTTCGTCGCGAGGGGAAGCGACCTTCGGCGACTGTTCGCGGGGTGCCCGCTTTTCTACGGTTGCAGTGTGATCGAAGTGAGCAATCTGACGAAGCGGTATCGCGGCGGCACGGCCGTCGACGACCTGTCATTCACGGTGGAGCCGGGCCGCGTCACCGGTTTCCTCGGGCCGAACGGCGCGGGGAAGTCCACGACCATCCGGCTCATCCTCGGCCTCGACCGGCCTACGAGCGGGCGGGCCACGGTGAACGGGCGGCCGTACGCGTCCCTGGACCGGCCGCTCACCGCGGTCGGGGCGCTGATGGACGCCGGGGATCTGCATCCGACGCGCAGTGTGCGCGAGCATCTGCGCTGGCTGGCGCGTTCGAACGGGATCGGGGAGCGGCGGATCGGGGAGGTCTTGGAGGCCACTGGGATGGCGGGGGCGGCGCGGAAGCGGGCGAAGACGCTGTCGCTGGGGATGAAGCAGCGGCTCGGTGTGGCCGCGGCGCTGCTGGGGGATCCGGAGGTGCTCATGCTGGATGAGCCGGTGAACGGTCTCGATCCTGAAGGGGTGGTGTGGATCCGGCATCTGATGAAGGATCTGGCGGCGGAGGGTCGGACGGTGCTGGTGTCGAGTCATCTCATGTCGGAGATGGCGTTGACGGCGGAGCATCTGGTGGTGATCGGGCGGGGCCGGCTGCTGGCGGACACGTCCACGAAGGATTTCATCGCCGCCCATGCGGCGGCGGACGGCAGTGGGGCGAGTCTGGAGGAGGCGTTCATGCGGTTGACGGGTGCGTCGGTCGAATTCCGCAGCGGTTCGGGCATGTCGGGGGGTGCGCAGTGAGCGGGTTCGTGCGTGCGGCGTCGGCCGAGTGGGTGAAGGTCCGTTCGGTGCGGTCGACGGTGGTGTCGTTGGGCCTGTTCGCGTTCGTCGCGCTCGGATTGAGCTGGGTGATCGCGAACGGGTTCACGGCGGGCGGTCCGGCGACCGATGCGCTGCTGCCGGTGTTCTTCGGGTTGCTGACGGCGCAGCTGGTGCTGGTGACGTTCGCGGTGGCGACGGTGGGTGCGGAGTTCTCGACGGGCACGATCCGGGCGTCGCTGGCGGCGGTGCCGTCGCGGGGCCGGCTGTTCGCGGCGAAGATGACGGCGGTGGGACTCACCGTGGCCGCGGCGGCGCTGGTAGTGGAGCTGGCGGTGTTCGGGCTGGTGCGGGTGGTCATCGGCGAGGCGGCGGCGCCGTTGACGGCGTGGTGGACGGTCGAGTCGCTGCTGGGCGGCTGGATTCATCTGACGCTGCTGAGCGTGTTCACGGCGGCGATCGCGGTGATGCTGCGCAGCACTGTGGTCACGTTGTCGGTGCTGCTGCCGGTGCTGTTCCTGTCGGGGCAGGGCCTGGGGAACATCGAGGCGATCAAGCCGGTGGCGCAGTACCTTCCCGATCAGGTGGGGATGGTGGTCATGCACTTGACGCGGCCGGGCGATCCGCAGTTCGGGCGGGATTACGGGCCGTGGGAAGGGATCGGGATCCTGGTGTTGTGGACGGCGGCGGCGCTGGTCGGGGGCTGGTTGGTGATGCGCCGCAGAGATGCCTGAGCGGTGAGGGCCGGCGAGGCTGCGAGGGCGGGTTCCGCCGTCGCGGCCTCGCCGCCGTACGTGGACCGTCCACAGTTAACCGAACAGACTTCATTGCGCTTGGTGTTCATATAGCTTCAATCGGTAATCGGCCCGTGTCAGCAGGGCCGCGGACTTCGTGCGGCGCCGTCGGTGCCGCGCGGCGCATACCGAAGGAGCTCCAGTGAAACGCATTGCCATGTTCGGGGCAGGATCGATGATGCTCGCGACGGCGCTCGCGGCGCTGCCGGCGACGGCCGGGGCGCACGGCGAAGACGGGAGAGGGGAGGCGAAGCATCTGCTCGTGGCAGAGTCGTTCACCGGAGACAGCGTCGTCGACCCGAACTTCCACTCCCTCAGCGCGTGCCTGACGGCGAACACCGTCGTGGGCGGTGCGAACGATTTCGGCTCCTGCTCCGAGGAGGCCACGGGGCCGGTCCCGGAGTCCGGTAAGACGCCCGGCTACCTGCAGCTCACGGACGCGGCCAAGTACCACCACGGCGGCGTCGTCTACAACAAGGCCGTCGAGAACGAGGGCGGCATCGAGGTCACGTTCGCGCAGTACCAGTACGGCGGCACCGAAGCCGACGGCATCTCGTTCTTCATCGTCGACGGCGACACGAACCTCACCAAGCTCGGCGCGCACGGCGGGAGCCTCGGCTACGCCCAGCACACCGACATGCCCGGCATCGAGGGCGGCTACCTCGGGCTCGGACTGGACGCGTGGGGGAACTTCTCGGCCGACACCGAGGGCCGCGGCACCGACTGCCCGGAGGACCACCGGGCGCCGGCCGAACTGCGGATCGAGGCGAACCGCGCTCCCGACAACGTGGCGCTGCGCGGGCCCGGCAGCGGCCACTCCGGCTACTGCCTGCTCGCCACCACCGCCACCGATGAGGTGGTCGGCACCGTCCCGAACGGGGACCTCTACGGCACCGACTTCCCCGAGAGCCTGCGCGGCGACTCCCTTGCGGACTCCAAGCGCCTCGTCAAGCTGAAGGTCTCGGGCGGCACGCACCCGAAGGTCACCGTGGACATCAACTTCATGACCGATGACGCGGAGGCCGCCTCGGGCTGGCACCGGGTCCTGGAGACCAGGATGCCGCACGCCGCGCCCGACACGTTCAAGTTCGGATTCGCCGCCTCCACCGGCGGGGCCACCGACATCCACTTGATCCGTCACCTGAGGGTCGAGACCTTCAAGTAGCGAGTCTGCGAAGAAGGGGGCCGCGGCGATGCGCTGCGGCCCCCTTCTTCGCGTGTCCGGGTCAGAACTCCATGAGCTGGCGGGCGGCCTCGGCGACCGATCCGGACAGGGACGGGTAGATCGTGAACGTCCGCGCGACCTGCTCGACCGTGAGCCGCTGCTCCACGGCGAGCGCGATCGGCGTGATGAGTTCGGAGGCGCGGGAGCCGACGACGATGCCGCCGGCGACGATCCCGGAGGAGTTCCAGGCGAAGAGCTTCACGAACCCTTCGGTGCGGTCGACCATCTTGGCGCGGGGGTTGGACGCGAACGGGAGGAGGACGCCGCGGCAGTCGACTTTGCCGGAGTCGACGTCGGCCTGGGTGACGCCGACGGAGGCGAGTTCGGGGTCGGTGAAGACGTTGGCGGCGACGTGGGCGAGTTTGATGGGGCGCACGGCTTCGCCGAGGGCGTGCCAGATGGCGATGCGGCCCTGCATCGCGGCGACGGAGGCGAGGGCGTGGACGCCGGTGACGTCGCCGGCGGCGTACACGCCGGGGACGTTGGTGCGGGAGACCTTGTCGACGGGGATGAAACCGCGCTCGTCGACGGTGACGCCGTAGGCGTGGAGGCCGAGGTTGTCCGAGTTGGGGATGGAGCCGACGCAGATGAGGGCGTGGGTGCCTTCGATGACGGTGCCGTCCTCGAGTTCGACCTCGACGCCGTCGTCGGTGCGGCGGGCGGCGGCGGCGCGGGAGTGGTTGCGCACGTCCATGCCGCGGCGGACGAAGACGCGCCCGACGGTCTCGGCGGCTTCGGCGTCCTCGTGGGGCATGACGCGGTCGCGGGAGGAGATGAGGGTGACATGGGAGCCCATGGCGAGGTAGGCGGAGGCGAATTCGGCGCCGGTGACGCCGGAGCCGACGACGATGAGGTGCTCGGGGAGCTCTTTGAGGTCGTAGAGCTGGCGCCAGGTGAGGATGCGTTCGCCGTCGACGGGCGCGGAGGTGAGGGTGCGGGGGGTGGCGCCGGTGGCGATGAGGACGACGTCCGCTTCGGCGTCGTAGGGTTCGCCTTCGACGGGGACGATGTGGAGTTCGTGGACGTAGTTGTAGCCCTTGTCGACGCGCAGCGCCCCGCGGCCGTGGACGATGTCGACGCCGGCGTTGAGGAGCTTCTGGGCGATGTCGGCGGACTGCTGGGCGGCGAGGCGGCGGACGCGGCCGTTGACGGCGGCGGGGTCGGCGGTGGCCTCGATGGCGGCGACGCCGAGTTCGCTGGACTCGTGGATCTCGGTGAGGACGGAGGAGGCGGCGATGAAGGTCTTGGAGGGGACGCAGTCGGAGAGGACGCACGCGCCGCCCGGTCCGGTGGCCTCGATGAGGGAGACGTCGGCGCCGAGTTGGGCCGCCACGAGGGCGGCTTCATACCCGGCCGGGCCTCCGCCGATGATCGCTACTCGTGCCACGGTGCGCCTTTCGGTGTTCGGGATGCTTCAGTGCGGGCAGGTTTAAGGGTATCTTCGAGTCGTGCATCTCTATGCCGCGTATGGCTCGAATCTCGACCCTGCCCGAATGCGCGCCACGTGCCCGCGGTCGCCGCTGGTGGGTACGGGCTGGCTGGAAGGCTGGCGACTGACGTTCGGCAACGCCGACCTGGGCTCGGAGACCGCCGTCGCGACGGTGGTGGAGTCGCCGGGCGAGCGGGTGTTCGTGGCGCTCTACGACCTCGACCCGGCCGACCGGCAGGTCCTCGACGAACTCGAGGGGCTGAACTCGGGGCTGTACCGGCGGATGCACACGCAGGCCGCGACATTGGAGGCGAACCGCCCGGTGTGGCTGTACGTGTTCGAGGGCTTCGAGGGCGGGCTGCCGAGCCAGTGGTACCTCGACGAGATCATGCGCGCCGCTGAGGCCGCCGGCGCGCCGCAGGACTACGTCGAGACGCTGCGGAAGCGTCCGACGGCCGAATAGAGGCGGATCGGCCCCGGGCAGCGCGCCTGTTCGGGCCGGTCGGGCGGGCCTGTCGTACCCCGTGCGTACCCTCGGATTCGGGGGCGCTGCGAGTGTCCGATTTGCCGGGACACGCCGTTCACCTACTTGCATGACGATCGGGGGAGTCGCTTGGCGACTCCCCCGATCGTCTTGCGCTGCTTCAGAAAGCGGGGCTCGCGGCGGCGGCGAGGACCGTGTGGGTCATGACGCGGATGCCGTGCGCGAGGGCGGTCTCGTCGATGTCGAAGTTGCCCTGGTGGATGTCGAGGCGCTCGCCGGGGCGGCCGACGCCGAGGCGGGCCATCGCGCCCGGCACCTGCTCGAGGTAGTACGCGAAGTCCTCGCCGCCCATCGACATGGGGGCTTCGGCGACGGCGTCGTCGCCGAGCGCGGCGGCGGTGGCCCCGGCGAACATCGCGGAGGCGACGCGGTCGTTGACCACGGGCGGGACGCCGCGGCGGTAGTCGATCTCGCATTCGACGCCGGAGGCGCGGGCGACCGAGCGGGTCACCTCCTGCACCAGATCGGGGATCATGTCCCAGGTCTCGTGGCCGTGCACGCGCACAGTGGCGCGCGCAAGGGCCTCCTGCGGGATCGCGTTCGCGGCCTCGCCGGCCTGGACCGCGCCGAAGACGATCGCGACGGACTGGCGCGGGTCGAGGCGGCGGTTCACGAGCGCGGGCACGTCGACCACGACACGCCCGATGGCGTTGACGAGGTCGGAAGTGAGGTGCGGGCGGGAGGTGTGGCCGCCGCGACCGGACATGCGGACCTCCATGACGTCGCACGCGGCCGTCAGGGGCCCGTTGCGCACGGCGATCTTCCCGGCCGGGAACTGCGGGTCGCAGTGGAACGCGAAGATCGCGGCGACGTCCTCGAGCGCCCCGTACTTGATCATCGTGGGCGCGCCGGACGGGAACTGCTCCTCGGACGGCTGGAACACGAGCCGGAACCGCCCGGGCAGGCCTTCGCGGCGCTCGATCTCGGCGAGGACGCGGCCCAGGCCCATGAGCATCGCGGTGTGGGCGTCGTGGCCGCACGCGTGGGTGACGCCGGGGACCGTGGAGCGGTACGGGACCTGCTTCGGGTCGTGGATCGGCAGCGCGTCCATGTCGGCGCGGATGGCGATCACGCGGTCGCCGGTGCCGATGTCGCAGGTGAGGCCGGTGCCGTCGGGGATGAGCTGCGGGTCGAGCCCGGCTTCGGCGAGGGCGGCGGCCACGTAGTCCGCGGTGTCGTGCTCCTGGCGGGACAGGCGCGGGTTCGCGTGGATGTGGCGGCGGGCCGCGATGACCTCGCCCGCGTGGGCGGCCAGCCAGCCGTCCAGGAACTCGGGCAGCGACATGGACATGGCCTGCTCCTCAGCGGCGTTGCCGGAATTGTCGAACGAGGGAAGTGCGCCGGGCACCACGAGACACGATTCGGGCGCGATCGCGCCCGGCAGCGGCTCATTGGACTTTGTGGCGATACCCATCTCGACGACTTTCTCCGCAGTGAGCGTAAACATTCCTTCGCGCCTCGCAATTCGCGTTCAAGGATCAAAGCCAATGGAGGGCGATCCGGCAAGCTTAATCCGATCGCGCTCCGTTGCGGCCAGCGCCGTGATTTGCGACGCCCGGCTGCCGTCGAGCTGGTCCCCGCGCCAGTGGTGACGGTTGCGCGACGAACGGTCACGGCCCTTAGCCTGTACCCGCTGTCATGAGGCATAACGCTTGCCGGGCCGATAAGTTACGGCCGAGATCCGGTTTTCATTCGGAACAGGGACGCGCGCGGCGGTATGTCGCGTCCGCGGGCCAGTGTTTCCCGGTGTCGCGTTTTCGGCGACAGACCCGTTGTGCGCTTTGTCTCTAGGTGACGGTGCGCTCACCAATTGTCGTTGGGTACGTACCGTCCCCATTCGGCGGCGAGTGCGCTGCAGACTTCGCCGACGGTGGCGCCGGCGGCGAGGGCGGTCTTGAGGGGGTAGAGGACGTTGTCGGTGCCCGCGGCGGCGGCCGTGACGGCGGCGAGTGCGGCGGTGAGGTCGGCCGCGTTGCGGGAGGCGCGGTGGGCGGCGAGGCGGGCGACCTGGGCGGCTTCGATCGCGGGGTCCACTTTGAGTGGTTTGTAGGGCGCTTCGGCGCCGTTGAGGGTGTAGGCGTTGACGCCGACGACGGTCTGCTCGCCGGAGTCGATGCGCTTGGCCGTCTCGTAGGCGCTGCGTTCGATCTCGCTCTTCTGGAAGCCCGCTTCGATGGCCTCGACGGCGGAGCCGTGGGCGAAGACGGCGTCGATGAGGCGCAGGGCCTCGGCTTCGACCGCGTCGGTGAGGGCTTCGACGGCGTAGGAGCCGGCGAAGGGGTCGACGGTGGCGGTGAGGTCGGTCTCGGCGGCGATGACCTGCTGGGTGCGCAGGGCGAGGCGGGCGGAGGCGTCGGTGGGGAGGGCGATGGCCTCGTCGTAGGCGTTGGTGTGGAGGGACTGGGTGCCGCCGAGGACGGCGGCGAGGGCCTGCACGGTGACGCGGGCGAGGTTCACTTCGGGCTGCTGGGCGGTGAGTTCGACGCCGGCGGTCTGGGTGTGGAAGCGGAGCTTCATGGAGCGGGGGTCTTTGGCGCCGAAGCGGTCGCGCATGATGTGGGCCCACATGCGGCGGGCGGCGCGGAACTTGGCGACCTCGGTGAGGAGGGTGGAGCGGGCGACGAAGAAGAAGGAGAGGCGGGGTGCGACGGCGTCGACGTCGAGTCCGGCGTCGATGGCGCAGTTGACGTACTCGATGCCGTCGGCGAGGGTGAACGCGAGTTCCTGCGCGGGGGTCGCCCCGGCTTCGGCCATGTGGTAGCCGGAGATGGAGATGGTGTTCCAGGCGGGGAGTTCGGCGGCGCAGTAGGCGAAGGTGTCGGCGACGAGGCGGAGGCTGGGCGCGGGCGGGAAGATGTAGGTGCCGCGCGCGATGTACTCCTTGAGGATGTCGTTCTGGATCGTGCCGCGCAGTTCGGCGGTGTCGGCGCCCTGCTCTTCGGCGACGAGCTGGTAGAGCAGGAGGAGGACTGCGGCGGGGGCGTTGATGGTCATCGAGGTGGAGACCTCGTCGAGGGGGATGCCGCCGAAGAGGACGCGCATGTCGGCGAGGGAGTCGACGGCGACGCCGACTTTGCCGACCTCGCCGGCGGCTTCGGGCGCGTCGGAGTCGTAGCCCATCTGGGTGGGCAGGTCGAAGGCCACGGAGAGGCCGGTGGTGCCGGCTTCGAGGAGGTCGCGGTAGCGGCGGTTGGACTCCGCGGCGGTGGCGAACCCGGCGTACTGGCGCATGGTCCAGGGCTTGGAGGTGTACATGGAGGGGTGGACGCCGCGCGTGTAGGGGAAGGACCCGGGTTCGCCGAGCCGTTCCGGGAGGTCCTTCGCGGCGTCGTCGGGTCCGTAGACGGGCCGGATCTCGATCCCGTCGCGGCCTTGCGGTGACGACTGCATGGCTGCCATCCTAGGGGGTGAACTGCGTCTTCGGGAAGCTCCGCCCCGGTCCCGGAGGCATAGTCTCGGCGAAGCTTGCGAGCCGTGGATTCGTGACGCCGCGCCTGAGGCCCCTGCCGCTTACGACACCGTTCACGACCGGTTACGCGAATCGCCGCGATGCGGTTGGCGAGCCGTAATCGGGGCCGGTACCTACCGGTAGGCTCCGACACGGCAGACTAGTGGGGATCCCTCGCGAGGAGTGGCCGAATGACGTACTCATCTGACTACGGTCGCGGTGGTCCCGGAGCATATGAGGACCCCCGCCCCGGCGCGGTACCGTCCCCTCGGTACTCCCCCGAACCCCAAGAGCCGTCAGGGTTCTCCGGTGCATCCTACGGATCCGGACGCGCCGGCGGTGACCCGCATCCCTCGTTCGGCGCGCACGGCGCCGGGCCCGATCCGCGCCCGGCCCAGGGCGGCCGCCCGGATCCCGGACGCGATCCCTACGCGCCCGCGTACGGCCAGTCGAACCCGAGCTTCGGGCAGTCGAACCCCGAGTACGGCCAGTCGAACCCCGGGTTCAACCGGGACGCGTACGGCGGCGACTCGTACGGCGACTCCTCGTACCGGCACAGCAACTCCTACGGCAACTACGGGAACCTCGGCCAGAGCTTCGCGGCCGGCGGCCAGGGCCAGCGCCCGCGCGCCGTTCCGGCCGGCACCGGCAACCGGGCCGGGCCCGGCGACCTGGTGGCCGACCGCTACCAGCTGGTCGACCTGGTCGGCAAGGGCGGCAACGGGTCCGTGTGGCGGGCGCAGGACATGGTGCTGCGCCGCGAGGTGGCCTTGAAAGAGGTGTTCCTGCCGCCGGACCTGCCTGTGCCCGAGCGGGTGCAGATGATCGACCGGTCGCGGCGGGAGGCGCAGATCGCGGCGGCGCTGTCGCATCCGTCGATCATCCGGATCTTCGACGTGGTCGAGCACGCCGGGCTGCCGTGGATCGTGATGGAGCTCCTGCAGGCGCGCAGTCTCGCGGAGATCCTGACGCAGGACGGGCCGCTCGCGCCGCGGGTGGCCGCGAAGATAGGGCTGGCGCTGGTCGGGGCGCTCCAGGCGGCGCACGACGCGGGGATCATCCACCGCGACATCAAGCCGGGCAACGTGCTGATCTCGACCGACGGGCGGTGCGTGCTCTCGGATTTCGGTGCGGCGCAGCAGCATCAGGTGTCGGGTGGGACCACGCCGGGGAAGGTGCTGGGGTCGGCGCATTACATCGCGCCCGAGCGGGCGGTCGGTCACCCGGCCGAGCCGGCGAGCGACGTGTTCAGTCTCGGCGTGACCCTGTACGCGGCCGTCGAGGGCCGGCCGCCGTTCGACCGCGGTGACGCGGTCTCGACCATGCGCGCGGTCGTGCAGGAGCCGCCGGAGAGCCCGCGCCATGCCGGGCCGCTCACGCCGCTCATCGGCGGGATGCTCGCGAAGGACCCGCAGCAGCGCGCGCCGCTGCCGCAGGTGCGACAGGAGCTGCAGGCGCTGCTCGCCGGGCCTTTGGGGACGGGCGGGATGCCGCAGCAGTCGCCGCCGCTCCAGCAGCAGGCGGCCTTCCAGGACGTGTCGCCGCCGCGCACCGGCGCGCGCCCGCGCACCCGCGAGCCCGAGCCCGAACCGGCCGGGAACGTGTGGAAGTCCACTTCGGTCATCGTCGTGTGCGTGCTGCTCGCGCTCGTGCTCGGCTGGGGCGCTTACAAACTGCTGCTCGGCGACACCGGGGGCGGGGATGCGGATCCGGGCGCGTCCGACAGCGCCGGGGAGGACCCGACGGGCGAGGGCGACGACGCCGACGGCGGCGGGCCCGCGTTCGAGACGGCGACGCACGAAGGGGACGGGTTCACCGCGAACTACCCCGCGGGCTGGACCGAAGGCGAAGCGGGCGAGCACTACGCGGTGTACTTCAACCCCGAGGACGACACCCAGTGGGTGCGGTTCTACTCCGGGTTCGACCACGAGTCGGACAGCACCGAGGCGTACCTCTCGGACTACTGGGACGGACTGCCGGAGTCCATGGAGGAGCTCGACCAGGTGCAGCTCGCCGCGACCTCGTTCGCGGAGATGGACGGCACCGTCCTGGAATACACCGGCACCAACCTCGACGACGGCGCCGACCGGCACTCGATCTGGGCGCTCGTCGACGCCGGCGACGGCACCGCGTACGGCGTGTTCATCTCCGGCGATGCGGCGGCATGGGACCTATCACAGCAGGTGTACGACGAGGCTGTGGCGTCGTTCCAGACCGGCTGAGGCCACACCGTCCACAACGACGGCCCCTCGTCAGGCGGATATGCGACGATTTCCGCATGACGGAGGAGACGACCAACCTGGATGCGCTGCGCGCCGACGTGCTGCAGTGGATCACCGACGACCCTGACAAGGCCTCCCGGGACGAGCTGTACCGGCTGCTCGACGGCCTCCCCGCGGCGGGCCCCGAGCTCGCCGACCGCTTCGCCGGGCGGCTGAAGTTCGGCACCGCGGGCCTGCGCGGGCCGCTGCGGGCCGGACCGAACGGCATGAACCTCGCCGTGGTGCGCGCCGCCGCCGCCGGCCTCGCGAACTGGCTCGACGCGAAGGGCGCGGCAGGGCCCGTCGTCATCGGCTACGACGCCCGCCACGGCAGCCGCGACTTCGCCGCCGAGACCGCGCGCGTCGTCACCGGCTCCGGCCGCCGCGCCCTCGTCATGCCCGGACCGCTCCCGACGCCCGTGACCGCCTACGCCGTCACGAAGCTCGGCGCCGCCGCGGCCGTGCAGGTGACCGCCAGCCACAACCCGCCGCAGGACAACGGCTACAAGGTGTACCTCGGCCGCGAGCTCGGCGGGGACCTCGGCGCGGGCGCCCAGATCGTGCCGCCCGCCGACACCGAGATCGAGGCCGCGATCGAAGCGCTCGGCCCGCTCACCGAAGTGCCCCTGGGCGACGAGGGCGAGATCCTCGACGGGGCCATCGTGGACGAGTACCTGGACGCCGTCGCCTCCGTCGTCGACCCCGACGACCCCAAGCGGCTCGCGTCCGTCGCCACCCCGATGCACGGCGTCGGCGGCGCGACCCTGGTGCGCGCCATGGAACGGGCCGGCTTCCCGGCCCCCACCCTGGTCGCCCGCCAGGCCGACCCCGACGCCGACTTCCCCACCGTGGCCTTCCCCAACCCCGAGGAACCGGGCGCGATCGACCTGCTCACGGCCCTCGCGATCGAGGAGGGCGCGGACGTGGCGCTCGCGTTGGACCCGGACGCCGACCGCTGCTCGGTCGCCGTCCCGGTCGGCGACGGCACCTGGCGCCAGCTCAGCGGCAACGAAGTGGGCGTGCTCCTGGCCGACCACTGGATGCGCAAGGGCCGCAAGGGCACCTACGCGACCACGATCGTCTCCACCACGCAGCTCAAGGCGATGTGCGAGCGGCGCGGCTTCGGCTACATGGAGACCCTCACCGGCTTCAAGTGGCTGGCCCGCACCAGCGCCGACCTCGCGTTCGCGTTCGAGGAGGCCCTCGGCTACTGCGTCGCCCCTGAGTTCCTGCGTGACAAGGACGGCATCTCCGCGTCCCTCATCGTCAGCGAGATCGCGGCCGGCCAGGCCGCGCGGATGGCGACCCTGCAGGACCGGCTCGACGAGCTCGCCGAGGAGTTCGGCGTCTACGAGACCGGGCAGCTCTCCGTCCGCGTCGAGGACCTCGGCGAGATCGACGCGTGCATGAAGCGCCTGCGCGCCCACCCGCCCACGTCGCTCCTGGACGAACCGGTCACCGAGTACCTCGACCGGCTGCCCGACGCGGACGTCGTCACCGTCACGACCGCGAACGCCCGGGTCGTCTGCCGCCCCAGCGGCACCGAGCCGAAGCTCAAGGCGTACCTCGAGGTCCGCGAGGACGTCGGCGGCGACCTCCCCGGCGCCCGCGAGCGCGCCCGCGCGAGCGTCGAGGCACTGAAGGCCGAGATCGCCGCGGTCCTGGGCGTGCCGCACTAACAACAACGAGCACGAACGAGGGGGCCAGGCGCTGCGCGCCCGGCCCCTTCGGCACGGCGTGTCAGAACATGAAATCCGACGGCTGGTCGCCTACGATCGAGTCATGGCTGATCTGGAGATCCACGACGTGTCCGAAGACGTGATGGCTCGGCTGCGGCTCCGCGCGCAGAACAACCACACGACGGTGGAGGGCTTCGTAAAGCGCCTGCTCGAACAGGATTCGAAACGGCTCACCACCGACGAACTCATCGTGCGCGGTCGAGAGATTTCGGAAGGCAGCGGGGTCACGACCGAGGACATACTCACTGTCATCGAGGAGGACCGGACGCACCGCAAGTGATCGTCATTGACACCTCCGCCATGATCGAACTGCTTACCAGCTCTGATGAGCTGGGCGAGGGTGTCCGCGCAGCGGTCGCCGGTGAGAAACTGGTTGCGCCGCATTTCATCGATCTCGAATTCAGCTCGGTGCTCCGTGGCTTGGTACTGGGCCGCAAACTGGAGCAGGCAAAAGCCAACCAAGCCTTGGAATCGCTGCTCCAGTCGAACATGGACCGGTATCAGCACACCTGGTATCTGCCCCGAATCTGGGAGCTAAGAGCGAACATGACGCCGTACGACGCCTCCTACGTCGCGCTGGCGGAAGCCCTGCGAGCCCCGCTTCTGACGGTCGATAAGAAGTTCGAGAGAACCCCCGGGCTCCAATGCGAGATTCACTGCATCACGGCGTAACGAGCCGACTGCGACGAATTGAGCATCCGATGACCGACAACCTCCCACCGCACCGCGCCAACGGCGCCGCGATCATCGCGTACTACGCGAACCGTGTACCCGATGAGGATTTCGCGGAGGTGCTCGAAGCGATCCACGAGGAGATGAACAGGCCGGTCACGGTGGAGGACCCGTGGGAGACCGAAGCTTGTCCTCCGCCAGGCGATCCGCCGGTAGTCATCGGCGGGCTGCGGAGTGAACTCGATTTCGAGGACGGCGTCTTCGACGTCGATCCGGACATCCAGTAGATGTTCTACGGAGACGAGTGAGGGGCCGGGCGCTTGCGCGCCCGGCCCCTCGTCGTTCGTGCTGTTAGAAGCGGCGGTAGGCGCCGAATTGGCGGTCGCCGGCGTCGCCGAGGCCGGGAATGATGTAAGCGGCGGCATTGAGCTCCGGGTCGACCGCGGCGGTGGTCATGCGGAGGCTGATGCCGGAGGCGTCGAGCTTCGCGATGCCGTCGGGCGCGCACAGGACCGAGATCAGGTCGATGTCGGTGCAGCCGCGCGCGGCGATCATCTCGCAGCAGCGCAGGAGCGAGCCGCCGGTGGCGACCATCGGGTCCAGCACGATGACATGGCGTCCGGCCAGGTCGTCGGGCAGGGACTCCATGTAGGCGTACGGCTCATGGGTCTCCTCGTCGCGGGCCAGGCCCACGAACCCCATCGAGGCGTCCGGGATCATCGCCTGGGCCGCGTCGGCCATGCCCAGCCCGGCGCGCAGCACCGGGACGAGCAGCGGCGGGTTCCCGAGCCGGTAGCCCTTGGCCGGGGCCACGGGCGTCCTGATCGCGTATTCGGTCACGGCCACGTCGCGCGTGGCCTCGTAGACGAGCATCGTTGTGAGCTCGTGCAGGGCAGCCCGGAACCTTGGCGAGTCCGAGCGCTCGTCCCGCATGGCGGTAAGCCGTTCTGCGGCGAGCGGGTGTTCCACGATCTTGACATCCACGGTTCCCAACCTTAACGCCCAGCTCGCCGCGCTAATGTGAGCTGGTCACCACAGTCTGAGTCGAACGTCTCGGGAATACGGATATCATCCAGTCATGGGATCAATTTTGAGCGGCGCTGAGGCCGCCGCCCTCGTCCGCGCCCTCCCCGGCGTCGACGCGGTGGGCCTCGAAGCGCGCGCGGCGGGGCTCGCCACCCGCTCCGTCAAAGCGGACGCGAAGGCCAAGGCCATCGACCTCGCCATCAGCATGATCGACCTCACCACCCTCGAAGGGGCCGACACCCCCGGCAAGGTCCGGTCGCTCGCCTCCAAGGCCGTGCGCCCCGACGGCGACGCCCCCGCCACCGCCGCGGTCTGCGTCTACCCGTCGATGGTGGCCGTCGCCGCCGAAGCCGTCAAAGGCACCGGCGTCAAGGTCGCATCCGTCGCCACCGGCTTCCCGGCCGGGCAGGTGCCGCTCGACGTGCGCCTCGCCGACACCGAAGCGGCCGTCCGCGCAGGCGCCGACGAGATCGACATGGTCATCAGCCGCGGCGCGTTCCTCGCCGGCGACCTCGAACGGGTCTTCCACGAGATCAAGGCCGTCAAGGCCGCCAGCGGCGAGGCCCGCCTCAAGGTCATCCTCGAGACCGGCGAGCTCGTCACCTACGACGACGTGCGCCGCGCCTCCTGGCTCGCCATGTACGCCGGAGCCGACTTCATCAAGACCTCCACCGGCAAGGTCGGCGTCAACGCCACCCTCCCGGTGACACTGCTGATGATGCAGGCCGTGCGCGACTTCCGCGCCGCCACGGGCGTGCAGGTCGGCGTCAAGCCCGCCGGCGGCATCCGCAACACCAAGGACGCCATCAAGTACCTGGTGTGCGTCAACGAGGTCCTCGGCGACGACTGGCTCTCGAACGAGTGGTTCCGCTTCGGCGCCTCCAGCCTCCTCAACGACCTGCTCATGCAGCGCCAGAAGCTCAAGACCGGCCACTACTCCGGCCCCGACTACGTGACGGTGGACTAAGCGATGTTCGAGTACGCGCCCGCACCCGAATCGGTGCGGCCCCAGATCAAAGAGCACTACGGGCTGTTCATCGACGGCGAGTTCACCGACGCCGCCGACGGCGCCGTCTTCAAGTCCGTGAACCCCTCCACCGAGGAGGCCCTGTTCACCGTGGCCGAGGCCGGCGAGGCCGACGTCCAGAACGCCGTCGCCGCCGCCCGCCGCGCACAGGAGGCCGTCTGGGGCCCCATGAGCGGCGCCGAGCGCGGCAAGTACCTGTTCCGCATCGCCCGGCTCCTCCAAGAGCGGGCCCGCGAGTTCGCCGTCGCCGAATCCCTCGACAACGGCAAGCCCATCAAGGAGACCCGCGACTTCGACGTGCCGACCGCGGCGCAGCACTTCTTCTACCACGCCGGCTGGGCCGACAAGCTCGCCTACGCGGGCCTCGGTGCGGACCCGAAGCCGCTCGGCGTCATCGGCCAGGTCATCCCCTGGAACTTCCCGCTGCTCATGCTCGCGTGGAAGATCGCGCCGGCGCTCGCGTGCGGGAACACGGTGGTGCTCAAGCCCGCCGAGACCACGCCGCTGACCGCGCTCATGTTCGCCGAGCTGTGCCAGGAGGCCGAGCTGCCGCCCGGCGTCGTCAACATCCTCCCCGGCGCCGGCGCCACCGGTGCGGCCCTTGTGGACAGTGCGGTCGACAAGGTCGCGTTCACCGGTTCGACCGCGGTCGGCCGGGCCATCGCGAAGTCCATCGCGGGCTCCAAGAAGAAGCTCACCCTCGAACTCGGCGGCAAGGCCGCGAACATCGTGTTCGACGACGCACCCGTCGACCAGGCCGTCGAGGGCATCGTCAACGGCATCTTCTTCAACCAGGGGCACGTGTGCTGCGCCGGTTCGCGCCTCCTCGTGCAGGAGTCGGTGGCCGACGACGTGCTCGCGCGGCTCAAGGCCCGCGTCGAGACGCTGCGCGTGGGCGACCCGCTCGACAAGAACACCGACATCGGCGCCATCAACTCCGCCGAGCAGCTCTCGCGCATCCAGGCGCTCGCCGAGACCGGCGCCGGCGAGGGCGCCGAGGTCTGGCAGCCCGCCTGCGACCTGCCCGAGCGCGGATTCTGGTTCCGCCCCACCGTGTTCACCGGCGTCCAGCAGTCCATGCGCATCGCCAAGGAGGAGATCTTCGGCCCGGTGCTGAGCGTGCTCACGTTCCGCACCCCGGACGAGGCGATCGCCAAGGCCAACAACACCCCCTACGGCCTCTCGGCCGGAGTGTGGACCGAGAAGGGCTCCAAGATCCTGTGGGCGGCCGAGCGGCTGCGCGCAGGCGTGGTGTGGGCCAACACGTTCAACCAGTTCGACGCCGCCAGCCCGTTCGGCGGCCTGAAGGAGTCCGGTTACGGCCGCGAAGGCGGCCGCCAGGGGCTGGAGGCCTACCTCGATGTCTAAGCAAGCACCGGCCGACCGCCTCAGGGTCAAGAAGACCTACAAGCTGTACGTGGGCGGGAAGTTCCCCCGCTCGGAGTCCGGAAGGAGCTACCCCGTGAGCAGCCCGGACGGGACCGAGCTGGCCAACGCCGCGCTCGCCAGCCGCAAGGACGGCCGCGACGCAGTGGCCGCCGCCCGCAAGGCCCAGCGGCCCTGGGCGGGCCAGACCGCGTACCTGCGCGGCCAGATCCTCTACCGCGCCGCCGAGATGCTCGAAGGCCGCGCCGGGCAGTTCGCCGAGGATCTCTCCGAGGCCACCGGCACGGAAGTCCAAGCGGCGCTGGGGACCGTGGAGGCCGCGATCGACCGGCTCGTGCACTACGCGGGCTGGACGGACAAGTACACGTCCGTGCTCGGCGGGGCCAACCCCGTCGCGGGCCCGTACTTCAACCACACGACCCCCGAACCGCTCGGCGTCATCGCGGTGGTCGCCCCGCAGGACGACCCGCTCCTGGGCCTCATCGAATCCGTCGCCCCCGCGATCGCCACCGGCAACACCGTCGTAGTCCTCGCCAGCGAGTCGAAGCCGCTGCCCGCGTTGAGCTTCGGCGAAGTGCTCGCCACCTCCGACCTGCCCGGCGGGGTCGTCAACATCTTGAGCGGCAAGGCCGCCGAGGTCGCGCCGCACCTGGCCGCGCACGCCGACGTCAACGGGCTCGACCTGGGCGGCGTCGCCGACGCCGAACTGGCCGCGAGCCTGGAGGCCGCCGCCGCCGAGACCCTGAAGGTGGTCCGCCGCCCCGGGCGCGCGGGCACCTCGCTCGACCTGCTGCGGCAGTGGACGGAGTACAAGACCGTGTGGCACCCGGCCGGGATGGCCGCGACCGCCGGAGGCGGTTACTGAGCGACCGTCGATGGGGCCTTGCCGTCAACGGGCAGGGCCCCATTCGCATATTCCTTTCCGAACGGACCTACCGGGTACGACCGGGCGTGTCGCGTCGTCGTACGCTGTTCCCCAGCTAGATCACTACGGGAGGGACGCGACATGGCGGCCGATTCGGACGGGCCGGTGCGCAGCGCCGAGACGGACAAGCTCTGGAACGAGATGAGCGTCGACCCGGTGGAACTCCACCTGGGCAAGGACTCCGGTTTCACCCTGCGCGCGTACCGAATGTCGGACACCCTCCCGGGCGGGAAGGCCAAGGCCGAGCCCGAACCCGCCGCGGACGAAGACGACGAGGACGCAGCGCCGCTCGGCAAGCACGCCGAGAAGGACGACGAGGCGACCCCTGAGGACGCGGACGCCCCCGAGCCCGACGCGGCCGACTTCGCCGACGACGAGGACAAGGCCGACGAGGAGGAAGACGCCCTCGACGCCACCCCCGAGGAAGTCCCGGTGTTCTTGACCCGCAAGGGAAAGCTCTTGGTCTTCCGCGAGGCGGACGCGCTCGTCGCGTACGTCAAGGAGCACGACGACCACGACCTCGCCGTGATCGAGGAGTACGCCGAGCTGCAGGAGCGCCTCAGCACCGACGACATCGTGTGTGACGAAGACGACACCTACGAGCTGGACCTGGTCGTGGCCAACCTGCGCGGCGGCCAGGAGTCCTGGGAGCCCGAGCTGCTCATCAAGGCCGCCGAGGTCGGGCGCGACCTCGGGTACGCGCTGAAGAACGAGTCGGTGCTCAACTCGCTCGCCCCCGGTTCGCCGCTGGACGACCTCGACGAGACCTTCCGGATCGTCGTCGACGGCGGCCTGCGCGGCAAACTCGCCAAGCGCCGCTTGAAGAAGAACGACTCGCAGCAGGCGGCGATCGCCTGGCGCGGCGTCATCGCCAAGATCAACGATCATGTGGAATGGCGCGGTTAGGGAGCACGCCCATCGGCCGAACAGCCCATGCGGACTCGTACGCGGAGTCCGAATCCCGGCGCCGCCGCGGCGCACGCGGCGGCGCGGTCGCGTCGCACACCGTTATTGCACAAGGGAATCCCCTGGTCCGCAGCGTCGAGGAATTGACGGAAATGTGTGCTATGGCTTTCCATCCCTTCATGAACCCGCACTGTCCGTCCGCTTGCAGAACCGAGTATTCTGCGGAAAACTGATAACGGACTGGTAAATACAGGCGGGGCTTCGGCCCGCCGACAGGGGCCGGCGCCCGTCCGGGTGCGCCCTACGAGAGGAGCCCCGCGGGTGCAAGTGTTCTGCGGCATCACCATCGACCAGCAGGTAGCAGGAGCCGGACAAGGCGACACCGCCTGCGCTGTCGCGCTCGTCGCGGCCGGCGGCAGCCTCATCGCCACCGACACCTTCGGCGACGACCCCCGCGGTTGGGTCCGCCTCAACAGCCTCCTCGCGCGATCGGCGCCCGGGCAGTCAGTCTCGGTGGCCGTCGACGGCGAGGTGGTCCAGCTGGCCGAGTTCGCCGCAGCCGCCGGGCAGCTCGTCGTCCGCGCCGCCAGCCCGGCCTCGCGCTCCAAGGACGCCCTCGACGACGCCATCGCCATGGCCCGCGGCCTGGCGACCGGCGAAGTGAGCGGCCAGCCCTACGCGGCGCGCCCTGAGATCAACGCTCTGCGTCCCATCCTGGACACCGTGGCCTCGGCCGCCAGGGCCCGTCACGACGCGGCAGAGGCGCTCACGTGCCTGCTGCGCGCGGTATTCCCCGCGGCGCTCGCCGCCTGGGACGACCCGAGCGAGGCCAACGCCGTCGCCATCCTCACCCGGCTCCCGCAACCCGGTGCGCTGCAGTCGATCTCGACTGAAGAGCTCGCCGCGGACCTCGCCACCGTGGCCGACCCCGGCCAGGTCGCGGCGATGGCCGGGGCCCTGACCGAGGCCATCCGCGAGATCGGCGGCGGGGACGACCCGTCCGTCGCGCCGTCCGTCTCCGCGACCGCCGACGCGGTCTCGGCCTGGGACCGCTCGCTCGAAGGGCTCATCGGGCTGCTCCAGGCCAAGCGCCCGCGCCTCGACGCCGCGCCGCCCGCCGCCCCTCCCGTCGCGTACGACGACGAGGACCGCCCGACGAGCCGCCACGGCCACGACACGCACACCACCGTCCGCCTCCCCGGCGACCTGCCGGACCGACAGAGCCTCCGCGCGCTCGACCCGGCCTCCCAGTTGCACTCGGTCGTGGACCTCGAAGCGACGCAGGTGATCCCGGAATCGCAGATGCCGCCGGTCGACGGCGAGACGCACACCCGCTCGATCCGCCGGCGCCGCCGGGCCCAGCCCGCCGAACTGCCGCAGTCGGACCTGCCCGCGCCGAGCGAGCGGACGGTCCCCCGGCCGGCGCTGACCGACGCGTTCCAGTCCGACAGCATGCGCCAGCCCGAGCCCGAGCCGCGCCGCCACCCGTGGCAGCCGAAGGACGACGTCCACATCGTCGACGTCGCCAGCCTCATGGCCGACGACGACGGGCTCATGATCCTCGGCCAGGCCCGCAGCGCCTGGTTCAAGCGGCCCGAAGGCGAAGAGCCCGAACCGGAGTCGTGGAACCTCCCCGGCGACGAGGGCTGGCGCACCGCCCGCCACGTCACCGAGGCCCCCGAGACCGAGGAGCCGGTCACGCCCGCCGGGCTGCCGCGGCGAAAGCCGCAGGCGAACCTGGTGCCGGGCGCGGTCGTCGCGGACGAGAACCCGCGCTTCGACGAGCCGATCGACCGCGACCCCGAGCTGCTGGCGCAGAACACTGCCGGCTACTTCAAAGGCTGGGGCCGCGCCCGGGGCGGCCGCCCCGGTGCAGGCGCCAGGACGGAGAGGATGGCGACCCGATGAGCGCCAATCTCGGCGTCTACGAGCGCTCCCTGAGCATGCTGCTCGGCTCGCTCGTGGCCCGCACCCCCGGGCTCTCGCACGCCGTCCTGGTGAGCGTCGACGGCCTGCCGCTCGCCGTCTCCGCCGGGCTCCCCAAGGAGCGCGCGGACCAGTTGGCGGGCATCGGATCGGGGCTGCTCTCCATGGGCGAGGGCGCCGGCCGGTCCATGGACCACGGCCCGACCCAGCAGGTCATCGTCGAGATGGCCGAGGGCGTGCTCCTGGCCGCCCCGGTCGGCCCGCAGATCTGCCTCACCCTGCTCGCCGTCTCCCAGTGCGACCGCGAGCAGCTCGGCTACGAGCTCGGCCAGTTCACGATGCAGGTCGGACCGCTGCTGAACGAGGCCCTGACGAACACGGGCTCCATCCCGAAAGTCGTGTAAGGCAAGCGAAACGGGCCCCGAGGCGATGCCTTGGGGCCCGTTTTCGCACCCTTGCTGGATTGTGGGAGTCGAGGTTAGAGCGGGCAGCGACAACGGGGGCCGACTCGGTGGGGGTCGGCTCTCGGACTGGAGGGGGCGCGGGTCAGAGCGGCAGCGACAACAGGGTCCTGCCAACCGAGGCTCCGCTTTCGGCTTTCAAGCTGGAGTGGGCGCGGGTCAAGGCGGGCAGCGACAAAGGGTCCGTATTCCTTTGCGGTGTACAGTGCGGCCGGCGGGCAGCGCGGGACCACCGGGGGCGGGTCGTTGGCGCGGTTCGCACTGCGCCCCACGTGCTCTCGCGCGCTCCGTGAATGTCCCTCATGGAATGTTCACCCCATTGAGTGATGACGCCCCGCCCCCCACCTGTCACTATTGAACTACGAACAAGAAAGCGAAAACAGGCAGGACATTCGAGAACAAGGAAGGAGACGAAGGACCATGAGTCGCTGCACCACCACCCCGAACCCCTTCCCTCCCTTGGTCTCCAACCGCCCCTCCCAAGCTGCCGCCATCCGCTCCACCCTCGATGCAGCCGCAGCCCTCATCAACGCCCAGCACGCGGCAGTGCTCTCCTCGGTGATCGAGATGAAGGAGCAGAACCTCCACCGCTCCGAGTTCGGGTTCTCCGCCCTGCGTGATCTCCTGGTCTCCCAGTTCGACTTCCACAACCGCACCGCCGCCGACATCGCCGCGATCGCCCGCCTCTCCGGCAAGTTCCGGATCCTCGCTTCGGCTGCCACTTCGGGGAAGGCTCGGATCGACCAGGTCGCCTATGCCGTCCGCCAGCTCGACCAGACCCCTGCCATGCGCCTGTTCGCCCGCACCCCCTTCCGGGCACCGGTCCCCTCCCCCTTCGATGCTTCAGTCGAGTGCACCACTCCCGAAGCGATGGTCGCCGAGTACTGCGCCCACGCCTCCTTCAAGGAGCTGCGCCGCCACCTGGATGAACTCTGGGCCGCGATCGCCGAAGAGTCCGAACTGTTCGATGAGCTGGGCGAGCAGTCGATGCAGCGCTTGGAGCTGATCCCGCAGGGCAACGGCATGTGGGCCTTGGAAGGCCAGCTCTCCGAGGCCACCGGTCGCCTGCTCGACAAGTACCTGAAGACCGCCTGCCCGCCTCCGCGCCAAGAAGA